>CAIPLM010000315.1 GCA_903865895.1 uncultured Rhodospirillales bacterium | reverse complement strand
GGACGCTTGCGCGGCACCAGCAGGCCGGCCTCGTCATAGGCGCGGTCGGCGAGGAAGGTCTTCACCACCCGCAGCCCGGCGGCGGCGGCGGCGTCCTCGATGGCGCGGCTGCTCGAGGAGATGATGGTGAGCCCGGGGTCAAAATCCGCCACCGCGCGGACCAGCGGCAAGGCGAGCGCGGCGTCGCCGGCGGCGAGATTGCCCAGCGCGCCGTGGAAACTCATATGGGTCACGCGCTGCCCGGCCGCGCTGGCGATGCCGGCCAGCGCGCCCAGCTGGTAGACAATCATCGCCGCCAGCTCCTCGGTGTCGATCTGCATCACCCGCCGGCCGAAGCCCTGGCGATCGGGGAAGCCGACATGGGCGCCGATATCGACCCCTCGCGCGGCGGCGAGGCGCACGGTGCGGGCCATGATCAGCGGGTCCCCTGCGTGAAAGCCGCACGCCAGATTGGCGGAGGAGACGATGTCCAGCAGCGCCGCATCGTCACCGATGGTCCATGGTCCGTAGCCTTCGGCGAGGTCGGCGTTGAGGTCGATCTCCATGGGCCTACTCCGCGATGGGGTGAAGTTCGAGCAGCGGGGTGCCGTAGCCGACGATCTCACCGGGTTCGGCGAGCACGGCGGCGAGGACGGATCCGGCTGGGGCGGTGACCGGCATCAGCAGGGCGTCAATTTGCAGCAGCGCGATGATTTGGCCGAGCGCGACCACGCTGCCTTCGGGGGCGAGGGGGGTGGAATGCAGCGGATGGGTGGTGAGAAAGCGGCCGATTCCGGGCGAGGTGACCACCTGGCGCGCCGACGGCGCTTCCATCGGCGTCACAGTCCCGCGGTCCTGCCGCAGGCGGAGATGGCAGCCAGGGCCCCGCAGTTCCAGCGCCGTCAGGCCGGAGGCGGCGAGCCATTCCGAGATCCGCGCGATATCGACGGGGGGGAGGGTCATGCCGCGGCCGCGCCCAAGCGCTGCAAGTTGGCGAGGCGGCCGAGGCCGGCGAGCCAGGCCTCGTTGGCGTCGCGCGCCGCGAGCGCCGTCGCCCAGTCGGTCTCAAGGAAGCGGAAGCGGCTGCCGATCGGCGCTTGGCCGAGCCGCCACAGGTCGGCCTCGATGATGGTGCCGATTTTTGGATAGCCGCCGGAGGGCTGGGCGTCGCGCATCTGCACGATCGGCTGCCCGCCATGCGGCACCTGGATCACGCCGGGCACGATGCCGTGGGAGCGCAACTCGATCGGGGCGATGGGGGTTAGGCTCGGCCCGGCAAGCCGATACCCGTAGCGGTCGCTCTGCGGCGTGATGCGCCACGCCTCGCCCCAGAATGCGGCGTGCGAGGCAGGGGTGTAGCGGTCGTATTCGGCGGCGCGCAGCACGCGGATGGCGGGCAGCCCGTCCTGCTGCAAGGGCATGGCCAGTGCGGGCGGCACGGCGCCGAACCCGTTGACGTCGCCGCCCGGCCGCCCCGCTCGCAATAGATCACCTTGGCGCAGCGCACGGCCCGCATACCCGCCGAAGGCGCCGCGCAGTTGGGTGCTGCGCGAGCCCAGCATTTCCGGCACGTCGATCCCGCCGGCGAGGCAGAGATAGGCGCGGCTCGCCGGCCAGGCGGTGGCGACGGGCAGGCCGAGCCGCAGCGTCTGCCCGGCCCGCGCCATGCCGGACCACCAGGGCAGCAGCGTCTGCTCGTCCATCCGCGCGGCGCAATCGGCGCCGGTCAGGGCGAAGGCGCAGTCGGCATGGACGCGAACGGCAAACGGAAACACCTGGATTTCGATCGCGGCGTCTCCTGCCGCATTGCCGAGCAGCAGGTTGCCGGCGGCGAGCGCCAGCGGGTCCATCGCACCTGACGTGCCGACGCCCCAGTTGAGCGCGCCGGTGCGGCCGAGGTCCTGCACGGTGGCGAGCGCGGTGTCGGAGAGGATCTCGATCATCGCACCACCCGCTCCGCCCGGAAGCGCAGCGTGTCGCCGGGCCGCAGCAGGGCCGGCGGATGCTGGGTGGGATCGAAGAAGCACATCGCGGTGCTGCCGATGGTGTTCCAGCCGCTCGGGCCGGCAGAGGCGGAGACGCCGGTTTGGGTGCCGCCGATGGAGACCGCGCCGCCGGGGATGCTGAGCACCGGAATTTTGCGGCGGGGGGTGGCGATCCGCGGGTCCATGCCGCCGAGGTAGCAATAGCCGGGATGGCTGCCGAGGGCGAAGACCGGGTAGTCCGGCGCGGTGTGCAGGGCCACCAGGTCATCGATGCCAAGCCCGGTATGGCCAGTGACATCCGCCATGTGCGGCCCGCCCTCGCCGCCATAGACCACCGGTAGCTCGATCAGCCGGCCCCCGAGCGGCAGCGGCGTGGCGGCTGCCCAGGCTTCATGCAACCGGATTTCCAGCGCATCGAGGTTGCGTGGCGCGCGGGCGAAGACCAGCATCATGTTGTTCATGCCTGGCACCGCCTCGCGCACCTCGGGCCAGGTCTCGGCCTCGCGGGCGAGGGACCAGATACGCTGCTGCGTCGGCAAGTCGGTGGCGCCCGGTGCGTCGAACAGCAGCGCGGTGGTGCCGAGCAGCGAGACTCCTGGGCTCATGCGATCCGCATCAGCAATTGCCCGGCATCGACGTCACCGCCATTCTCCACCAGCACGGCGCCGATGGTGCCGGCGCGTTCGGCGCGGACGGTGTTGAACACCTTCATCGCCTCGATCAGGCACAGCGTGTCGCCGGCGGCGACGGTGGCGCCGGGGCTGACGAACGGCGGCATGCCGGGTTCGGATTGCAGATGCACCACGCCGGCGAGCGGGGCATGCACATCGGGGCTTGGGGCGGTGGGAGCGGCATCCCGCCGCGTCACGGGCGCTGCCCGCGAGGCGAGGGGCGGCAGTGCCACAGTGCTGGCGCGTCGCGAGAGCCGCAGCGTCCAGCCGTTCTCGCTGACCTCCATCTCCGACAAATCGGAGGCGGCCATCATCTCGATCAGTGCCTTGATGTGGTCCAGGTCCATGCGTCCTCGCTCGCGCAGAACGCTATCGGCCGGCGGAAGGCGGCGCCAAGACTGAATGTCTCTGCCCCGATAAGGCCGGCTTATGATGCTGCGAGCAAGTTCCCCGGCAGCCCGGCCACCAGTTCGAGCAGGATGTCGCGGATCGCTCCCGCTGGTTCCGATAGCGGCAGATGGTCGGACTCGCATAGTGCCAAGGGCGCGGTGATGACCGGCTCGACGATGCGGCACTGCCAGGCCGCGCAGGAGGCGACGATCTGCCGGGCCATGGATTCGGGCAGGATGGTCGCGCCAAGCCCCTCGGCGATCACCGCCGTCAGCGTGCTCGCCGACTCCACCTCGGCGACGACGCGGGGTGCCATGCCGGCCCCGGCGAAGGCCTCGTCCACCATCCGGCGCACCACGTTGTAGGGGCGGGCGAGATAGAGATCGATCTCGCCGAGCAGGCGCAGCGGCACCTCGTCCGGCAGTGCCGGCATGGCGGCGGGGCCGACGACGTAAAGCGGTTCCCGTAGTAGTGGCGTGAAGGCGAGGCCGTGCACCTGGGTGTTGCCGCCATAAAGCACGGCGAGATCCATCCGCCCGTTCATGATCAGCTCCGACAAGGTCGAGCCATAAGTCTCATTGAGATAGAGCAGGACACCGGGATGGCGCGCCCGTACCGCGCGCAGGAGCGGCAGCGCGAGCCCGGCCGCCGCGGTGCCTGGCGCGAGGCCGACCGAGACGGCGCCGGATAGCCCCTGATGCGCCGCCAGCATATCCACGCGGGCTTGTTCGCATTGCCGAAGGATCAGCTGGGCGTGGCGATACAGCACCCGCCCGGCCTCGGTCGGCGTTACGCCGCGCTTGGTGCGCAGGAGAAGCTGCTGGCGCACTTCGCCTTCGAGGGTCGCGAGTTGCTGGCTCAGCGCGGGCTGCGCGACATGGAGGATATCGGCGGCCTGGGTAAGGCTGCCGATGTCCACGATCTTCACGAAATACTGCAGCCGGCGCAGGTTCATGGGGTCCATCCATAAGTCTTGCCTATTTGGGCAGAGCCAAGGCCTCTTGGCCATTGGAAGATTCGCCCCCTAGCCTGCACGCTCGCTTTGTCACAACGGGGCCAGGAATATCGTGAACACCACGCGGATCGCGTCGCGCGTCAGGCGCATCAAGCCCTCCCCCAGCACGGCCGCCGCCGATCGCGCCAATGAGCTGCGCCGCCAGGGCCGCACCATCGTCAACCTCGTGGTGGGTGAGCCGGATTTCGATACGCCGATCAGCATTCGCGCCGCCGCCGCCCGCGCCGTCGAGGGTGGCGCCACGCGCTATACCCCCAATGCCGGCACGCTCGAACTGCGCCAGGCCATCTGCGCCAAGCTCGCCCGCGAGAACGGGCTCAGCTACACGCCGGCCGAGATCATCGTGACCTCCGGCGCCAAGAGCGCGATCTATAATGCGCTGGCGGTCACCATCGAGGCCGGCGACGAGGTAATCGTTCCGGCGCCCTACTGGGTGTCCTACACCGACATGACGCTGGCCAATGACGGCACGCCGGTGACTATCGCCTGCCCGGAGAGCCAGGGCTTCAAGCTCACCCCCGCCCAGTTGGAAGCCGCCATCACGCCGCGCACCCGCTGGCTGATGCTGAACTCCCCCTCCAACCCCACCGGAGCCACCTACTCGACTGAGGAATACCTGGGGTTGGCCGAGGTACTCGCCCGGCATCCCCATGTGATGGTGATGACCGACGATATCTACGAACACATCCGCTTCACCGGCCGGCCCAACGTGCACCTGCTTGCCGCGGCCCCCGAACTGCGCGACCGCACCATCGCCATCAATGGCGTGTCGAAAACCTACGCGATGACCGGCTGGCGTATCGGCTGGATCGCCGGGCCGCGGGATATCATTGCCGCGGTTGACACACTGCTCTCGCAGGCCGCCGGGAATTGCTGCGCCGCCAGCCAGGCGGCGGCGACCGACGCGCTGAACGGCGACCAGTCTTTCGTGGCCGAAAGCGTCGCCATCTACCACCAGCGGCGGGACCGCATGGCCCAGCGCATCAACGCCATCCCAGGCCTCTCCTGCGCGATGCCGGATGGCGCCTTCTACCTTTATGTGAATTGCGCCGGTCTGCTTGGCCAACGCACGCCGGACGGCAAGACGCTGGCCAGCGACGATGACGTGGTGATGTTCCTGCTCGACCACGCCGGCGTCGCCGTGGTTTCCGGCACCGCCTATGGCCTGTCGCCGTATTTCCGCCTGTCCATCGCCACCGATATCGGTGCCCTGATGGAGGGCGCGGACCGCATCGCTCAGGCCGTGGCGGATCTCCGCCGGGCCTGATCGGGGAGGCGAGGCTTCCGCCCCTATCGCCTTTGCGCCAGAGTGGCGCCGAGGCGGAGACGCGGGAGACGGACGAGAATGATGAGCGAGGCCGCAAATGCGGCGGCGGGGGCCGATTGCGTGCTGCGGGACCTGCTGGAGGCCCAGGCGGCCGCGCGGCCCGACGCCATCTACGCGGTGTTCGGCGATGGCAGCAGCTGGAGCTTCGCGGAAACTCTCGCCGAGACGCGCCGTACCGCGGCCGGGCTGTACCGGGCCGGCCTGCGCCAGGATGACCGGCTACTGATCGCGCTGCCAAATGGGCCGGACATGCTGCGCGTGTGGTTCGCCGCCAATTACCTCGGGGCCACGGCGGTGCCGGTGAATGCGGCCTATCGGGGCGGGTTGCTGGAGCGGGTGGTGACCAACAGCGAGGCGACGCTGATCGTCGCGACCGCCGATTTCACCGCCCGCCTCGCCGACGTCGATCGCGGCGTGCTCGCCCGGGCGATCGTGTTCGGTGATGAGCTGCCCGGGATCGACGGGCTCGAAATTTGGCCTGCCGCAGCGCTGGACGATGCCGAGCAGGCGCCGCCTCTGTTGCGGCCGATCCTGCCGCATGATGTGCAGTGCATCCTCTATACGTCAGGCACTACCGGGCCATCCAAGGGCGTGATGTGCTCCTATCGGCACATCCACACCGCCGGCCGTGCCGTCTATTTCATGACCGCCGAAGACCGCTACATGGTCAACCTGCCGATGTACCACGTGGCCGGCATCCTGCCCTGCGTGCTGATGCTGGGGCTCGGCGGCTCGGTGGCGGTGATCGAGCGGTTCCGCACCGATGAGTTCTGGGACACGGTCAACCGCACGCAATCCACCTTCGTCATCCTACTCGGCGTGATGACCAGCTACGTGCTGAACCTGCTGCCGAGTGCGGCCGAGCGGGCCAGCACGCTGCGCCATATCATCGTGCAGCCGCTCGATACCGACGCGCTGCGCCTGCGCGATCGCTTCGGCTTCGATGTCTATACCTCCTTCAACATGACGGAGATTTCGATCCCCATCATCTCGGCGCCCAACCCGACGGTCGCCGGCAGTTGCGGCCGGCAGCGAGCGGGGGCGGAAGTGCGCGTCGTCGATGACAACGACTACGAGGTGCCGCACGGCACGGTGGGCGAGTTGATCCTGCGGATGGATGCACCTTGGACCATCGCGCATGGCTATTGGCGTGACGCCGAGGCCACCGCGCGGGCCTGGCGCAATGGCTGGTTCCACACCGGTGACGCGTTCCGCCGGGATGAAGACGGCAACTTCTATTTTGTTGACCGGTTGAAGGACACCATCCGCCGGCGTGGCGAGAACATCTCCTCCTTCGAGGTGGAGGCCGAGGTGCTGGCGCATCCCGCCGTGCGCGAGGCGGCGGCGGTGGCGGTGCCGAGTGCGCTTTCCGAAAGCGAGGTGCTGGTCGTGCTCTCGCTGCAGCCCGGTGCGGCGCTGGACCCGGCGGAGTTGATCGCCTTTCTCCGCCCGCGCCTGCCCTATTTCATGATCCCGCGTTTTTTGCGCATCCTGCCCGACCTGCCGAAGACGCCGACGCAGAAGATCGAGAAGCACGTGCTGCGTGGCCAGGGGCTTGGCGACGGCGTGTGGGATCGCGAGGCCGCCGGCATCGTCATCCGCCGCGACGCCTGATGCTGCGGATCGAGCATCTGCGCATCACCTATGGCAACGCCGTGGAGGCAGTGCGGGACCTCAGCCTCGACGTGCCTGCCGGCGGCATCGTCGCCCTGCTCGGCGCCAATGGGGCGGGCAAGTCGACGGTGTTGAAGGCGATTTCGGGGGTGTTGGCGGCCGAGGGCGGGCGCATCGCCGGGGGCGATATCGCCTTCGAGGGCGCCTCCCTGCGCGGTATTCGGGCCGATGACGCGGTACGCCGCGGGATCGTGCAGGTGCCGGAAGGTCGGCGGTTGTTCGCGCGGCTGACGGTGGCGGAGAATCTTTCCATCGGTGGCTTCCTGCGCGGCGCTGCCGAGCGGGCGGATACGCTCGCGCGCATCCTCGATCTGTTTCCCCCGCTCACCGACAAGCTCAGCCGCGCCGCCGGCCTGCTCTCCGGCGGTGAGCAGCAGATGGTCGCACTCGGGCGCGCCCTGATGGCGCGGCCGCGGCTGCTGATGCTTGACGAGCCGTCGCTGGGGCTCGCTCCGGTCATCACCGGTGAGATTTTCGCCGCGCTCGCGAGGCTGCGCGGCGAACTCGGCCTCACCATCCTGCTGATCGAGCAGAACGCCAGCCGGGCGCTCGCTTTGGCCGACCGGGCAACGGTGATGGAGGGCGGCCGCGTCGCCGCATCCGGCGCGGCGGCGGCGCTGGCGGCGGACCCGATGATCCGCGCGCATTATCTCGGCCTGTCCGACAGCGGCACGCGGCGCAATGTGCGTGAGGCGGTGGCGCTTGCGCCGCGCGTGCGGTGGCCGGCGTGAATGGGCTGCTGACCACGCACGGGCTCGGCAAGTCCTATGGCGGCGTGCAGGCGGTGCGCGGGGTCGATCTCAGCGTGGCCGCGGGCAGCATTCACAGCGTGATCGGCCCGAATGGGGCGGGCAAGACCTCGTTGTTCAATCTGATCAGCGGTGCCATCCGCCCGACCACCGGGCGTATCGCGTTCGCCGGGCAGGATATTACGGGGTTGCCGGCGCATCGCCGCGCCGCGATCGGGCTTGGCCGCACCTTCCAGAACCTGGCGCTGTTTCGCGGCGAGACGGTGCTGGAGAACCTGCTGGCGGGCTGCCACGCGGGCATGCGCAGCGATCCGCTTTCGGCGCTGTTCGCCCTGCCGCGGGCGCGCCGGGCGGAGGCCAAGGCGCGGGCGGGGGCGGAGGCGCTGATCGCCTGGCTCGATCTCGCACGCGTGCGCGACGTGCCGGTGGGCAGCCTGGCCTATGGCATCCAGAAGCGCGTGGAACTCGGGCGGGCGCTGGCGATGCGGCCGCGCCTGCTGCTGCTCGACGAGATGGTGTCTGGCATGAACACCGAGGAGACCGCGGCGATCGCCCGGCTGGTGCTGCGCATCAACCAGGGGCTCGGCATCACCGTGCTGATGATCGAGCACGATATGGGTATCGTGATGGACATCTCCGACCGCATCACGGTGCTGAACTTCGGCGAACCGATCGCTGAGGGCGTGCCGGCTGAGGTGGGCGCCGATCCGCGGGTGATCGCGGCCTATTTGGGGGCGGCGGCGTGATCGGGCTGTTGCAGGCCCGGGCCACCAGCGCGCCGCGGGCGGCGGCAATGTGGCATCATGCTCGTGGCCAGTGGTTGGGTTGGCGCTGGGAGGATATTCTGGCTGACGTCTCGGCGCTGGCTGGCGCGCTGCATGCGCGGGGGATCGGGGCGGGCGGCCGGGTGATTTTGGCGAGCGAGCCGCGGCCCGAGGCGCTGATCACGGTGCTGGCCTGCGATTGGCTTGGCGCCGCGCCGGTTGCTGCCGGCGCGCCCTTCGCCGTCGCTGAAACCGCGGAGGATGCGGATGCGCTGCGGGCCGCTGGGCATGGCGGCGCGGTGGTGCTGATCGAGCCGCTGCCCGGTGCCATCGGGCTCGCTGCTCTCATCGCCGAGGCGCCCGCTCCGCCGCCGCCTCCCGCCGGGAGCGCTGCGGCTGGCCAGCCGCCACTGCACGGGTTCTGCCAGGCTTCGCTGCTCGACCCCGCCGAGATCGCTGCCAATATCCTGCCGTTGCTGCGGGACGGCGGCACGCTGAGTTTTCCCGAGCGCCCCGGCACTGCGGCGGCGGATCTCGCCGTGGTGCGGCCCGAGCGCTTCTCCGCTACGGCTGCGCAGTGGGAGGCGCTGCGCGAGGATCTCGGCCGTCGTGTGCCGCCTGGCCGCTTCGCCTGGCCCTTCGCTGCACGCCGCCTGCGCCGCCAGCTTGGGCTTGATCGGGCGCGGCTGCTGATCGCGCATGGCGGGACGCTCGCCCCTGAAACGGCGGGGTATTTCGCCGGCATTGGCCTGACCCTCACCGAGATCGCGACCGATGCAGTTCCTCGCTGACCTCATCGTCTCCGGGTTGGCGGCCGGGGCCATTTATGGCCTGTTCGGCATGGCCTATGCCGCCATCTACAAGGCGACCGGGGTGGTGAATTTCGCCCAGGGCGAGGTGGCGATGCTGATCGTCTACCTCACCGCCTCGGTATTCACGCGCATTCCGCTGCCCTTCTGGAGCGCGCTGCTGATCGCGCCGCTGATCGGCATCGCCACGGGGCTGGTGCTGGACCGGCTGGTGATCCGTCCGATGGTCGGGCGGCCGGCGTTTGCCATCGTGATGGTGACGATTGGGCTCGCGGTGATGATCCGGGCGCTGATCGTGCTGGCCTGGGGCAGCGAGCCGCGCGAATTCCCCGCCCGAGCCGGCGAGGCGGTGCTGAAGTTCGGCGGCGTGGGGTTGTACCCGGTGCAGCTCCTCGCCTTCGCGGTGCTCGCAGTGGCGATCGCCGCCGCCTGGGCGCTGCTGCGGTTCAGCCGCATGGGGCTGGCGATGCGCGCCACCGCGATCGATGAGCGGACCGCGACGCTGATGGGGATAGACGTGCGCCGCGTCGCCGCCATCGCCTGGGCCGCATCGGCGGGCGTGTCAGCGCTGGCCGGAGTGTTGTTCGCCAGCACCACCTATGTCGGGCCGGACCTTTTCCAGGCCGGGCTGAAGGCCTTCCCGGCGACCATCGTCGGCGGGCTCGATTCGGTGATCGGCTCGGCGATCGGCGGCCTGATCCTGGGCGTGGTGGAGAACCTCACCGGTGGATACGGCGATACCGCGCTGAAGGAGATCGCCGGCTTCGTCGCCATCGTGGCGGTGCTGATGATCCGGCCGACCGGGCTGTTCGGCGCGCGCGACGTGGAGCGGCTTTGATGCCGGCGAGCCTCATCCGCCATCGGCATCCGGCGCAGCGGCGTGCCGTTCCGCTGCTGCCTTTCGCGGTGCTGGCCGCGATCGGGCTGCCGTATGCGGCCAATGCCTACGCGCTGGGTTTCGCGACGACTATCCTCATCACCGCCATCGGCGTGGTCGGCTTCAATGTGTTGACGGGGTGGACCGGCCTGGTTTCGCTCGGCTATGCCGGGTTCTTTGCGGTGGGTGCCTATACGCAGGGCGTGCTGGCGACGCGCTTTGGTTGGCCATTGCTGGCGACGCTGCCGGCGGCGGCGATCGTGGCGGCTGCGGTGAGCGTGCTGGTGGGCGCGCCGTCGCTGCGGTTGCGCGGGCTTTATCTCGCCATCACCACGCTGGCCTTCTCCGCCATCATCAGCCACGTTATCCTGCTGGCCAAGCCGCTGACCGGTGGGTCGCGAGGGCTCTCGGTGGCGCGGCCGAGCGTGTTGGGGGTGCCGCTCAGGAGTGACGCCGCGATTTTCTGGCTGTGTGCGGCGGGGCTGGTGCTGGCGGTGTGGCTGGCTGGGAATATCCGCCGCTCCTATCTCGGCCGCGCATTTTTTGCGGTGCGCGATGCCGAGACGGCGGCGGGGGTGCTGGGGGTGAATGTCATCCGCGCCAAGCTGCTGGCCTTCGCCCTTTCCTCGGCGATCACCGGTTTCGCCGGCGCGCTGTTCGCACTGCATCAGCGCTATCTCAACGTGGAGAATTTCGAGCTGTTGCTCTCCATCGAGGCGGTTTCCATCCTCATTGTCGGCGGTATCGGCTCTGTTGCGGGCGTCATCGCCGGCACGGTGTTCATGGTGCTGCTGCCGGAGATGGCGCGGCTCGCCGTCAATGCCATCGGCGGGCCGCTGGCGGAGATGGCCGGCGGGCAGGAAATCCGCGGTGTGATGTACGGGCTCGTCATCATCCTCTTCCTCCGCTTCGCGCCCGGTGGTCTGATCGACTTCTGGACACGCGGCCGCGCCTGGCTCAGGCGCTGGCCGCGCACCGGCTGAACCCAACCAACAAAGGAAACGCCATGCGTAGATTTCTCCCCGCCGTCCTTGCCGTCGCCCTTGCCACCGGCGCGCACGCCCAGGGCGTTACTGATACCGAGATCAAGATCGGCGGTTCCACCGCTCTCACCGGCCCGGGCGCCCTGGTCGGCATCGCGCATGACCTTGGCGAGAAGATCGCCACCGCCGAGATCAACGCCGCCGGCGGCATCAATGGCCGCAAAGTGGTGCGGGTGTTCGAGGATGACGGCTACGTGCCGGCCCGTACCGTGACCTCGGTGCGCAAGTTGCTCGATGTCGACAAGGTGCTGGCCATCACCGCCTCGTCGGGCACCGCCTCCACCCTCGCGGCCCTGCCGATGATGGAGGAGCAGGGGGTGCCGGCGCTGCAAACCGCGGCGCCGAATACCGTGATGTTCAGCCCGATGCACAAGACCCTGTTCGTGGTCGGCCGCGCCTATGGGCCTGGCACGACGGACTTCGTGAAGTTCCTCGCCGCCCGCAAGCCCGGCGCCAAGTTCCTCGCCATCGTGCAGGACGACGACTACGGCGACGACGTGCAGTCCGGCTACGAGAAGGCGATCGGCGATCTCAAGCTCACCACTGTTGGCGTGCTGCGCTACAAGCGCGGCCAGAAGGATTTCGCCGCCGAGGTGCTGAAGGCCAAACAGCTTGGCGCCACCGTGATCGTCTCGGGCGGCATCATCGCCGAGAACGTCACCATCGCGAAGGAGGCCCGCCGGGTCGGGCTTGAGGCGGAGATCGCCATGCTGTGGTCCGGCCGGCTGCCGCAGACGATCGACCTGATGGGCGAGGCGGGCAACGGTATCATCGCGGCTGACTATGTGGGAGATTTCGATGAGGGGCCGGGCAAGGCGCTGTTCGAGAAGGCGCGGGCCTATCTGACGCCGGAGGAGTTGACGAAGCTCAACCGCTACAGCCTCACCGGCTATGTCGGCGCCCGGCTGCTGTTTGATGCCATTGGCCGCTGCGGGCGCGAGGTGACGCGGGCCTGCGTGGTGGCCAAGCTCGAGACCACCAGCAATCTCGATATGGCCGGCCTCACCTCGCCGATCTCCTTCACGCCGGACAGCCGGATCTCCGATCTCAAGCTGCGCTATACGATACTGGACTGGTCGAAGAAGGCATGGGTTCCCATCAACTAATATCGGCTGCCCCGGCGGAGCGCGGTGCGCTCCGCCGAACTTGCGTCTGAAGGATCGCCTGCCATGCTCTCCCGCGTTCTGATCGCCAACCGCGGCGAGATCGCTATCCGTGTCGCCCAGGCCTGTGCCGACCTCGGCATCGCCGCCGTCGCGGTGTATCCCGACGATGATGCTGGCTCGCTGCACACGCGCCGGGCCGATGAGGCGCGGATGATCCCTGGCGCGGGGGCGGCGGCCTATCTCGACATCGCCGCCATCATCGCCGCCGCGCAGGAAGCGGGCTGCGATGCCGTGCATCCCGGTTATGGGTTCCTCTCCGAGAACGCCGATTTTGCGCGCGCCTGCGCCGTGGCCGGGTTCATTTTCATTGGGCCGGAGGCGGGTGCGCTCGACTTGTTCGGCGACAAGACTGCTGCTCGCACGCTCGCCGCCGCCTGCGACGTGGCGGTGCCTCGCGGCACCGGGCCGGGCACCAATGTTGAGGACGCCCAGGCGTTCCTGGCCGCGCTCGGTGCGGGCGGTGCCGTGATGGTGAAGGCGGTCTCCGGCGGGGGCGGGCGCGGCATGCGGGCGGCGGGGAGTGCCGCGGCGCTGGCCGAGGCCTGGATTCGCTGCGCGTCCGAGGCGCAGGCGGCGTTCGGCGCCGCCGCGCTCTATGTTGAGGAGCTGATCGCCGCCGCGCGGCACATCGAGATCCAGGTGGTTGGCGACGGCACCGGCGCCGTGACCCATCTTGGCGAGCGTGACTGCACCTTGCAGCGCCGGCATCAGAAGATCGTCGAACTGGCGCCGAGCCCTGGTCTCCCGGCCGCGACCCGTGACGCGATGGCCGCCGCCGCGCTGCGCATGGCCGCCCAGGCACGTTACCGAGGCCTCGCGACCTTCGAATTCCTGCTCGATATCGCAACCGGCCGCTTCCTGTTCATCGAGGCCAATCCGCGCCTGCAAGTGGAGCACACCGTCACCGAGGCGACGACGGGGGTTGATCTGGTGCAGACCCAGCTGCGCATCGCCGCCGGCGCGACGCTTGCCGAGCTGGGGTTGGCCGTCCCGATCCTGCCGGCCTCCCACGCCATTCAGCTGCGCATCAACACCGAGACCATGCAGCCTGACGGGAGCGCCCATCCCGCTGGAGGCACGCTCTCGGCGTATGAGCCACCCTCGGGTCCCGGAATTCGGGTCGATGGTGCGGGTTATGCGGGGTTGCGGACCAATCCGCGGTACGACTCCCTGCTGGCGAAGCTGATCGTCACGGCGCCCGATCACGCCAGTCTGATCGCTCGCGCCCGTCGTGCCGTCGCCGCATTCCGTGTCGAGGGTGTTGAGACCAACCTGCCGTTCCTCGCTGCCCTGCTGCGGGACGCCGATGTGGCCGCCAACCGCGTCACTACGCGGTTCATCGACCGCGCCGCACCGGTGCTGATCGCGGCGGCGGCTGATCTGTCTCCCGCCAGCTTTTTCGCCGGCGCCGCGCATGGTGCGGCGGAGAAGGCGCGGGATGAAACCACCGGGCCGGCCGGTACCATTGCGGTTAAGGCGCCGATGCAGGGGCTCGTGGTGAGCCTCGACGTCAGCCTCGGCGATCCCGTCCGGGCTGGCCAGGCGGTTGCCGTGCTGGAGGCGATGAAGATGGAGCATGTCGTCGCCGCGCCGGTGAGCGGCATCGTGCGGGCCTGTGCGGTGACCAAGGGGGAGGTTGCCTTTCCCGGCCAGCCCCTCCTGTTCATCGAGGAGCGCGATCTTGGCATCGCCGAGGAGAGTGCGGCGGAGGCGATCGATCCCGACGCGATCCGGCCGGACCTCGCCGAGGCGCTTGCCCGCAAGGCGCTCACCGCGGATGCCGCCCGCCCTGATGCGGTGGCCAAGCGGCATCGCCAGGGCGGCCGTACCGCGCGGGAGAATATCGCCGACCTTGCTGACCCCGGCAGCTTCCATGAATACGGGGCGCTCACCATCGCCGCCCAGCGCACGCGGCGCGGCGAGGAGGAACTGCGCCGCGCCACCCCGGCCGACGGGCTGGTCGCCGGGCTCGGGACCATCAATGCGGCGGCGTTCGGCCCGCAGCGGGCCAGCGCGATGATTGTCTCCTACGACTACACCGTCCTGGCCGGCACTCAGGGCATCATGAACCACAAGAAACAGGATCGGATTTACGAGCTGGCCGCCACCTTGCGCCGCCCGCTCGTGCTGTTCGCCGAGGGGGGCGGCGGGCGGCCGGGCGATACCGATAACGAACACATGGCGGTGGCCTCGCTCGACACCACCACCTTCAACCTGTTTGCCAAGCTCTCAGGCCTGATCCCGCTGGTGGGCGTGGTGCATGGCCGCTGCTTCGCCGGGAATGCCGCGCTACTCGGCTGTTGCGACGTGATCATCGCCACCGAGGCGACCACGCTCGGCATGGGCGGCCCGGCGATGATCGAGGGCGGCGGGCTTGGCATCTACACCGCCGAGGAGGTCGGCCCGGTCGGCGTGATGGCGCCGAACGGGGTGATCGACGTGCTGGTGCGTGACGAGGCGGCGGCGGTTGCGGCGGCCAAGCAATATCTCTCGTATTTCCAGGGGCCGATGGCGGACTGGGCCTGCGCCGACCAGCGCAGCCTGCGCCGGCTGATCCCGGAGAACCGGCTGCGCGCTTATGACGTGCGGCCGGTGATCGAGGCGCTCGCCGACACTGACAGTGTGCTGGAGTTGCGGCCGAGTTTCGGGCTTGGGATGATTACCGCCCTCATCCGCATCGAGGGGCGGCCGATGGGGCTGATCGCCAACAACCCGCTGCATCTCGGCGGGGCGATTGATGCCGATGCGGCGGACAAGGCGGCGCGCTTCCTGCAACTGTGCGACGCGCATGATCTGCCGGTGCTGTCGCTGGTCGACACGCCGGGCTTCATGGTCGGGCCCGAGGCGGAGAAGGCGGCACAGGTGCGGCGGGTGTGCCGCATGTTCGTCGGCGGCGCCAATCTCGACGTGCCGATTTTCGCGATCGCGCTGCGCAAGGGCTACGGCCTCGGCGCGCTCGCCATGGTCGGCGGCAATTTCCACGCCTCGGTCTTCACCGTTGCCTGGCCAACCGGTGAATTCGGCGGTATGGGGTTCGAGGGGGCGGTGCGGCTCGCCTATCGCCGGGAATTGGACGCCATCGCCGATCCCGCCGAGCGCGAGGCCGAGTTCCGCCGCAAGGTCGATGAGATGTATCGGCGGGGCAAGGCGATCTCGATGGCCGGGGTGCTGGAGATCGATGACGTGATCGACCCCGCGGAGACCCGCGCCTGGCTGCGCCGCGGCCTCGACTCCGTGCCCCCGCCGCCGGTGCGGCAGGGGAAGAAGCGGAATTTTATCGATACCTGGTAGGCGGCGGCCTCAGCCGGTCTCGATCGGGAGGCTCGGGTCGCGGGCCCATTCGCCCATGGAGGCGTCGTAGAGAGTGATGTTGTCGTAGCCGAGTTGGTGGAGGTGGAAGAGGTCGATGGTCGCCGAGATGCCGCCGCCGCAGTAGCAGATGACCTGCTTGTCCTTGGTGACCCCCTTGGCGGCGAATTTTGCGGCGGCGTCGTCCGAGCTGGTGAAGGTTTTGTCGGCGGGGTTGACCAGGGTGGCGGCGGAGACCTGCACGCTGCCGGGGATGCGGCCGGGGCGGCCGTAGCGGCTGGGGGCGGAGCCGGTGTGGAGTTCGTCGTTGAGCGCGTTGACGATGACGGTGCCGGGCTGGTGCATTGCGGCGAGCACGGTGCTGCGGTCGACGAACAGGCCGGGGCGGGGTTTGGCGGTGAAGGTGGCGGCGGGGTAGCCGCGAGCGGGGCCGGATTCGGTGGCGCGGCCCTCGGCCTGCCATTTATCGAACCCGCCATCGAGCACGGCAGCGTGATGCCCGAGGGCGCGGAGCATCCACCAGAAGCGGGTAGACATCATCATGCTGCCGCGGCTGTAGAGCACGATGCGGCTCCCCGGCCCGATGCCGTGGCGGCCGAAGGCGGCTTCCATCTGCGCGATCGGCCCCATCATGAAGCGCAGCTTGGTGGTGGTGTCGGAGAACTCGTTCTGAATATCCAGGAAGTCGGCGCCGGGGATGTGCGCGGTATGAAAGCCATCGAGCCCGGGGATGGCGATATAAGGCACGTCGCTGCCATCGGGCGGCGGCACGGTGGTGGTGGTGCAGTCAAACAGCCGCAGCGCCGGGTCGCCGAGGATGCCGGCGAGGGCGTCGGTGCTGATGAGGGCGTTGGGGTCGCGCATGGTGGGCCTCCCGTGTGTTGTTGCGGGAACCCTCGCATACGCCGGGCGCGGTAGGAAGCGGGCGGGGCGCGTGCCATAAGCGCGCCGCAACCGCGCCAGGCTCCCCTCTCCATGATCCGCCTCGATAACATCAGCAAGCAGAACGGCCACCAGCTTCTCTATATCGAGGCCTCGGCATCCCTGCTGCGCGGCGAGAAGATCGGCCTGGTGGGGCCGAATGGGGCGGGCAAGTCCACCCTGTTCCGCATGATCACGGGGCAGGAGCCGCCGGATGACGGGCAGGTGCTGATCGATCGCGGGGTGACGATCGGCTTCTTCAGCCAGGATGTCGGCGAGATGGCGGGCCGCAGCGCGGCGGCCGAGGTGATGGATGGCGCCGGCGATGTCAGCACGGTGGCGGCCGAGCTGCACGCGCTGGAGGCGGCGATGGCCGACCCGGAGACCGAGGATTTCGACGCGCTGATCGAGCGTTTCGGCGAGGTGCAGGCGCGTTTCGAGTCGCTCGGCGGCTATGCGCTGGAGAGCCGGGCGCGCGAAGTGCTGGCCGGGCTCGGCTTCAGCCAGGAAATGATGGACGGCGATGTCGGCGCGCTGTCGGGCGGGTGGAAAATGCGCGTGGCGCTCGGCCGTATCCTGCTGATGCGCCCGGACGTGATGCTGCTCGACGAGCCCTCGAACCATCTCGATCTCGAGAGCCTGATTTGGCTGGAGCAGTTTCTGGCGGGCTTCGAGGGCGCGCTGATGCTGACCTCGCACGACCGCGAATTCATGAACCGCGTGATCAACAAGGTGATCGAGATCGATGGCGGCACGCTGACCGCCTATTCCGGCGATTATGAGTTCTACGAGCAGCAGCGCGTGCTGATGGAGCGCCAGATGCAGGCGCAGTTCGACCGGCAGCAGGCGATGCTGGCCAAGGAGATCAAGTTCATCGAGCGCTTCAAGGCGCGCGCCTCCCATGCGAGCCAGGTGCAGAGCCGGGTGAAGAAGCTGGAGAAGATCGACCGCGTGGAGCCGCCGAAGCGCCGGCAAAGCGTGTCGTTCGAATTCCCGCCGGCGCCGCGCTCGGGCGAGGACGTGGTGAACCTCAAGGGCGTGCATAAGCGCTACGGCAACCGGGTGATCTATGAGGGGCTCGACGTGCTGATCCGCCGCAAGGAGCGCTGCTGCGTGCTGGGCACCAACGGCGCCGGGAAATCCACCCTGCTGCGCCTGGTCACCGGCACCACCGATCCGGATGACGGCAGCGTGGCGCTCGGCGGCAGCGTGAAGCTCGGCTATTTCGCGCAGCACGCGATGGAGCTGCTGGACGGAGACCGCACCGTGTTCGAGACGCTGGAGGACGCGCATCCCCGCGCCAATCAGGGCGCGCTGCGCACGCTGGCCGGCTGCTTCGGTTTCTCAGGCGATGAGGTGGAGAAGAAGTGCCGTGTGCTGTCGGGCGGCGAGAAGGCGCGGCTGGTGATGGCGCGGATGCTGTTCGATCCGCCGAATTTCCTGGTGCTGGACGAGCCGACCAACCATCTGGACATCGCCACCAAGGAAATGCTGATTGCGGCGCTGGCGCAGTACGAGGGCACCATGCTGTTCGTCTCGCATGACCGCCACTTCCTCGCCGCCCTGTCCAATCGGGTGCTGGAGCTGACGCCGGAGGGGGTGCACCAGTATGGCGGCGGATATACGGAGTATGTAGCGCGGACTGGGCAGGAGGCGCCGGGGTTGAGGTCTTAGGAAGGAAGTAGTTCTTTTTTGAAAAAAAGAACCAAAAAACTTCTATCCGTTGGGTTCCGAGCTCTCCCGGGAAAGCGCGCAGCAATCGGATAAAAAGTTTTTGCTTCTTTTTTCAAAAAGAAGCGCTTCCTTCGCTACTCCGGCACCCGCAAGTTCAACGCCAACGCATGGAGCCCAGACGCGAATTCATCGGCCAGCGCGACATGCACGGCGCGCGAGCGTTCGACGCGCGAGATGCCGGCGAACGCCGCGCTCACGATCGTCACGGTGTAGTGCGTTTCTCCGCCGGGCGCGGCGCCGGCGTGGCCGGCATGGAGGGCGCTGTCGTCGGTGACGGTCAGCAACTGGGGGGTGAAGGCGGCGCGCAGGGCGGCTTCGATGCGGGTGGCACGGTTTGTCATGCCGGCAAGATGGGGGCTGCCACGGCTTGGCGCAAATGCCCCCTTTCCAAAAGCCACGGAAGGCCGCACATAAGCAGCACGATGACCCGACGCTTTGCGCGAACCCGGGCCTATGCGCCCGATCCGGCGGCGCCTGGGCGTACCTGTGAAAGCCCCGGATGCGAGGTGGCGGGCGAGTACCGCGCGCCGCGATCACGCACGGCACTCAATGACTATATATGGATGTGCCTCCCGCATGTGCGCGAATACAACGCGTCGTGGGATTTCTACAAAGGCATGTCGCCCGGGCAGATCGAGGCGCAGCTGCGCGCCGATACCTCCTGGCAGCGGCCGACCTGGCCGCTCGGCCGCAATGGCGGCACGGCTTCCGTCGAGGAGGCGATCCTGCGCGACCCGCTGCATGTGCTCGCCACTGGCCGTGGCGCGCCGCCGCGCCGGCCGGAGAACGAGGCGCCGAGCGAGCTGCGCGAGCCGCTGGCGACCCTCGGACTCGACTGGCCGCTGACGCTCGAGGCGCTGCGCAACCGCTACAAGGAGCTCGCCAAGCGGCACCACCCGGATGCCAATGGCGGCGATCGCGCGGCCGAAGAGCGGCTGAAGACGATCAATCTTGCCTACGCGACCATTCGTGGCCGCCTTTCCACCCAACCCAAGATGGCAGCGGCGGGCTGAATTGCACCACGATGACATCCGCGGCCTACCCATCCCCGAAACGCGGGCGTAAGCTCCCCCAGGAAAACTACAGGATCGCTGGCCTATGAGCACCTCCACCGACGCAACTCTCGTGCCGACCTCCACCATCTCCATGCCCGACATCACCGTCGATGCGCGCGAGACCTTCGGCGTTGATATCGATCTCAAGGTCCCCGCCTTCTCGGTCCGCACCGAGCATGTGCCGGACATCGACCCCTCCTATCGCTTCGATAAGGAGACGACGACGGCGATTCTCGCGGGTTTCGCGCATAATCGCCGCGTCATGGTCCAGGGCTATCACGGCACCGGCAAGTCGACGCATATCGAACAGGTGGCGGCGCGGCTGAACTGGCCCTGCATCCGCGTCAACCTCGACAGCCACATCAGCCGAATCGACCTGATCGGCAAGGATGCGATTGTCATCAAGGACGGCAAGCAGATCACCGAATTCCGCGAGGGCATCCTGCCCTGGGCGCTGCAGCATGCCTGCGCTTTGGTGTTCGACGAATATGACGCCGGCCGCCCTGATGTGATGTTCGTCATTCAGCGCGTGCTGGAAGTGGAAGGGAAGCTGACCCTTCTCGACCAGAACAAGGTGATCCGCCCGCACCCGTCCTTCCGCCTGTTCTCGACCGCCAACACGGTCGGCCTCGGCGATACGACCGGCCTCTATCATGGCACGCAGCAGATCAACCAGGGCCAGATGGACCGCTGGAACATCGTCTGCACCCTGAACTACCTGCCGCATGGCCAGGAGACCGAGATCGTCATGGCCAAGATGGGGATCGACCCGTCGGACAAGGCGGAGAAGAAGCGCGTGGAGAGCATGGTGGCCCTGGCCGACCTGACCCGCGCCGGCTTCATCAACGGCGATATCTCGACCGTGATGTCGCCGCGCACGGTGATCACCTGGGCCGAGAACACCCGCATCTTCAAGGACGTGGGCTTCGCCTTCCGCATGACCTTCCTCAACAAGTGCGACGAGGCTGAGCGCAGCACGGTGGCGGAATACTTCCAGCGCTGCTTCGGCTCCGAGGTCTCGACCGGGCTGATGCCGGGCCGCAAGTAAGCGAAAGGGGCCGGCGATGAGCGGAAGCGGCAGCAAGGACAACACGCGCTCGGAAGAGTTCAAGCGCGCCACCGCCGGCGTGCTGCGCGCGATCGCGCAGACGGATGAGGTGCAGGTCGCTTTCCAGCCCGGCCCTTCGGGCCTCGCGGGAAAGCGGGCGCGCCTGCCGCTCCCCACCCGCGCCTTGCCGCCGCAGGAAATGGCGCGGCTGCGCGGTGCGGCGGATAGTCTCGCGCTGCGCATCCGCCACCATGACGACCTGATCCACAACGCCCGTATGCCCGCCCGCCGGGAGGCGAAGGACGTCTATGACGCCCTGGAGCAGGCGCGCGTCGAGGTGGTCGGCTCCAAGTTCATGGACGGCGTGGCGTCCAATCTCGATGCCCGTCTCGCTGAGGAATGCGAGGCCGAGGGTTATGATCGCATGACCCGCAAGGACCAGCTGCCGATCCAGGCCGCTTTGTCCTTGCTGGCGCGCGAGCGCATGTCGGGCCGGCCGGCCCCGGCGGCGGCGCAGAAGGTGCTGCAGCTGTGGCGCGATACGCTGGGCGAGGATGCCGCCTCGGCGATCGAGGAATTGGCCACCGTCCGTGAGGACCAGACCGCCTTCACCCGCGCGGCGCGCAAGCTGCTCGCGGTGATGGAGTTGGCCGAGGCCGAGGTGGACGCCGAGCCCGATCAGAGCGAAGAGGGCGACGACGGCGAGCAGTCCGGCCAGCAGGATAATTCGCAGGAGGGCGAAGGGCAGTCGGAGAGCGAAAGCGAATCCATGCTCGGTGCCCAGCCCGAGGAAATGGAAGGCGAGGCCTCCGACGACCAGTCCGGCGACGAGGCCGAGGAGGAGGCCGCCGCGGCCGAAGGCGACGACAAGCCGGGCGGCCCGCAGCCGCGGCGTGACAAGCCGATCCCCGACAGCGACGCCACCTACAAGGCCTATACCCGCAGCTTCGACGAGGAAGTGGCGGCCGAGGACCTGTGCGACGCCGAGGAGCTCTCGCGTCTGCGCCAGCAGCTCGACCAGCAGCTTCAGCATCTCCAGGGCGTGGTCTCCAAGCTCGCCAACCGGCTGCAGCGCCGCCTGCTGGCGCAGCAGACCCGGGCCTGGGACTTCGACCTCGAGGAGGGCATCCTTGATGCCGCCCGTCTGGCGCGCGTCATCATCAACCCGATGCTGGCGCTGTCCTACAAGCGTGAGCGCGACACCGATTTCCGCGACACCGTGGTGACGCTGCTGATCGACAATTCCGGCTCGATGCGCGGGCGGCCGATCACGGTGGCGGCGATGTGCGGCGATATCCTCTCGCGCACGCTCGAGCGCTGCGCGGTGAAGGTCGAGGTGCTTGGCTTCACCACGCGGGCCTGGAAGGGCGGGCAGAGCCGCGAGCGCTGGGTGGCCGATGGCAAGCCGCGCAACCCCGGCCGCCTTAACGATCTGCGCCACATCATCTACAAGGCGGCCGATGCGCCGTGGCGCCGCGCCCGCAAGAATATCGGGCTGATGCTGCGCGAGGGGCTGCTGAAGGAGAATATCGACGGCGAGGCGCTGCAATGGGCCTATAAGCGCCTGCTGGCCCGCCCGGAGCATCGCCGCATCCTCATGGTGATCAGCGACGGCGCGCCGGTGGACGACAGCACGCTGTCGGTCAATCCCGGCAACTACCTGGAACGGCATCTGCGCGACACCATTCGCGAAATCGAGAACCGCAACCTGGTTGAGCTGATCGCCATCGGCATCGGCCATGACGTGACGCGCTACTACCGCCGCGCGGTGACGATCGTGGACGCCGAGGAACTGGGCGGCACCATGATGAGCAAGCTGACCGAGCTGTTCGACGAAAACGCCGCCGAGGCCTGGGCCCGGGCGACCATGGAGCGTGCTCCGCTGGTAGCCTGATCGCCGCCGTCTACAATTGCCTGACAATTCGGCCGAAGCCCGCCCCATCCAGGGGCGGGCTTTTTGCTGTACGGCGAATATTGTCAGGAAATGTTAGGGAATGTATAAAAAATCTTACAATGAGCCGAAATGCGATGCCTGAAGTGTCAATATCGTGCAAAAATGTAGCGAATTGACGTTTTCTGGTGTGGATTCTGATTGACCGTCCGGCTGGGATTTGTTTTATTGCGTTAGGTTTTGTTCAGCAGTCGATCGAAGTTGCCAACCGGGGGCCGCCGCTGGCAGCGGGAGACGACAGAGGGACAGACCCGATCGGAAAGGATGGCAATCATGAAGACCCTCGTCAGCAACCGCCGCGCTTCGACCTCACTGCTCTTCGCAGTGTTCGCCGCCGTGTTGACCATGGGCATGATCCAGGCCTCCAAGGCTGTGAAGACCACGATGGTTGCGGCCATCCACAAGCAGGCGCCGATCCGCTACTGAACGACTCTCCTGTCGGATTGAGATGAAGAAACGCGCGGGGCACCCCGCGCGTTTCTTGTTTTAGGCGCCCAGCTTCGCCAGCCGCACCGCGGTATGGCCGCGCCCGGGCCGCAGGCTCGGCATCACCAGCATGCAATTGTCATAGGGCGTGCGGATTTCCGCCTCGCCATCGAGCGCGATGATGGTGTTGCGGCGGGGGATCACCTCGCCGCCGCGAAATTCCCGCACGAAGGCGAAGCCCGCCGTGGCCGCGGTGATGGTCGCGGTCACCTCGGCGTAGCGGAGCGGGCTGGCGGCGGGCGGGGCTTCCGTCGCCATGCCGGCGTGGTGCAGCAGCCGCGCCACACTGCGCCGTGTGGTCGCCACCGTATCGGCCGACCAGTGCTGCCCGGCTTCCACCAGCACCGCCGCCGGCAGCCTGCCCGCTTCGGTGAAACGGGGGTGGTCGATGATGCGTCGCCCGTTGAGATGCCCGGCATCGGCGATCACCAGGCCGGGCACGCCCACCGCCTCGGCCAGCGTGCGCCCGCGCGGCGCGGCGCCGGAGAGGATCAGCGGTTCGGAGCCCCAGAGCATGGAGTGGAGATCGAGCACGATATCGGCGCTCTCCACGATCGGGCGGATCTGCCGCGCACGGTAGAGCTCCACCGAGCGGCGCGGGCCGTCGAGCACGGCGGGGTCCCAGATCCGGTTGAAATCCTCGTCGACGAAGCGGCTCATGGTGGGCTGCGCGGGGTCGAACCGGTCGAAGGCGGCGAGGTTGGCGAAGCCGATGGTCAGCCGCCCGCGCGCGGGCGTGATGCCGCCGCGCAGCAGGGCGTCGAGCACGATGGCGCCGGCGAGTTCATTGCCATGGGTGAGGGCGAGCAGCACGACATGCGGGCCGGGCGCCGGGGCCGCGACACTGGTGAAGCCGGGCACGCCCGTGTTGCCCGCGCGCCAGGGTGCGAGGTCGGGCGGGGCGATATCCACGGCGAAATGCGGCAAGGCGCCGTGCGCGGCGCGTGGCGCCGTGGAGGGCGGGTCGCCCGCGCTCATGTTCCGAGGTGGTCGGCCAGGCGGCGGATGAAGGCGTCGCAGGCGGCGAGCTGGGAGGCGGCGATGAACTCGTCGGCCTTGTGCGCCTGGGCGATGTCGCCGGGGCCGCAGACGATGGTGGGGATGCCGAAGCCCTGGTAGAGACCGCCCTCGGTGCCGTAGCTCACCTTGCCCGCGCTGTTGGAGCCGGCGAGATGCTTGGTGAGGCCGGCCAGCGCGTGGTCCCCGTCCAGCGACATGCCGGGGATGTCGTCGATCACGTCGAACACGAAGCCGCTCGCGGGGTCCACCGCATGCATTGCCGGCTCTATATGGGCGGCGACATGGGCCTTGAGCCGTGCGACCTCCGCGAAGGGATCGACGCCCGGCACGGTGCGCCACTCCATCACGAAGCTCGCATGCTCCGGGATGATGTTGAGGATACTGCCGCCGGCGAAGGTGCCGACATGCGGGGTGGTGTAGGGCGGGTCGAACCCTTCGACGAAAGGGCCGTCGACGGCGAAGCGGCGCTGCTCGGCGGCGACGTAGGCGATCGCCTCGGCAGCTGCCTGGATGGCGTTCACCCCCTTGCCCGGCTGGCTCGAATGCCCGGCCAGCCCGCGCACGGTGACGCGCAAAGCGAGGCGGCCTTTATGGGCGAGGATCGGCTCCATCAGGCTGGGCTCACCGACGATGCACATTTCCGGGCGCAGGCCGCTCTCGGTGAGGTCATCGATCAGGCGCCGCGCGCCGCCCATGTCGGTCTCCTCGTCATAGGTGATGAAGAGGTGGACGGGGCGCTTGAGGTCGCGCTTCACGAGCGCCGGCACGGCGGCGAGGCAGCTGGCGACGAAGCCTTTCATGTCCGCCGAGCCGCGGCCATAGAGCAGGCCGCCATCGGCGCGGAGCGTGAACGGATCGCTGCTCCAGGCCTGGCCATCCACCGGCACCACGTCGACATGGCCGGACAGAGCGATACCGCCGGGGCGTTGTGGGCCGATCATGGCGTGGATATTGGCCTTGTGCCCGGTCGGGTCGCGGCTTTCGCGGTAGGCGACGCCGTGGCGATCGAGCCAGGCGCGGACGAAGCTGATCAGCTCCAGGTTGGAGTTGCGGCTGGTGGTATCGAATTCCACCAGCCGGGCCAGCATTTCCTCGGTCGTCATGGCGGTGGGGCCCCTGCGAAAACGAGCCCCACTATAGCCATGCCCGCCTATTGCGCCAGCCGACCGGCCGGCTTCACCTCGGTGCCCGTGATGTCGCGCGCGGCCAGGTCGGCGAGGCGTGCGTCGTCATAGCCGAGCAGGTCTCTAAGGATTTCGCCGGTGTGCTGGCCGAGGGTGGGGGCGGGGAAGCGGATGGGGGCCGCCACCCGTCCCTCGCGGAATGGCAGGGCGGATTGCGGGAAGGGGCCGGTGAAGGGGCGGTCGAGATATTGCCAGAAGCCGCGGGCGGCGAGGTGCGGGTCCTGGAAGAGGGCGTAGGGTTCGACGGCCATGCCCGCGGCGATGCCGTGGCGTTGCAGGTCGTGCATCGCCTCCGCCGCCGGGCGATCGTAGGTCCAGAGGGTGAGGGCGGCCTCGATGTCGTCCTCGTTGGCTTGCCGCTCGGCCAGGGTGGCGTGCGCCGCCAGATCGGGCCGGCCGATGACGCGGGCGCAGCGCTGCCACATCGCGTCATCGAGGATGGCGATCGACAGCCAGGAATCCTTGCCCGTGCATTGGAAGGTGCCGTGGGGCGCCATGTCCGGATGGCGGTTGCCGGTTCGGATATGGGCTATCCCTGCGGATTGCGCCAGCAACGCGGGGCCGGCCATCGGCAGCATGCATTCGATCTGTGAGAGATCGATGTGCTGGCCCTCGCCGGTGGCGTTGCGGTGGAGCAGCGCGACCAGCAGGGCGGCGGCGCCGTTGAGGCCGCCGGTGGCATCGCCATAGGCGATGTGGCCCATGACCGGCGGATCGCCCGGCCGGCCCGCGAGATGGGGCAGGCCGGAGCCGTGCTCGAGGGTGGAGCCATAGGCGCGGCAGTCGCTCCATTGGCTGGAGGCGCCATAGGCGCACATCGAGAGCATGACCATGTTGGGATTGACCGCGCTGAGGGCGGCATAGTCGAGGCCGAGTTTTTGCAGCACGCCGGCGGCGTAGTTCTCGATCACCGCGTCGGCGCCGGCGACCAGGGCCTTGGCGGCGGCGACGCCCTCGGGCTTGGTGAGATCGAGCGTGATGCCGCGCTTGTTGCGGTTGAGGGCGTTGAAGCGGCCGGCTTTCTCATAGAGCCGCTCGGCCAGCACGTTGGGGCGGAAATCGACGCCGCGCCACCAGTCCGGATATTGGCAGGCCTCGATCTTGACGATGTCGGCGCCCATGTCGGCCATGAAGCGCGAGGCGAGCGGGCCGGCCCAGCCCATGGAGAGATCGACGATGCGAAGGCCGGCGAGCGGGAGTTTGCCGTCGGATTTGCCGGGCGAAACAGGTGCGCGGGGCGGGATTGGCGCCGTTGCCAGTCGCGGCACCACCGCCGAGGCGGCGGGGCGGGTGCGGGTGAGGCGTAGAGTGGAGCCGAGTCCGGCCAGTTCGCGGCCGCCGGCTTCGATGGGGATGATGGCGCCGCGTTCACGCAACTCGGGGTTGGCGAGGTTGTCCGCCATGTCCGGCACCGGGACGATCGGCAGGCGGCGGCGGAGTGATTCGGCGAACCAGTGCGCGACGTCCTGGGTCGCGATGATCGGCAGGAAGCGGGCTTCCAACTCGGCGGCGTGGGGCTGGCGTTCCAGGCCGGTGACCAGGCCGGGATGCTTGGCCAGATCATCCAGCCCCAGCATGGCGCAGAAGCCCTGCCACTGCGCGGGGGTGACGATGCTCACGCCGAGCCAGCCGTCCCGCGCGGGGTAGATGCCGACCGGATAGGTCGGCCAGAAGCGGTTGATGCCCTCCCGATGCTGTCCGGCGCCGCGGACATAGGCGTCGGCGGTGTTCAGTTCGGCATAGGCGATGCACGCCTCGTGGATGCTGACCTCCAGCGCATGCCCGGCATCGCCGCGGCGGCGGGCGAAGAGGTGGCCGAGGATGGCGATCGCGCCGGCGAGCCCGCCCATGGTCAGCGCCTGGAAATCGGGCGCCACCAGCGGGCCCTCGACCGGGCCGACCAGATGCACCAGACCCGACAGCGCCCGGCAAATGACATCCGATCCCGCGAATTCCGCGTACGGGCCGGTGCGGCCGAACCAGGAAATATCGGCCACGATCAGCCCGGGATGCGCCGCCAGCAGCGCCGCGCCGTCAATCGCCGGGTCCGACGTGATCAGCACGTCCGCGCCCGCCAGCAGCGCCGCATCGAGCGTGCCGACATGGCTGCGTTTGCCGGCGTTGAGGAAGGCGAAGGGTGCGCCGATCTTGCCCTCCGGCGTGTCGATCAGCGGGGAGGCGGCGCGGGCCGGGTCGCCCTCGGGGGGCTCCAGCTTGATCACTTCGGCGCCGAAATCGGCCAGCAGCCGGGCGGCATAGGCGGCGGCCTGGAGGTCACCGACCTCGATCACGCGATACGACGACAACGGCATGGGGCTTCTCCTAGGCGCGGAATTCCTGCTTGCCGGTACCGCGGTAGAGGATTTGCGCCTGACGGCGGACGACTTCCGCATGGAATTCCATGGCGGCGGGGTCCCGGTCGCCGATGGGGCGGGGTTCGTGCTCGAAATAATTGAACGTGTCGGTGCCGCGCACCAGGGTGGCGCTGTCGGGCACGTCGGTCGCCTGCTTCACGTAGGTGGGGATGTAGCGGATGGCGAGGCCGATGCGGCGGTCGGCGGTGCGGTTGGGCGCCGAGCCGTGGACGAGCAGGACGTGGTGCAGCGAGGCTTGGCCGGGCTTCAGCACGCCGTAGACGCCCTTGCTCTCATCGACCTCGACGGCGACTTCCTGGCCGCGGCTCAGGAGATTGTCCTTGTGGAAGGTGTCCGTATGCGGCGCCTGGGTGGTGTGGGTGCCGGGCATGAACTTCATGCAGCCGTTTTCCAGGTTCGCCGGGGTGAAGGCGAGCCAGACGGTGGTGACGTCGGGCGAGGAGAGGCCCCAGTAGGTCGCGTCCTGGTGCCAGGAGACGAAGCCGGCGTCCTTGGGTTCCTTGATGAAGAAGGTGGTGGACCAGCAGAACAGGTTGGGGCCCAGCACGTCCTCCACCGCATCGAGGATGCGGGGGTGGCGCACGAGGTCGTTCAGCCAGGGCAGGTAGAGATGCGGCTTGTGGCGCAGGTCTCCGCGGATAGGGCCGCCGGTGCGGGCCTCGTGCGCCTCAAGCTCCGCCCGCGCGGCGGCGGCCTCGGCCGGGGTCAGAACGTCGATCGGGCAGTGGTAGCCCGCGCGGTGGTAGAGGGCGACCTCGGCGTCAGTCAGCAGCTTGGGCATTGGGGTGCTCCCTTGCGTCAGGTGTCGGCCAGGGCGGTGACCATGGCGTCACGATGCGCCCAGTCCTCCGGGGCGTGGACGGGTTGCAGGCAGACATGGGTGGCGCCGGCGGTGAAGTGTTCGCGCAGGCCGGCTTTGACGGTGGCGGCGTCGCCGTGAAGGACCATGCCGTCGATGAAGCGGTCGGAGCCGCCATTGGCGAGGTCGGCTTCGGTGAAGCCGGTGCGGAGCCAGTTGTTGCGGTAGTTGTCGAGCGTCATGTAGCGGGAGAGTTCGGCGCGGCCGAGGGCGCGGGCGCGCTCCGGGTCGGTTTCCAGGCAGACTTTCTGCTCGACGGCGAGCCATTTATCGGGGCCGAGAATGGCCTTGGCTTCGGCGGTATGGGCGGGGGTGACGTTGTAGGGCAGCGCGCCCATGGTGCGATCGCGCGAGAGTTTCAGCATGAGCGGGCCGAGGGCGGCCAGCGCCACGGGCCATTCGAGAGCGCCCTCCTCCTTGCCTTGGAGCGCATCGAGATAGGCGCGCATGACGGGGACGGGCTTGCCGTAGTCATGCCCGCGGATGCCTTCCACCATCGGCTTGTGGCTGACGCCGAGGCCGAAGACGAAGCGGTCACCGTAGAGGCTGTTGAGCGAAATCATGCCGCGCCGCGCGGTGAAGGCGTCGCGGGCGTACATCGAGGCGATGGAGCTGCCGACGATCAGCTTCTTGGAGTGGGCCAGCATGAAGCCGGCGATGGTGAAGCTCTCATAGCCGCGCGATTCGGGGTACCAGAGGGCGGTGTAGCCGCTGCCCTCGACATGGCCGACGAAGGCGCTGAGTTGCGAAGCGTCGAGGCGATCGACGGGGTACCAGACGCCGAGGCGGCCGAGGTTTAACATGTCAACTCCGAAATTCTGATCAAGAAGATATGCGTTAGGCGTCGAAGGTATCAGACCTCCTGTCCGCGGCGCCATAGGTAGCGATCTAAGTCCTCAACGGAGAATTCTTCTAAATGAAACCGTTGTCGAAATGCAGAAATCTGTGCGATATAGAACTGATATGAACGGAGTGCCTCGGTAAAGCTGGTCTTTTCGCGGGGCCGAGCAAGGTAATGCGAGATTGTTCGTGCCGCCCACTTGTCGAAAATAGGGTAAATTAATCTATTGTGAACATGGCAATATTTAGTTGCAAACGAGTATATGATGCTATTTCTATTCATTTTCGATATTAGATTTACAGCTTCGGAGCTACCAGACGCGATGAGAGTGTCAAGATTCCTGCATCTCGCGATTTCTGCCGACACATGATGCAAGTTAATGTTTTTTATCTGAGTCTGGTATATTGAATTAAGGCAATTAACCTTTATTAAGACGCTTTCTAGATGATCGTTGCGCGGGAATGCTGTGACAAGCATATCTACGGCCTGCTTTTCCGTCGAATACTCGGCATTCTCGATATGGAAACCGATGTATTTCGAAACGATGTCTGGTGTTGGAGAGTCATGTTCCACCAAGGGTAGCAATGGCATAGCGCCGATCTCCTATCGTGCGCCGGCTTCGCGGCCCCGGACGGGGTGGGCGCGGAGCACGTCTTCGTTGATGTCGGCCCCCCAGCCGATGCCGGTGGGGATGAGCAGTTCGCCGTTTTCCACCTTGGGGGGCACGGTGACGACGTCATCTTTCCAGGGCACGTCCTCGATGTCGATCTCCATCACCCGCATGTTGGGCACGGCGGCGCAGAGATGGGCGCTCATCAGCGAGCCGAGATGGCCGTTGAAGTTGTGGGGGGCGATGTTGATTTCGTAGGTGTCGGCCATGGCGGCGATTTTCATCGCTTCCAGGATGCCGTTCCAGGGCACGTCGATGATCGCGACGTCCACGGCCTGCTGCTCGAAGTAGGGGCGATACTGACGGCGGTGGAACAGGGATTCGCAGGAGGCGATGCGGGTCTTGGAGGATTTGCGGATGGTGGCCAGCGCCGCGGGGTCGTAGCTGTCGATTTCCAGCCAGAACAGGTCGAGCGGTTCGAGTGCCTGGGCGATGCGGATATAGCCCTCGGTCTTGTAGTTGAAGTTGAGATCGAGGTGGAGGTTCATGTCCGGCCCGCCGCCCTCGGCGAAGGCCTCCATCTGGTCGACGATGCCGTTGACGATACCTTTGCTGATGTTGAGCTCCGGCCAGCCGGGGGAGCCGTTGAAGCCGGGCATGTGGACGACGGGCGGGTCCACATCGAAGCGGAATGGGTTGGTTTTCAGGCCCTTGAAGCCGGCGGCGGCGATGTCGCGGGCATGGGCGACGATATCGGCGCGGCTGCGGATGGGCTCACCGCCGGTCCAGGCTTTCACCTTGTCGGGCCAGCGGACGCGGACATAGCCGCAATGGGACCAGTAGAGGGGGATGCGGTCCCGGATGGGGCCGCCGAGGAGTTCGTAGACGGGGATGCCGAGGGCCTTGGCCTTGATATCTACCAACGCGTTCTCGATCGCGGCGATGGCCTGTTGGGCGACGCCGCCGGCGACCTGGCGCATGATGCCGTGCAGGAAGGCGGTGATTTTCTCGACCGGCCGCGGGTCCCACCCCAGGATGAGGTCACCGAGGCCGTGGATGGTGCCGGTGAGGCCGGAAGTGCCGAAGCGCTCCTGGTACTCGGACCAGCCGACGATGCCGGTATCGGTGGTGATTTTGAGGAAGGAGAAGTGCCGCCACCCGGCGTCACAGTGCAGGTCATCTATCCGCGCGATGCGCATGGTGGGCCTCCCGGTCTTTGGGGCGATACTGCGCCTTGGCGGGGCGGGGGCGTCAAGGGTGGTATGGCAACGGCGGGATGGCGGGATCAGCCCGATTCCCCTTCAGGCCGCGATGGCAATACCGGTCGTTCAGGCAATGGATAATGCTGTGGAGACCTTATCGCGGCTTCGAGCTGCTTGGCGAAGACGCTTAGATCTTCGGCGCATCTTTCGCACCACGCGAATTCCGCCAGAAGTACCTTCCCCTCAAGGCGCTTGGCGCGCGGATGGCTGCTCAGGAACGCCGCACCCATAACATGGTCCTTGTCGGGATCGCTGCCGATAAGCAGAGATGTAGGCGCATGCACCGCATCGTTACGGTCCTCGGCAAGGGAGTTGGTGCGGTCGAGTAGCCAGAGTAAATGCTCTTTCGCCGTCGGGATGTTGGTCCAGTTGGCTTCTTTGACTGCGTCCGTTAAAATTCTACGCTGCTTTCCGTCGTCGCGCAATTTGTGCCATTTAATTAATAAAACGTCGCGATGATCGATATCAGTGACTGCGACTAGCAAAAGTGCAAGCTTCTCGTGAAGGTAGTTCCAGGCATAAACCACCTTCCCGAGGGCTGTCGTGTACTCCTCAAACGCGAGGCGAGCTTCCTCATTGGTTGGCAGTCGGATCGTTCTTGGGCCTTCGGGTTTGGGCATGATATTCTCCGCTTCATGGATCGACATGGAGAAGGATTACGAGACGTGGCGCGGTCTCTGTGGCGACTCCATGGGTCTCGGCACGGGTCGTATCGAACAAAGGCAATGCACAATCTGGGGACCATGCGGATCAATGGGCAACCGCCCGACATCACCGGCGGTGCCACGCATTTCTACCAGCCCTACGCCATGAAGCCGCCGATTCCCGTGCCAAAGGGTGCCAATGGCCACTACCTGTCGGAGAATGCTCCGCGCCGGTATGAGTATGTCCCCGGAGTAACCGTCGTAATGCCTGGTGGCGAGAAAGTTCCCGCCTTCACCCGCCGCCCGCCCTGGGCCGATGGGATGCGCGAGGTCCCGGTGCCTGGCATTCCCGACCGCCTGGGCAAGTTCTTCGTCGCCCCCGGAGCCGGCCATGTTATCTAGGCCCCTGGCACTCCTGCTGTGCCTGCTCCCGCTCGCCGCCCACGGTCAGGCGCGCCCGGCATTCGGGCCGCCGGGCTATGAGCTGCCGGACATTGTTACGATCAACAATCTTGATCATGTCTACGATGCCCTTGAGCGTGACAATTGCCCGACGATCGACTGCCGCGCGCTCAGGATCGCGATCGTTAAGATAATTGATAATCCACAACGACGAAAGAACCCCGGGACCATCTGGAAAGGACGGGCACCGGACATTCCGTATGCCGCGAACAAGGCGAGGGAAATCGACAAGCGGCTCTCCGTCGTAAGGAGTATCTGGTCGGAAATCTGTCGCGCCGTGGTCGAAATCGGCGCGCGGGACGATTTTGTCCACGGGCACGAGACGTTCTCCGGGATTGCCACCTCCGTGCTGGATGTGGCGCGGCATTTGACCAGGCCGGGTCTGGATTGTCTAGGCCAGGCGCTGGCCGCCATGCCGGAGTCGAAGTTCCTGCAAGGGTCGAAGTACGGTGCTTACAACTACTGCGTCGACGAGGGCCGCGGCGCGGCGCGCTGCGCCCGACTCAGGCCGACCGACCCCGATTACCTGCCGGCGCCGCCGCTCAAGCCGGTGCGATGAGGTGGCAGCACGGCTGCTAACCCATTGGCCGGGGCGGCGAAGCGTTCCGAGGCCCGCCACTGGTTTTCGCGCGGTTGCCCTGGACTGCTTCGGCTTCGCCTCGCAGTGACGGGGAAGATGGAGATAAAAAGCTCATACATGGGATATTTCGCTTGATCGTCGGCTTTTAGTTCACTATATGTTCAATCGAGATGAAAGGAGTGACCCAAAGCTGATGCGCCGAACCGCTGACCCTGTTTTTGCGCCTGCCCCGCACGGCATTGCCGCCCTTATTGGCGGAATGCTGGGCGCGTGGCTGTACGCGCTGCTAGGTTGGCTGCGGGGCGGGCGCGCGGCCTGGTCGGCGCATGCGCTGGAGGGGACGCTTGCGCCGGTGCTGGTGGCGCAGGCGGAGATTTCGTTCGAGACCGAGCCTTATGTGGAGTGGATCGCGGTGCCGGCGCCGTGGCGCAATGGACGGCTGCTGCCAAAGCGGCATGCGTGGGCGCTCAGCGTGGCGCTGGCGGTGCGCTGCGCGCGGCCGTTCGTGCTGGGGCGGGGGCCGCCTGGGCGGATTTTGATGTTTGGAGGCGGGATAACCGGCACGGATTGAGGTCTGTGCGCGGGGGATGGCGCTTGTACGGCGCTTTGTTCTTTTAGAATTGCATCGGGTACGGCGGGCTGGCGACCATCAATCCAGTACAGATGGAATTCGCTGCGTCGGCACCACCCTCCCCCTTCCCCTCCCGCAAACGCGGGAGGGGGGAGTTTCTATCTAGTCCAGCATTTCGCGCATCACGCGCGCGACGGCGGTGAGAGAGAGGATGGCGGGGGCGGGGCAGATGGCGCGGACGCGGTCTTTCATGGCTTGCGTGTAGCTGATGCAGTCCATGACCACGAGGTCGGGGCTGAGGGCAGCGAGGCGGTGGGCGGCTTGGTCGACCGTGGCGTCATCGGCGATGGGGAGCAGGGGCACGGCGACGACCTCGAGGCCGGGGCGGCGCCATTTGGCGGCGAGTTGGTCGGTTTGTTCGGCGAGCGGCAGGAGCAGGCCGAGTTTTCCGCGCGGCAGCAGGCCGGCGACGACGCCGGAGAGGACGGCTGAGGGGAGGACGACGAGGCCTTCGCCGTCGAGCGCGGGGAATTCGCCGGTGCAGCAGAGCATGGTGACGGTGAAGCCTTCGGCGCGCATGGCGGCGAGTTGGGTTTTGGCGCGGGCTTCGACAACGTGTTTGGAGATGGTGACGCCTTCGCCGGAGGGGAGTTTGGTGAAGAGGGTGTCGTCACCGTCGATGGGGGGGATGGCGGCGATTTCGGCGCGGGTCATGCCGTCAAGCGCGCCGCGCAGGGTGATGGCGACGTCGGGCCCGACGAGGGATTGCATTTGTGCCTCGACATCGGCGCGGGGGGATTGGCCGATGACGAGCATGCCGAGGCGTTTTTGGTGGGGGTGGGTCATGCGGGGGCTCCTGCCAGGCGAGCGCGGCGATGGCGGGTGTAGAGCACGGCGCAGATGGCGAAGTTCAGCACGTTCCAGGCGAGGCCGGTGAGGAAGGCCGAGCCGTAATTGCCGGTGAGGTCGAACAGGGCGCCGGCCATCCAGCCGCCGATCGACATGCCCATCATGGTGGCCATCAGCACGGTGCCGACGCGCATGGCGGCCTCGCGCGGGGGGAAGATTTCGCGCACCACGATGGCGTAGGAGGGGATCAGCCCGCCCTGAAACAGGCCGAACATGGCGGAGATGACGTAGAGCTGGATCAGCCCGTCGAACATCGCGTAGAGGGCGAGTGCGAGGGCCTGGAGCAGGGAGCTCAGCAGGAGGGTGCGCATGCCGCCGATGCGGTCGGCGATGAAGCCGGAGGCGAGGCGGCTGACGATGCCGAAGCCGAGCATGAGGGAGAGCATTACGGCGCCGGCCTGGGCGCCGTAGCCGAGGTCTCCGCAATAGGCGACGATGTGGACCTGAGGGGTGGCCATGGCGACGCAGCAGGCAAAGCCGGCGATCGCCATCAGTGCCTGGACGGTGCCGGGGGACATGCCGAGTACGAGCGCCGGGGCGGTGCCGGGCGCGCGGATGGCGGAAGGGCCGTGCGCGGGTGGGCGGCGGCGGAGGAACCAGGCGAGGGGGAGCATGGTGGTGACGCAGAACAGGCCGATGGCGATATGGGTGGTGCGCCAGCCGACGGTGGCGATGAAATGCTGCACCACCGGCGGCCAGACGGTGCCGGCGAGGTAGTTGCCCGAGGCGGTGACGGCGACGGCGACGCCGCGGCGCTTGTTGAACCAGAAGGAGATGTCGGCCATCAGCGGGCCGAAGGTGGAGGAGGAGCCGAGGAAGGCGATCAGCACGCCATGGGCGAGCATGAACTGCCAGATGCTGGTGCTGAGGCCGGAGAGGATATAGCCGGCGGCCAGGAAGATCGCACCGCCGGCGATGGTGATCGCCACGCCCTTGCGGTCGGCGAGGCGGCCCATCAGCACGCCGCCGGCGGCATAGCCGGTCATCAACAGGGTGTAGGGCAGGGAGGCGATGCCGCGATCGACGCCGAATTCCGCCTGCACGGCCGGGAGGGCCACGACCACGGACCACATGCCGATGCCGCCGATGGTGCAGACGGCCAGCGCGACGATCAGGCGGGCCCAGGCGTGGCGGGAGTCGATGAGGGCAGAGTCGCCGGTGCTGGTCACGTTTGGTGTCTTCCCCCGATTGAGGAGGCACCCCTAGCATGATCGCACCCTGTCGTCAGTCCGTGCGCCGGCAAAGCTTCCTTAAGCCTTGGCGGGCAGTCTGGCGCTCCGAAGCTATGGAGGATGCAGGTGCGCGCGAGCAGATTGATCAACCGGAACGTCAACGCCCAGCGTGGCCGCACCAGCATGCGGCTGGAACCCGAGTTGTGGGACGCGCTGGAGGAGATCTGCGTGCGCGAGAGCCTCACGCTGGCCGAGGTGATCCGGCAGATCGAGAGCCTCGGGCATCCCGGGGGGCGGACCAGTGCGGTGCGGGTGCATCTGCTGGCTTATTTCCGTCGCGCCGCCAGCGAGGCCGGGCATCGCGCCGCCGGGCATGGCAGCCTGGCCGAGCCCTCCGGCGGGCGGGTCTATTCGGCGCGGGCCGGTTCCGCCGCGCCGGTGTAGAGGCCGGGCCAGCGCTTGCGCACCACCGCGCCATCGGCGGCGTAGGCGATGCAGCTGTCGATCATGCCCGACGCTTCACGCGCCTCCGCCTCCCGGGCCTTGGCGTCCATGATCGCCGCGGCCTCCGGTGTTGCCACGGCGCGGGCCGCCTTGATCCGCCGCTCCCGCGCCGGCCACATGGATTGCAGGGCGGTGGTGGCGATCTCCTGCAGCATTTCGCGGTGATGGGTGCAGCCATGCGCCCCGGCGAGGCGTGAATTGGCCTCACGCAGGAAGCCGGCCTTGATGCGCTGCCCCACCAGCCGCTCATAGGCGGCGGCGCCACCGGAGCACGCGGCGTAGGGGCCGTGATCGGTGCAGGCCTCGGCGGCCAGGATGGTCATCCGCGGGTCAAACGTGAGGCGCACCCACATCTCGTGCAGCGGCTTGCCGGGCGGCAGCGTGCCTTCATCCTCGTTGTCGATCTCGAAGGGCTTGGTGTCGGTGAGGTGGGCCTCGACGTCGAAATTGCCGTCCTCGCGCTCATAGCCCTCGATGACGATCCTGCGCGTGTGCAATTTTTCACGCGCCACCGGCGAACTCAACGGCATTCCTGCATCTCCCGACCGCGCCATGCTGCGGCGCACCATGGGCATATGGCACAGGTGTGGTCGGACGCAAGCCCGCCCGGCGCCTACCCTGCCGCGACGAAGGCGAGCCCGACGGCGATGGCGATGGGGAAGATCGGCCAGGACAGCCGCCATATCCCCCGCGGCGTGGCGCCCTCGCCGGCCAGGCCGCTGGCGATGGCGCAGACCTGGGGTGAGAGCAGCAGGAACAGCGTGCCGTTCTGCACCGCCGGGAGCACCAGCGGGCCCAGCCCGGCGACGCGGCCGAGTTCGGCCTGCAACGGCATCATCGCGCTGTTGGAGCCGACATTGCTGCCGGCGAAGAAACCGGCGGCCCCGGCCAGCAGCGGCGAGGCGAAGGGGGCGGCGGCGCCGAACGTGCCGGCGAGCGCCATCGCCAGCGCCTGCGGCACTCCGGCATGCACCAGGAAACGGGCGAGCAGCACGAACAGCGTCAGCGCCGCCGCCGGCCGCCAACCCCGCCGCAACGCGCCGCCGATCGCCGCCAGCACATCGCCGCGCCAGGCCGCGAGCCCGAGCGCCACCAGCCACAGCCCGACCATCGCGTGGTTGAGCGGCAGCGGCGGCAATCCGGCGAAGGGGGTGAGCCGCGGCACCTCGCTCCACAGCCGGCTGCCCAGCAGCACCCCCGCCAGCAGCGCATAGGGCGCCGCCTGCACGATCGCCGCCCGCCAGCCGGCGCGCCCGCGCGGTGGGTCCGCCAGCAACAGCCGCACCACCAGCACGATGCCGGTGGCAAGCAGGCCGCACACCTCCCAGGCCACCAGCCGATGCGCCGCGATCAAGATGGCGCCCTCGGCGAGCAGCCAGCAAAGCTGCGCGAGCTTCACCGGTCCCGGCACGGGATGGCCGGCCTTGCGGCACAGCGCCCAGAACAGCGGCAACAGCAGCGGCAACTCGGCGGCCAGCATCAGCGCGTTGCGGCTCGCCAGCGCCTGCGGCGGCACCCCGGCCAGCGCGGCACCGACCGAACTCCCCGGCCCCAGCCCGCCCCAGGGGATCAGCATCTGCGAAAACAACGCGAGCGCCGCCGCTACCGTGCCGGTCACCCCAACCCGGCGAAACGCCGCCAGCGCGAAAACCGAGCCGATGCCGAACCCGGTCACCGTCTCGGTGAAGCCGCCCAGCAGAAAGGCGCCGGTGAACAACGTGTCGACCGGCTTTTCCACCCCACCGGTACGCGCCGTGCCGCCGCTGGTGGACTGGAACAACAGCCCGCCCAGCACGATCCCCGCCGGCGGCAGCGCCAGCCACAGCCCCTCGGCGAGGCTGCGCGTAGCATAGTCCAGAAGCCATGCCGGCCCCGCCGCCCCCTGCGGAATCGCCATCAGCGCTGCCGGCAGGGCGAGTGCCAGAGCGACCAGGCAAGCGCCGATCGCGCTCGCCCGGCCGGTGCCGAGCAGCGCAACCAGCGCCAGCAGCGGCAGTGCCTGCACCAGCAGCATCATGCCGGGCTCACGGCCATTGCAGATCGGGCAGACGGAGGAGCGGGAAGCGGGCGGCGGAGAGCATCTGGTTTTTCACGGTCAGCGGGATTGAGATCTTGCCGTCCGGCGTCTTCGGCATCAGCCCGATCACCGCCTTCACCGCGCGGGCGGAGGAGGCGGGGATGAGGCCCTCGCCCACCGCTCGATCCAGCGTCTCGGCGATCCCACCGGCCCCCACCGAGCCGCTGCCTTCGGGCTGCAAGGCGGCGTCGAGCCCGAGCGAGGCCTGGAGGTTGATGTCGAGCCGGCTCCATTGCAGGTCTAGCTCACTGATGGTCAGCACCCCGCCGCCATTGCGCCAGGCGCGGGCGGCCTGGGCTGGGCTGGGCAGCCGAAGGTCGATCGGGCCGGAGAGCGTAGCGCTCAGCGTGGCGGTCGCGATGCGCCCCCCGAGCGGTCCGCGGAGCACCGGGGCGAGGCCGGCGAAATCGATTCCCTCGGCGCTGGCGTCGAGCGACAGCGCGATCTCGCTGGCCCGCGCCGCCGGGTTGGCCACCGCCCGAATATCGAACCGCGCCAGCGCCGAGGGACCGGCGGCGGTGCGCGCCTGCATGTCGCGCACCGCCAGCATCGCCTCATGCGGCGCAATCAGCGCCACGCTGGCCTCGGCGCGGCTTGCGGTGAACTCCGCCGCCATCACCCCGTCCACCTCGACCGTGATGGTCCCGCTGAGAGCGATGCGGGTGAGGGTGGGGTGGCTCAGCGCTATTTCCGTCCGCGTATTCGGGATGCGGAAGACGGTGCGGCCATCGGCGCTGGTCAGGCGAAGCGCCTCGATCTCGAGCGCCGCAGCGAGCGGCCAGCCGGCTGCGCGCACAGCGCCACGCTCGATCCGCCAGTTCTGCCCGGGTTGCGGTTGGCCCAGCGCATCGAGCGCGGCGCGCAGATGCCAGGCGGCGGCGAGCCAGGCGGCGCCATGCAGGCCGACCAGAAGCAGCACGGTGGCGGCGAGGTGCCAGCGGCGCAGACGGCCCATGGATCAGCCGCGCACGGCCGCGCGACGCTGGATATCCGCCCGCGCTGCGGCGAACAGCGCTTCGAGCTGCACCGTCGACTCCCCCCGCCCGAGCGTCGCCGGCAAAGGCGAATGCACGTCGATGTGGATGACACCCGGCATTTTGCGAAAGGCACGGCGGCCCCAGTAGAGGCCGGAATCGGTGGTGATCGGGATGATCGGCAGCTTGCTACGCCCGGCCATCGCGGCATAGCCCGGCTGCAACGGCGCCTCCACCCCGGGGGCAACGCGGGTGCCCTCGGGGAAAATGATGATCTGCCGCTCCTCGGCCACCGCGCGGTCAGTCTCCTTGAGAAGCGAGCGGATCGCCGCGGCACCGGCGCTGCGGTCGATCGGGATCAGGCCGAGCGCACCCAGCATGCCGCCGAACAACGGGATCCGCAGTAGCTCACGCTTCAGCACATAGGTAGCGCGCGGCACGATGAGGAACCACACGAAGGTGTCGAACGCCGATTGGTGGTTGCCCACCAGCAGCGCCGGGCCGGAGGCCGGCAGATGCTCGGCGCCGCGGATCTCGTAGCGCGTGCCGGCGATGTAGCGCAGGCCGACATGGATCAGCAGCCGCGCCCACAGGCGGGCATAGGCGTGCGCCCAGCCCCGCGGCAGCAGCCGGGTGAGCAGGCGCGGAATGATCGCCACGATCACGAAGATGGCGGTGAGCAGGTAGAAATAGAGATTGAACAGGCAAGATCGCAAAAAGATCATCCGCCGCCGCGCTCCGGATTGGGTGGGGTGAGTTGGGTGCGCGCCACCGCCCGCTCATCGGCGCGCGAGACGAAGGCGGAGAGGCCGGCCTCGGCAGCCAGGAACTTGCTGTACTCGCCGGCCAGCAGGCGGAGCCCGGGCAGGCCGCCGTCGCGCGTCACGCCCGGCCGCACGGGGGCCGGATGCAGCGTGATGGCCGGCATGGCGCGCGAGAACTCGGCGATCGCCCGCGGCATGTGATAGGCGGCGGTGACGACGATGAGGCTGGTCACCCGATGCGCCTGCGCCCATTCCGCCGCCTCGGCGGCATTGCCGCGGGTGGAGGTGGCGGCGCGGCCGAGGGTGACGCGGGGCGCGAGTGCCGCCGGCACATGGGCGCGCTGCGCCAGCGCCCCGAATTCCGCCGCGCCGCCCACGCCCGAGATCAGCAGCCGCTGGGCACGGCCTTCGGCGAGCAAATGCAGCGCCGCCTCCACCCGCTCCGCACCGCCGGTCAGTGCGACGATGCCGTCGGCGCGAGCGGGCAGTTCCGCCTCGCGCGCCGTCTCGCGCAGAAACCAGGCGAAGCCGCCGGCCCACAGCACGGCGATGGCGGCAATGCCGAGTGCGGCGCGGCGCAGTGCCCGCCTCACGGCAATTGCCGCAGCCAGCGGCGCACGGTGAGATGGGTGGTGATGTAGCCGATCAGGCTGCCGGCCACCGGGAGCGCGACCAACCCGAGCCACAAGGCGCGCGGGAGATTAATCAGCCAGGCGAGCAGCGGCTCGGTGGCGCCGGCGGTGGCCTCCCCCAATAGCAGCGGCGCACCGGCGCCGGGGGTGAACGGCGCAGTGAGATCGGCCAGCACCAGCAGCACCGGCAGCGCGGCGAGCGTGCCAATGGCGGCCCCCGTCGCGGCCTGGCGCGTAGCGCGGCCAGCGAAACGGGTGGCGATGTAACCATCGGTGGCGCCGAGTCCGTGGACGATCTCGATCGCCTCGCGCCTTACCGCGAGCCCGGCACGCGCCGCCACGGCGACAATGCTGGCGGCGATGGCTGCGACCAGCGCAAGCGCCATCCAGGCACACACCTCGAGGCTGCGCGCGAGCGCCGACAGCCGGCGCACCCACAGCCCGTGGCCCTCCGCCGCCGCGCCCGGGGCGGCGGCCTCCAGACGCTGGCCGAGGCCAGCGAGATCGGGCCCCGCGCCGCTCAGATGCACCTCGACCACCGCCGGGAGCGGCAGTGCGAGCTTGCCGGCGCCGCTGCCGAGCCAGGGGCGCAGCAGGTCGGTCAGCTCCGTCTCGCTCAGCGCCCGCGCCGCGGCGATGCCCGGCGTGCCGCGCAGCAGCGCCAGCGTGCGGTCGAGCCGGCTGGCGGCCGGGGTGTCGGCGGCGGGGGCGCCGG
>CAIPLM010000314.1 GCA_903865895.1 uncultured Rhodospirillales bacterium | reverse complement strand
TTCCGATCTAGTGTTTCAGTTTTGCGCGGCTGTTGTTTGGAATAATCCGGTTGAGCGGATGTCGCGGTCCCCCACACCCCGGCCCTCTCCCCCCGTGAAGAACGGGGGGAGAGGGTGGTTCGCTGGAAGGCGCGAAGCCGGTTCGCTTGGGGGGTGGCTGGGGTGGGTGAAGATTTTTTACGGATGGGAGAAATATTGCTTGACTGACGAGGTCGTTCATGCGAACATATAAGGAACTTAAAACCCGATCATGAAAGGCCCAGATGTCCTCCGCCCCGTCTCCCCTGCACACTGTGCTGAACCGGATCCTGCGGCATTTGCTGCTGGTGCTGGGTGGGTTGTTCGGTGCGCGCATCGCGTTTCTGCGCGCGCGGCTCGATGCGCTGCCGGCGGGGCATCGGCGGCGGGCCAGGATCGCGGCCGAGATGGCGCGGCTGGCGCGGTTGACGGCCCTGCTGGCCGAGGGGGATTTGCTGGAGGATGCCGCTTTTCGCGGCAAGGCGGCCGAGGTGGCGCGGGTGCGCAATGACGCGGGGCGCCGGGCGATGGTGCGCCGGCGCATCCATCCGACGCGCTACGGCCTGCTGCGCGCGGCGCGTCCGGCGCCGGACGCCGCGTGGCACCGGTTGGACGGGCGATGTACCGCCTCCCTCCATGTCGCCTGACGCGCTGCCCGGGGCTTGCCGCGCGGCCGCGCGGACGTGCGCCCGGCCGGCGCGTGCGGCGTTTGCGCTGTGGCCAGATGTGCTTGGGTTCTGCATCCTGGGGTTGCAGGGGCGGAGTCGCGATGCGGACGTATGATCTGATTGTGATCGGTGGCGGGCTGGTTGGCGGGGCGGTGGCCTGGGGCGCGGCGCGGCTGGGCGCATCCGTGGCGCTGCTCGACGAGGGCGACGTCGCCTTTCGGGCGGCGCGGGGCAATTTCGGGCTGGTGTGGGTGCAGAGCAAGGGCGCGGGCATGCCGCCCTATGCGCATTGGACGCGGCGCTCCGCCGAGTTGTGGCCGGAACTCGCGGGCAGCCTGGCGGAGGCGACCGGGGTGGATGTCGGGCTGCGGCAGAATGGCGGCCTCGCCTTTTGTTTCTCGGAGGCGGAATATCAGGCGCGCGAGGACCTGATCGCGCGCATGCATAATGAAAGCGGCGGCAGCGGTGCACGGATGATCGGCCGCGCCGAATTGCGCGCGATGGTGCCGGGGATCGGCGACGGGGTGGTTGGCGCCGCCTTCTGCCCGGCGGATGGCCATGCCAATCCGCTGAAACTGCTGCGCTCCCTGCAATCCGGGCTCGCGGGCTTCGGCGGCGATTATTTGCCGGGGCGGACGGTGGATGCGATCGATTATGATGGCGGCTTTACCGTGCGGGTGGGGGCGGAGCGTTTCCTCGCCAAGCGCGTGGTGATCGCTGCGGGGCTCGGCAGCCGCCGCCTCGCGCCGATGGTCGGGCTGTCGATGCCGGTCAGCCCGCTGAAGGGGCAGATCGTCGTCACCGAGCGCCTCGCCCCGCTGCTCGACTACGCGACCCATGTGATCCGCCAGACCGACGAGGGCAGCGTGATGATGGGCGATAGCCAGGAGGATGTCGGGTTCGATATCCGCACCACCACGCCGATCATGCGCGATATTGCGGCCCGCAATCTCGCCGCGCTGCCGGCGTTGAGGGACGCCAATGTGGTGCGGGTCTGGGCGGCGCTGAGGGTGATGACGCCGGATGGCTGCCCGATCTACGAGCAATCGGCCACCCATCCCGGCGCCTTCTCCGCCACCTGCCATTCCGGGGTGACGCTGGCTGGTGCCCATGCGCTGGCCCTGGCGCCGGCGGTGATGGCGGGCGCATTGCCGGCCTCGCTCGCCGCCTTCAACGCCGGGAGGTTCGATGTTCCGCAGGCTTGAGGACCCGCGCGCCGAGATCGAGTTCGATTTCGAGGGCCGACCCGTCACCGCGCGGGAGGGCGAGTCGGTCGCGGCCGCTTTGCTCGCCGCCGGGCTGCGCGGGTTTCGCGCCACCGCGATTTCCGGGGCCTCGCGGGCGCCGTGGTGCATGATGGGCGTGTGTTTCGACTGCCTGATGGAGATCGACGGCGTGGCGAGCCGCCAGGCCTGCATGGTGACGGTGACGCGCGGCATGCATGTGCGGCGCCAGCGCGGGGCCAAGGCGCTGGATGGCGCGGCCGCGCCGTTCGACGACGAAGAGGGGGATTTCGCGTGAGCGCGGTGTTTGACGCGGTGATCATCGGCGCCGGCCCGGCGGGCATGGCCGCCGCCATCACGCTGGCCGATCACGACGCGCGCGTGCTGGTGCTCGATGAGCAGGCCGGGCCGGGCGGGCAGATTTATCGCGGCGTTGAGGAGATGTCCTTGACGATGCCGGAGCTGTTCGCCGCACTCGGGCCGGATTATGCGCATGGGGACGAACTCGCCGCCCGGTTTCGTAATTGCGGCGCCGAATACCGGGCGCGGGCCATGGTGTGGCAGGTGATCCCGGGCGAGGAGGCGCACGAGGTCTGGGTCAGCCAGGGCGGGCGGTCTTCCCGCGTGCTGGCGCGCTCGGTGCTGGTGGCGACCGGGGCGATGGAGCGCCCGGTGCCGGTGCCGGGCTGGACGTTGCCGGGCGCGATGACGGCGGGGGCCATTCAGGTGCTGCTGAAATCGGCGGGGGTGGTGGCGGAGGATCTGGTGATCGCCGGGGCCGGGCCCCTGGTCTATCTGCTCGCCGCGCAATGCCTCGCCGCCGGGGCGCGGCCGATGGCGGTGCTGGATACCACGCCTAGGGGCAATCTTACCGCCGCCTTGCCGCTGCTGCCGGGCGCGCTGCGGGGCAAGGGGCCGGGCTATCTCGCCAAGGGCATCGGGCTGAAGCTCGCGCTGCGCCGCGAGGGGGTGCCGGTGTTCAGCTTTGTGACCGATATCGCGTTGAAGGGGACCAGCGAGGTCACCGACATCGCGTTCAAAAGCCGCGGGCGGCCGCTGTGGCTTTCGGCGGGGGTGGTGGCGCTGCATGAGGGGGTGATCCCGGCGCAGCAGATGACGCGCGCGCTCGGCTGCGCGCATGAGTGGGACGATGTTCAGCGGTGTTTCCGGCCGCGCACGGATGGTTTCGGCAATTCAAGCGTCGAGGGTGTGCTGGTGGCCGGCGATGGTGGCGGTATCGGCGGTGCGCGGGCGGCGGAGCATGAAGGGCGGATCGCCGCGGCCGAGATGCTGCGGCGCGCGGGCAAGCTCGATGATGCGGCGCGGGATCGGCTGGCGGCGCCGGAGCGGCGCGGGCTTGCGCAGCATTTGGCCATCCGCCCTTTCCTCGACCGGCTTTACGCGCCGCCCGCCTGGGTGCGGGCGCCCGCTGACGAGGTGATGATCTGCCGCTGCGAGGAGGTGACGGCGGGGGCCATTCGCGCTGCCGCAAGCGCGGGTGCCCAGGGGCCGAACCAGGCGAAGTCCTTCCTGCGGACGGGCATGGGCGCCTGCCAGGGGCGGATGTGCGGGCCGGTGGTGAGCGAAATCATGGCCGCCGCGCATGGCATCAGCGTCGAACAGGCCGGGTATTATCGCATTCGTCCGCCGCTGAAGCCGATCACCGTGGGCGAACTGGCCGAGGCGGAGCTCGATTAGGAGGCGGTCTCGGCGATCGTCTCGCCGAAGCCCGCGAGATCCTCGCCGAGGCGGCGCCACTGGCCGGATTGCAGGATTTCGCTGGGGCGGAAGCGGGCCTTGTAGGCCATTTTGCGGCTCTCCGGCACCCAGTAGCCGAGATAGACATAGGGGAGGCCGAGTTGGCGGGCGCGTTCGACCAGCCACATGATGGTGAAGGTGCCGAGCGAGCGTTTTTCCAAGCCGGGCGCGAAATAGGAGTAGACGGCCGAGAGCCCGTCGCCCAGCCGGTCCGTCAGGCAGGCGCCGATCAGCTTCTCGTCATCTTCGCGGAACTCCACCACGAAGGTCTCGATCGGGGTGTCCTCGACCATGGCGCGGTAGTCGTAGAAACTCATGGTCGCCATGTCGCCGTCGCCGTGGCGGTTTTGCTGGTAGCGCTGGAAGAGCTGGTACTGCTCGGAGGTGGCGCGGGGCAGGGTGTCGAAGCCGCGCACGCCCTCATTGGCCTTGAGAATGCGGCGCAGGGTGCGTCCCGGCTCGAACTCGGCGACGGGGATGCGGATGGGGATGCAGGAGTTGCAGCCCTGGCATACCGGCGCATAGGCGATGTTGTGGCTGCGGCGGAATCCCGCACGGGATAACCGGTCATGCAATGCCTCGGCATCCTGCCCGGTGATCTCCGTCACCACCTTGCGCTCGGTGCGGCCCGGCACGTAGGGGCAGGGCAGCGGCGCGGTGGTGTAGAAGAATTGCGGGCGGCGGGGGGGCTTGAAGCTCATGTGCGCTTGTGGCGTCCCAGTTGCTACCGGCGATAGGCGCCGGGGTCCCGCATGTTCCAGAAGGCGGCCGCCCGGGTCAACGCTTCCTTGCGGACGACGACGCAGCCCGAGAGCATGTCATGGATGGTGCGGTGGCGGGTGGTGAAGAGCGCGATCAGCATCGGCCATACCCCGAGTGCGAGGGTGACGTAGAGCAGCGCGGTGAAAATCAGTGCCTGCAGCGGGGTCACCGGCGCGAGGTCGTCGTCATTGCGCACGGTGAGGCCGAGGATTGCCTGGCCAGGGGAGGCGGACATCGGGCTCGCCATGCTCAGCCAGTGATACAGCAGCGGCACGATCGGCAGGATGCCGAAGGCGCCGGCGCCGAACCCGAAGGTGACCAGCCCGATGAAGACGCAGAAGCTGAACACCGCCGTGCCGATCATGCCGATCAGCAGGCAGTCGATCAGCCAGGCGATCACCCGGCGGGACATGACGCCGCTGGTGATCTGCGCCGCGTTGAGGGCCGCGATGGCGTCAGGGTCGGTGATCATGGCGGCGTCTCCGGGAAAATTCAGGGAACCAGGCGCAGGCGGTCGGCGGCGACTTGGGTGGCCGCGAGGGTCAGCATGGCGCCATCCCGCCAGGGGGCCAGCAGGTTCCAGGCCTGCGGGCTGGCGATATTGCCGGACTGGCCGGGGGTGATGATGAAGCGGCTCTGTTCGAGATCGGCCAGATCATAGACTGCCCGCAGCCCCGCGCCATGCACCGCGTCGAACCCGCGGCGCATGGCAGCCCGGAACAGGGTGGTGTCGTCGCCGGGGCTAGCGATGCGCCGCTCGCCGAGGCTGCTCAGCACCGGGATATGGCCGAGCAGGGGGTGGGAGAACACCGCCTGATGCGCCACGCCCCAGCGCCATGCGGCCGGTGCGTCGCCCTGCCGCGCCGCCACGCCCGCCATCGCCTCAGACAGAGCGCGGGCCAGGATGGTGTCGCAGGGGCCGCCGCAGAGGGGGGAGGTGGGGGCGGCGAGGGCGGTCTCGATCATCTCCCAGCCCGCCACCGCCGCGGTCTCGGTGATTTCCAGCCGCTCCAGAAGGGTCTGGCGGAAGCGGGCCATCCAGGCGTTGAACACCAGCGGCTGCGGGCGGGCGGCATCCATCGCGCCATCCCAGCCCGGCAGCAGGCCGAGGGCGAGACGGGAGCGCTCGTCGAGCGGGGTGGTGCGCAGCAGGCGTGGCAGCAGGGCCTGGGCGAGGGCGGAGACGGTGTCCACCTGCATGCGGGCGAAACTGTCGAGGCTGTGCTTCGGCGTTGCCGCCAGCAGGGTGCGGATGCGCTGGGCCCGCCAGTCGCCGTTCCAGTCGCGCCCCATGAACACAGGGAAATCCGGCGGTGCGATGCGCTCATTGCCATTGGCGAGGCGGCCCGATGCGGGGGCGAGGAAGCGGGGCAGGGCATCGCCGCCGGCAAGCCCCGTCCAGTCCGATTTGCCGTCATCGCCGCGCGCTGGAAGAGCGCCATCGCCACCGCGGCGGATCGGCACGCGGCCGGTGACGTAAAGGGCGATGCCGGTACGATCGGCGGCCAGCAGGTTCTGCACCGGCGCGGTGATCATCGCCGCCGCGCGGCCGACGGCGGGGAGGTCCGGCGCCTGGTTCAGCCGATGGATGCCGGCGGCGGCGGTATCGCCGGGCGCGAGATTGGCCATGGCGAGTGCGAGGATCGGCCCGCCGGGGGCGACGAGATCGGAGACCACCGGGCCGTGGCGGGTTTCGCGCACGGTCAGCACCTCCTCGGTGCCGCCGCGGATGGCGATGCGCTCCTGGCGGGTGACGTAGGGGCGCGGGCCGTCCGGCGTCAGGTAGGCGTTGGCGCCGGCGGGCGTTTCCACGAACAGGTCCTGCACATCGGCGCCGGTGGTGGTGAAGGTCCAGGCGACGTGGCCGTTATGGCCGAGCACCACGAAGGGGACGCCGGGCGCCGTCGCCCCGGCGATCACGCGGCCGGGCAGTTCGATGCGGGCGAGATACCAGGTGCCGGGCATGCCGAAGCCGAGATGCGGATCACCGGCCAGCAGCGGAAAGCCGGAGGCGGAGAACCGGCCATCGACCGCCCATTCGTCGCTGGCGCTTTCCGGCAGGGTGAAGGGCGCTGGGAAGCGCGGCAGCATTTCGGCGAGCCGTCTCGCGGTCTCGCCGATCCCCTCGGGCAGCGCCGCATAGGGCGTGCCCGGGCCGCCGGCGGTGGCGGGCCACAGCGCCGCCAGCACATCGGGCGGCAGCCGCTTGGCGAGGCCGGCGCGGGACAGTTCGGCGCGCCAATTGCCGCTGAGATAGAGGCCCATCATCTTGCCCCACAGCACGCAATCGACACTGCTCCACGGCCAGGGCGCGCCGAGCACGAGATATTCCGGCCCGGCGAAGCGGCCACGCGCCGATATCCAGGCATTCACCCCGCGGGCATAGGCCTCGAGCAGTTCGCGCGTATCGGCGGGCAACCCGGCCATGTCGGCCTCGGCGCCACGCCGCACGCCGAGTGTGCGCATCAGCCGGTCATTATCGAGCCCGAGCGCGCCGATCACCTCCGAGAGTTCGCCGGCCGCCGCACGGCGCGTCATGTCCATCTGGAACATCCGCTCGCGGGCGTGGATGTATCCCATGGCGGTGGCGGCATCGGCCTCGCTGCCGGCGCGCAGCCGGGCGATGCCCTGGGCGTCGAACCCGACATCGACGGCGGCCGCGAGGCCAGGCAGGCGAAGCGTGGCGTCGCGCTCCGGCAAGGTTTGCCACACCAGCGCGCTGGCGGCGGCGACGACCAGCAGGAGGATCGCCGCGAGGCCGATCAGCAGCCGGCGCAGCAGGCGGAGCGCACCCCTCATCCCGCAGGCGGCAGATGCAGCAGCACGGTATCGGGGTCACCGGGGAGGGCGGGGAAGCGGGTGGTGACCAGCGGGTCATGCCCGGGGATGATGTGGTCCGGTCCATCGGCCAGCTTCTCGCAGGTCACCCAGCCCTCGATCATGCGTTCGAGATTGTGCAGCAAGGTGAAGGGGTTGCGGGAGCGGATGTTCTTCCAGAAATGCGTGGCGTCGCTCGCCAGCACCACCCAGCCGCGCGCGGTCGGCACCCGCATGATCTGCAATCCGCCGGAATGCCCGCCCACCAGATGCAGCGTGATACCGGGCGCGATCTCCACCATGCCGTCGTGGAAGGTGACGCGCTCGCGGAACACATGCCGCACCGCCATCACCACATGCTCCACATCGAAGGGCCGGCGCAGCGGCTCGTGGCACATGCAACTGCCGGTGCAGTAGGCCATCTCCTCCTTTTGCAGGTGGAATTTCGCCTTGGGGAAGGCATCCCAATGCCCGGCGTGGTCCCAATGCATGTGGCTGAGCACCACGTCCTCGACCGTGTCGGGATCGACGCCGATGCCGCGCAACGCGTCGAGCGGCGAGCGGATCCAGGTCCGGTTGCGCCGTGCGGCGGAGGCGGCGTCGAACCCGGTGTCGAGCACGATGGTGCGGCCCTCGCCGCGGATCGCCCAGACGAAGAAGTCGAGCGGCATGGGGGCGGCGTGATCGTCGGGGAAGATCAGGTTGGTGCCTTGGGTGCGGTCGGCGAAATGTGCGTAGCGCAGGGCGAAGATCTCGTAGATGGGGGGGCTCATGCCGGCATGCTCCGTCGCGTGGTGGCCTGCATGCCAGCTTGCCGCACCATCTGACAATCCCTAGGTTTGCCGCCAGTTCAACAGGAGAGTCGTCATGGCCAAGGCCGCCAAGCCCGCTTCGAAACCCGCCGCCAAGGCATCCAAGCCGGCCGCCAAGCCCGCCGCCGGGCCCAAGCTGCGCAAGGAATTCCAGACCGAGCGTTTCGCCACCGGCCTCGCCGTGCGCCGCGCCGTGCTGGGCGCCGAGTATGTCGACAAGTCCGTCGAGGCCGCGACCGATTTCATGGCCGATTTCCAGAAGATGGTCACCGAGTTCTGCTGGGGCGAGATCTGGACCCGCCCTGGCCTGGTACGGCGCGATCGCAGCCTGCTCAACCTCGCCATGCTCGCCGCGCTGAACCGGCCGAACGAGCTGAAGCTGCACCTCAAGGGCGCGCTGAACAACGGCGTTACCCGCGACGAGATCAAGGAGGTCTTCATGGCCGTCTGCGTCTATGCCGGCGTGCCGGCCGGGCTCGACGCGTTCAAGACCGCCGTCGAGGTGTTCAAGGAGATCGACGCGGCGTGAGCATGCTTCCGCAAATCGGCTTTGTCGGCGTCGGCAATATGGGCTGGCCGATGGCCGCCTGCCTGCTCCGCGGCGGCTATCAGGTGCAGGTGTCCGACCATCGGCGGGTGCAGGCGGATAATTTCGTCCAGCAGGTCGGCGGTTTCGCGCCTGACAGCGTGACGCAGCTTGCCGCCGGGTGCGACATGGTGATCACCATGCTGCCGACCAGCGCCAATGTGGCGGATGTGGTGGCCGATGGCGCCGATACGCTGCTGGCCGGCCTCAAGCCCGGCAGCCTGGTGATCGACATGACCTCGGGCCAGCCGGCGGTGACCCAGGCGCTCGCCGCCCGCGTCGCCGCCGCGGGCAGCCGGATGATCGACGCGCCGGTTTCGGGTGGGGTGTCGCGCGCCAAGACGGGGGAACTGGCCATCATGGTCGGCGGCGATCCCGCCGATATCGAGCGGGCGCGACCGGTGCTGAACGCCATCGGCACCTCCATCCTCGTCTGCGGCGGCGTGGGCGCCGGGCAGGCGATGAAGGCGCTGAACAACCTGGTCTCAGCCGGAGGGTTCCTCATCGGCATCGAGGCGCTGCTGATCGGGCAGAAATTCGGCCTCGATCCGGGATTGATGACGGACGTGCTGAACGTCTCGACGGGGATGAACAACTCCACCCAGAAGAAGTTCCGCCAATTCGTGCTGAGCCGCGCCTTCAACTCGGGCTTCAGCCTCGACCTCATGGTGAAGGACCTCTCGATCGCCACGGGGATGGGCAAGGAGGCCGGCGTGCCCGCGCCTTTCGCCGCCATGTGCCGCGAGCTGTGGGCGGCCGCCGCCGCCGCCGGGACGGGGCAGGATCATACCGCGATGGCGCGCTTCTCGGAGCGGCTGGCGGGATTCGAACTGGGCGAGGACTGAGCGCGTGCGCCGCCTGCTGCTGGTGATCCTGCTGCTGGCGGCCGGCGGCGCGCGGGCGGAACGCATCGAGGTCGGCCCCGGGCGCAGCCATGCCCTGCCCTCCGATGCGCTTAAACTCGCCTTCGACGGTGACGTGATCGCCATCGACGAGGGCGAGTATTTCGACTGCCTGCTGATCAAGGGTGACGGCATCACCATCGAGGGCCAGGGCACCGGCGCGGTGCTGACCGACACCACCTGCGGCGGCAAGGCGATCATCGTCGTCGAGGGTGACCGCATCGTGCTGCGCAACCTCACGCTTCAACGCGCCCGCGTGCCGGACGGCAACGGCGCCGGCATCCGCGCCGAGGGTTTGGCGCTGACGGTGGATCGCGTGCGCTTCCTCAACGATCAGGGCGGCATCATCGCGGGCGATCAGAAGGGGGCGGCGATCCTGGTGCGCGACAGTCTGTTCCGCGGCACCGGACGTTGTGACGGTGGGCGCTGCACGCCGGCGATCTCCGTCGGCGCGGTCGACCGGCTCCGCATCGAGCGCACCCGCATCACCGGCACCCAGGGTGCGCATCAGCTGGTCTCCCATGCCCGCCAGACCGAAATCGCCGACAGCATCATCGAGGACGGCGCCGATGGCAGCGCCAGCTTCCAGGTGATGATCGCCGATGGCGGCGGGCTGGTGATGGAGAATTGCAGCCTGCAGAAAGGCCCGCGCGCCAGCAACACCCGCGCCGCCGTGCTGCTCGATGGCGCCGCGGGCGGGCCGATGGTGTTCCGCAAGAACCGCTACACCAACGAGACCGGCAAGTCCGTGCCCTTCGTGCTCGACTGGTCCGATGCGTCGCCGGTGCTGCAGGGGAACACGGTTCCGCCGGGTGACAGCGAAATCTCCTCCAGCGGCGTGCTGCTCCATCGCGCGATCGTGCTGGCGCGGGAGACCAAGGACGCCGCCCGCGCGCTGGCGGGCAAGGCGAAGCGGGCGGTGCAGTCGCTGATCCGCTAGAGCGGGATTGGAACTGGTAGGCGTTCCAATCCCGCTCTAGCCCTTTGTTTTGTCGCGTGATTCACGTTTTCTGACCTGTAGGCCTCAAACGATCACGCTCTAGCGCAACTCCTCCGGCATCGCCGCGATGCCGCGTGTCCGCAGCCAGGCGGAGACGGCGGGCGATGAGGTCAGCACGCAGAACGGGATCACCACCAGCAGCCCGCCGGCGAAGGGCAGGGCCAGCAGCGCCATCGCCGGGCTCGCCCAGGCAAGCGGCGCGAAGCAAGTGATGCCCACCACCGTGTGTATCCAATAGAGCCGCGTCGCCTCGCCCCAGGTGACGCCGCGTTCGGCGCGGTTCTGCGGCAGCCAGGCCGGCTTCGCCCCCAGCGCCAGCCGGGCCATGGCGATCAGCTTGCTGATGTAGGAGGGCGCGTCGAGCAGCAGGGTGAAGACGATCTCGGCTGCGGCGCCGACGGCGAGCCGGCCGGCGCCGCCGTATTCCGCGCGGCGGCTTGGGAAGAGCAGCGTTTCGGCGTAGCCCAGAAGTTTCGGGCTGTAGAGCGCCAGTGCCCAGGCGGCCGCCAGCCATCCGATTGGCCCGCGCGGTGCGGCTTCGGGTGCCTGCACCGCCGCGACCACCGCGAGTGCGAACATCACCACGTAGAGCGGCGCGCCGGCGAAGAGCAGCATCGCCTGCACCAATTGCCAGCGGCCCATCGCGGTAAAGCCGGGGCGGCGCAGGAGATGGTGATATTGCAAATTGCCGGCCAGCCAGCGCCCGTCACGGTGCAGGAACTCGGGCATGGCCGGCGGATTGGCCTCGTAGGAGCCGCGATCATCCGCCCATACCGCCACCCCCCATCCGGCGGCGGCGAGTTGCGCGGCCTCCACCTGGTCATGCGAGAGGATCGGCGCGCCGCCGGGCAGCGGGGTGAGGCGGCAATGGGCGCGGAAAGGTTCGGCCCGGAAAATCGCATTATGGCCCCAGTACGGCCCGTCCCGCCTCTGCCAGAAGGCCTGACCAACCGACCACACGCGCATGCCATGACGCATGCCGAACTGGAACAGCCGCGGGAACGCCGCCGTCGCCGGGCGTCCGGCGGTGAGGTGCTGGACGAGCCCCATCGTGGGATCGGCCTGCATGATCCGCACGATGCGCCGCACCGCATCGGCCGACATGGTGCTGTCGGCATCGAGCATCAGCACGAGGTCATGCTCGCCCACGTGATGGTCAAGGAACTCCATCACGTTGCCCGCCTTGAAGCCGGTATTCTCCGCCCGCCGGCGGTAGCGGAGCGGATGCGGGAAGCCAGCAATGGCGGCTTCCTCGGCCGCGGCGATCGCTGGGTCCTGCGTGTCGGAGAGCAGGAAAAGGGTGAAATGCGTGGGGTCGGCCAGCGCATCGAGTAACCGCGCCAACGGCGGCAGCACGGCTTGCATGTCCTCGTTGCGGATGGTGACCGCGATGGCGGTGCGGAGCGCGATGGCGCCGCTCTCGATATCGCCCTCGATCGGCAGCACAAAGCGGGCCGGGTTGCGGGCGAACACCAGGATGAGGAAGCCGGGCAGCGCATTGCCGACGCAGATGCCGAGCCAGGGCGCGGCGGGCAGGAAGCAGAGCAGCAGCGCGAGCTTCACCGGCGTCCATCCGCCCGGCGCCAGCACGCCAGCGAACAGGGCAATGAGGCCGGCGGTGGTGGCGGCGAAGAGGGCGAAGAACGTGAGGCGGGGCAGGGACATGAACGCATATTAGCAGAGTCGCGCTGGCCCTGATCGATGGGCTGGCCTAGTTTGCGCGCGCCGAAGGAGGGGCGCGGGACGTGCGGAAGGTCGCGATCATTTTGCCGCCGCGTGAGTCCTTCGCGCCGGACAGCGCGGGCGCCATTGGGCTGCTGGTGCATCGCCTCGCCCGCCATCCGGCCGCGCTGCCGAGCGTGGTGCTCGGCCCGCCCATTGCGCGGCCCTTTGCGGACGCGGCGTTCGAGCCGGTGACGCCTTCCTGGTTCCCCGGCAATCTCGCCCGCCGCTATGCCGGTGGCGTCGCGGCGGCGCTGCGGCGGATCGGCCCGGCGGCGATCGAGGTGCATAACCGGCCGGACGTCGCGATCTTCCTGGCCGGCCGCTTCCCAGGCGTGCCGGTGCGGCTGCTGCTGCACAATGACCCGCAGGGGATGCGCGGCCTCAAGTCCGCCGGGGAGCGGGCAGGGGTGCTCGCCCGGATCGCGGCGGTGACCACCGTGTCCCAACATATCTGCCGCCGATTCCTCGAGGGTATCACCGGCGAGGTCTCGGTGCTGCCCAACTGCATCGACCTCGCGGACATCCCGGACGTCGGCGCCCGCGAGCACCTCATCCTGTTCGCCGGCCGTGTCGTCTCCGACAAAGGCGCTGACAGCTTCGTCACCGCCTGCGGCCTGGCGCTGCCTGGCTTGCCGGACTGGCGCGCCGAGATCATCGGCGCCGACCGCTTCGGCCCCGATAGCCCCGAAACCCCCTGGCTTGCCGCACTCCGCCCGCGCGCCGCCGCCGCTGGGGTCGCCATGCTCGGCTACCGGCGGCACGGCGAGGTGCTGGCCGCCATGGCGCGGGCCGCCATCGTGGTCGTGCCCTCGCGCTGGGACGAGCCTTTCGGACTCACCGCGCTCGAAGCCATGGCCTGTGGCGCCGCCCTCGTCGCCTCTGCCCGCGGTGGATTGCCGGAGGTGTTCGGCGAGGCGGCGCTGGTGATCGACCCGGAAAACCCCGCCGATATCGCCGCCGCGATCACCGCACTCGCCACCAACCCCGCCCGCCGCGCCGCGCTGGCCGAGGCGGGCCGCGTCCGGGCCCGGAGCTTCGACGTCGCCATCGCCGCCGCGCGCCTCGATGCGCTGCGCTCCGATGTGCTTGCCGCATGGCCGAAACGCCAGGGCCACCCTATATAGCGGCTCAAATCAACCGCTCGCGTGGAGACACCAACATGGCCGAAGCCGCCAACCCCGCTGACCAGGTACCCGTCACCGTGCTGACCGGCTATCTCGGCGCCGGCAAGACCACCCTGCTCAACCGTATTCTCAGCGAGAACCACGGCCAGAAATACGCCGTGGTGATCAACGAGTTCGGCGAGCTCGGCGTGGATAACGACCTCGTGGTGGATACCGACGAGGAAGTCTTCGAGATGAACAACGGCTGCATCTGCTGCACCGTGCGCGGCGATCTCATCCGCATCGTCGGCGGGCTGATGAAGCGGCGCGACAAGTTCGACGGCATCATCATCGAGACCACGGGGCTGGCCAACCCCGCGCCCGTCGCGCAGACCTTCTTTGTCGATGACACGGTGAAGGAGAAGACGCGGCTCGACGCGATCGTCACCGTGGTGGACGCCAAGCACCTGCCGCAGCGCCTGCTCGACAGCCATGAGGCGGCTGACCAGCTCGCCTTCGCCGACGTGATCGTGCTGAACAAGATCGATTTGGTGACGCCGGACGAACTCGCCGCGGTGGAAGTGCAAATCCGCAAGATCAACAAGTTCGCCAAGATCCACTACAGCACCAAGTCCAACGTGCCGATCGCCGAGTTGCTCAACCAGGGCGCTTTCGATCTCAACCGCGTTCTCGTCCACACGCCGGATTTCCTCACCTCCGACGAGCACGAGCACAACGACGACATTGCCTCGATGAGCTTCGAGGCCAAGAAGCCGATCGACCCCGAACGCTTCAACGCCTGGATGGGCGCGCTGCTGGCGGAGCAGGGCGGCAATCTGCTGCGCACCAAGGGCATCCTCTCCTATGAGGGCGATGATCGCCGTTTCGCCTTCCAGGCCGTGCACATGATCGCCGATGGCGATTTCATCGGGCCGTGGAAAGAGGGCGAGGAGCGCACCAGCCGCATCGTCTTCATCGGCCGCAACCTCAACCGCCCGCAGCTGCGCCGCGGCTTCGAATCCTGCCAGGCGATCTGACCGATGTCGTCCACCGTCTCGCCCGACCAGGTGCTGCAGACCCGCGGCACCAGCCGCGCGCTCGATGCATTCGTGGTCGCCGCCAGCTTCGACCGCGCCGGCACCGCCTGCGCCTTTGCCCTCGGTGATGGCGGGGTCGTCATCAAGCGCCGCGCCGGCGAGGATTTCGTGCGCAGCAACGTGCATGAAGGCGCGATCCTGGCGCTGGGGACCGATCCGGTCTCCGGCGGCTGGATCACCGGTGGCGACGATGGTCGCTTCAACCGCGTCCGGCCGGATGGCACGGACGCGCTGATCGCCACCCACGGCATGCGCTGGGTGGAAAACGTCGCCAGCTTCACCGATGGCAAGACCCACCTGCTCGCCTGCGGCGTCGGCAAGAAGGCGATCATTTACAACGCCAAGGACGAGGTGGTGAAAACCTTCGAGCACCCCTCCACCGTCACCGGTGTGGTGTTCGACCCCAAGGGCAAGCGCATCGCCGCCTCGCACTACAACGGCGCCAGCGTGTGGTTCGTCGCCTCGCGCAGTGACGCACCGCGCAAGCTGGAGTGGAAGGGCAGTCATATCGGCCTCACCATGAGCCCGGATGGCGATTGCGTGGTGACCGCGATGCAGGAGAATTCGCTGCACGGCTGGCGGCTTTCGGACAATCAGCACATGCGGATGTCCGGCTACCCCGCCAAAACCCGCGCGCTCTCCTTCACCCGCAACGGCAAATGGCTGGCGACCTCGGGCGCCGATTCCATCGTGCTGTGGCCCTTCTTCGGCGGCGGCCCGATGGGCAAGCCGCCCACCGAACTCGCCGGCGGGGACGGCACCACCTGCAACCTCGTCGCCGCCCATCCGCGCGATGAACTCATCGCGGCCGGCTTCGCCGATGGGCTGGTGATCATCGCCGATATCGGCTCCGCCCGCATCCTCCCCGTCGCCGCCCCCGGCCGCGGCCCGATCTCTGCCCTGTGCTGGAGCCCGGACGGCAGCCACCTCGCCTTCGGCACCGAGACGGGGTTCGCGGCGGTGGTTGATCTTTCCAAGCGGTGAGGAAGCGGTTCTTTTTTGAAAAAAAGAACCAAAAAGCTTTTGTCCGCTGAGGGGGGCTTTCTGCTCTCCTACCCCGACACGTTCCGCTTCCACATAACGACGGCCCCTGCGATACTCCCGGCGAGGGCAAGAAGATGGAACTCTTCAAATCGCTGGTGTCATCGCTGGGCGCGGGAATGGTCGGCGGCGCGGCCGGCGCGGCGCTGGATTTCGCGCTCGAAAAACTCGGCACCGGCGCCGGCAAGCACGCGCTCGACCGCATCAAGCGGCAGCTTGACGCCTATACCGGCCGCATCCCGCCGAACCACGACCTCGAACAAGCCATCCACCTCGCCCATCTCTCCGCCGCATCAGCGGTGCTGACGCAGTTCGCCGCCGAGATCAGGCGGCATGACGGCCACGAGGTCGCCTTCCAGGACCATCCCTTCTTCGTCACCGTCGGCGATTGGATCGATGCGCAACTGAAAATCCTGCCCGGCCACGATGGTGCCGCCACCCCGCCGCTGGTCGACCAGCTCGAACGCCAGTTGGACCCCATCCTGAGCGCCCGCAGCCCCGCCGACCTCTGCGCCGCCCTCGCCCCCGCCACCGCCGAACTATGGGCCGCCCTCGCCGCCACCGGCACGCCGCCCGGTGACCTCGAAGCGCATTTCCGCGGCCCCGAAGGCTGGCCCATCGCCTTCCTGGCCTTCATGCGCGAGGCGCTGAAGGACAAGCCCCGCGCCGAACTCGCTTTCGTCGCCGCGCGCCTTGGCGGTATCCGGCCGCAGCTCGACCGTATCGCGGGGAAGATTGATCGGGTCATCGACACGCAGGCCGAGCATACGGCCAAGCTCGACGAACTTCTCGCCATCGTCCGCGCCAGTGGGCGGTTCGAGACCGCGGCGGAGCAGGGCATTTCCGAGGCGGCGGTGCGCGCCATCGTGGAGCGGCTTGGCGGCATCGGCCTGTCGCGGGACGATCTCATCCCGTGGCTGGATGGCTGGATCACCCGTGCCAGCGAGCACCTCGCCCGCGGCAGCAACGAGGGGGCGGCCTTCGATGCCGCCACGCGCGAGTCCGACGCCTTGTTCAACGCCGGGCAGCTCGACGAGGCGGCCGAGCCGTTCATGCGCGAACTCGCCCGCGAGGAAGCCCGCGAGGCGGCGCACCAGGCCGAGCGCCGCCGCCATCGCGTCGCCCTGCTGGAGGCGGCGATCGACGCCGACACCCGCGCCCTCAACATCGCCGCCATTCCCGCCAGGCTGCGCCTGCTGGCGGCCGAACGGGGGATCGTGCCGGGTGCGGGGCTGGCAGAGTGGCTGCACGCCTATGCCGAGGAGCGTTACGACCACGGGCGCGACATGGGCGACAACGCCGCCTTGCTCGTCGCCATCGCGGTATGGCGTGCCACCCTGGAGGAGCGTCCGCACGAGCGCGTGCCGCTCGACTGGGCGATGACACAGAACAACCTCGGTGTATCGCTGGCGACGCTCGGGGCGCGCGAGAGCGGCCCGGCCCGGCTGGAGGACGCGGTCGAGGCCTACCGCGCCGCCCTCATGGAACGCACGCGGGCGCGCGTCCCGCTGGACTGGGCGATGACGCAGAACAACCTCGGCGCTGCGCTGCAAACGCTCGCGGAGCGCGAGAGCGGCACGGCCCGGCTGGAGGAAGCGGTCGAGGCCTTCCGCGCCGCGCTCACGGAATATACCCGGGCGCGCGTCCCGCTCCAATGGGCGACGACGCAGAACAACCTCGGCAATGCGCTGGCGAGGCTCGGGGAGCGCGAGGGCGGCACGGCCCGGCTGGACGAGGCGGTCGAGGCCTACCG
>CAIPLM010000313.1 GCA_903865895.1 uncultured Rhodospirillales bacterium | reverse complement strand
GTCAAAATCGGCGACGGCGCGCACGCGGTCGCCCTTCACGTTGCTGAGCTGGCCGCGCATGATCATCGCCTCGGCCGAGCGCGGATTGATCTGCAGCGCGCGCTCCACCTTGACCTGCGCGGCGTCGAAATCATTGCGCGCCACCAGGATGCGCGCGGTGGCCATCGGCGCGTCGGCGGAATTCGGCACCAGCCGCTCCGTCTCGCTGGCCGAGGCCAGGGCCGACTGTGTATCGCCGAGCGAAAGCTGGGCCAAGGCGCGCTGGGTGAGCAGCACCGCGGCCTGCTCGGGCGGCAGGCCCTGCACCGGGAAGTCCCGCAACAGCTCGCGATAGCGGCCCTGCGCGATATAGGCCTGGGCGAGCGGCGGATTGACCAGGCGGGCCTCGTAACCCTGTTCGCGCGCTGTCTTGAGCTCCTTCTCGGCGGCGACGAAATCGCCGAGCCGCAGATCCACCGTGCCGAGGCGGAAATGCGCGCCGGCATTGTTGGCGTTGGAGCGGATGGAGTTGCGCAGCTCAAGCTGCGCCCCGCGCAGATCGCCCTTGTCCATCAACTCCTGCGCATGGGCGAACGGATCGCGGGCGCGACCATATTTCAGCCAAAGCCCGGCGCCGGCAACCGACAGCAGGACAACAGGGATGACGAGCAGCAGAAGTTTTTTCATGCCGGCGGATCAGGCCTTTTGCGGGCGGGGATGGGAGGTCACGTGCGGGTCTCAGGCGCCTGCGGCTCGGGCTCGGCCTCGGCCTCGGCGCGGGCCTCGCCGGACGTCTCGAGGTTGTGCGCCTCGAGCAGCGTGTAGAGGGTCGGCCGGCTGACCCCGAGCAGCTTGGCCGCGATCGCCAGCGTGCCATTGCTGCGGGCCAGCGCACGCTGCAACACGTCGCGCTCGGCGCGCAAGCGCGCCGCTCGCAAGTCGAGATCCTCGGCCTCGGTCTCGCTCGGCGCAAGCTCGAGATCCACCGCATCGACCAGCTTGCCGTCGGCCATCACCACCGCGCGCTTCATGCGGTTTTCCAGCTCACGCACATTGCCCGGCCACTGATGCGCCGAGATCGCCGATACCGCCGCCTCGCTGAAGCCGCGCAAATTGCGGTTGAACTCGCGGTTGAAGCGGCTGAGGAAGTAGCGCGCCAGCAGCATCGGATCGCCCGGCCGCTCGCGCAGCGGCGGAATGCGCACCGTCACCGAGTTCAGCCGGTAATAGAGGTCGTTGCGGAATCGCCCGTCGGTGATCTGCTCCTCCAGCATGGCGTTGGTGGCCGAGACCACCCGCACGTCTACCGGGATGGTCGTCCGCCCGCCGATGCGCTCGATCACCTGCTCCTGCAGGAAGCGCAGCAGCTTCACCTGCAGCTGATGCGGCAGGTCGCCGATTTCGTCGAGGAACAGCGTGCCCTTGTTGGCCGCCTCGATCTTGCCGATCGTCTGCTTCACCGCGCCGGTAAAAGCGCCGCGCTCATAGCCGAACAACTCGCTTTCCAGCAGATTCTCGGGGATGGCGCCGCAGTTGATGGCGACGAAGGGCTGTTTCGCGCGCGGGCCGAGATCGTGCAGCGCGCGGGCCAGCGCCTCCTTGCCGGTGCCGCTCTCGCCGAGCAGCAGAACGGTCACGTTGGTCGAGGCCAGCCGCTCCACCGTGCGGCAGACTTTCAGCATGGTCTCAGCGCCGGTGATGATGCGCTTGATCGGGGAGGGGGCCTGCGCCTCGGAGAGGCGGCGGTTCTCCTCCTCCAGCGCGTGCACCGCGAGCGCCCGCTCGATGATGGTGCGCAGCAGCGCGATATCGGCCGGCTTCTCGCAGAAATCATAGGCGCCGGAGGAAATCGCCCGCAGCGCATGCATCTTGTCACCGTGCGAAGTCGCGACAACGATTTTCAGGTCCGGCGCCAGGCGCAGCAGGGCATCGAGCGTGGCGAAACCCTCGGAGACGCCATCAGGGTCGGGTGGCAAACCAAGATCGACGATCGCCGCCGCCGGGCGATCACGCTGCAAGGCGGCCAACGCCTGCGGGCGACTGCCGGCGATGATGACGTCGCAGGCCGGGAAAGCCCAGCGATACTGGCCGGCCAGTCCTTCGTCGTCCTCGACAATCAGCAGCTTGGGTTTGCTCATCTCGTTCCTGAGTCGGGGCGGGGGAGTCATTATCTGCCATTGTGCCATGCCGGCGCGGCGAATGGCAGCCTCTGCCACGACAACATCAAATTGAGGTCAAGCCGCCACGCCTTCCACCGCGGGCAGCAGCACCCGCATGGTGGTACCGGCGCCGGGCCGGGTGATCACCACGAGATCGCCGCCCGCCTCGCGCAGCAGCTCGCGCGCCTGATAAGCGCCGATGCCGGAGCCGCCGGGCTTGCTGGTGCGGAAGGGGCGGAACAGCCCGTCGCGCACAAAATCCGGCGTCATCCCCGGCCCTTCGTCGGTGATGTCGATGAGGGTGCGGCGGCCCTCGTGGCGCAGCGTGATCTGCACCGGTGGCGCATCGGCGGGATGCGCGGTGCGCGTCGCTTCGATGGCGTTGTTGAGCAGATGCGTCACCACCGCATCGAGGCTGGCAGCCGCCATGGCGACGCCGATATCGGGGCCGGCATTGTCGAAGCGGATCTCCATCCCCGTCGCGCGCCCGGTGTTGGCGATGATCGCGGCGATCCGCCCGGCCGGCTGCACCACCGCCTGCGCCACCGGGCTATCCGGCGCCTCCAGCCGCTTGATCAGGGCGCCGATCTTGGCCACCGCGGCGCGGATGGTCGCCAGCATGTCGTGCTGGAATTCGGGGTTCTCCATGTGCACCTCGGCGTTGGACAGCACGAGGGTCAGCTGGGTCGAGACGTTCTTGATGTCATGGGCGACGAAGGCGAAGCGCTTGGAATATTCATGCAGCTGGCGGGTCTGCATCAGCACCTCGGCCGCGCGCTGCTCGGCCACCACGGTGGCGACCTGGCGGCCGACCACGCGCAGCAGGTCGAACACCTCACGGTCGAGTCCGAAGGGCGCGCGGGGGGGCGCGAGCAGGATGAAGCCGATCAGCGCGCCGCCATGGTTGAGGGGGGTGGCGATCCAGGCCGAAGGCAACCCCTCGCGCGGCGGCAGATCGGCCATCTCGACAATCCATTCGCCACCGCGCAGCCCGGTGACGATGGGGTCGTCAGCCGGAATCGAGACGGTCGCGGCCGGCATGCTCCAGGAGCCCGCCCACTCGAACCCCGCCTCGCCCTCGCGCACGAACAGCAGCCCGCCAGGGCTGTCGACGATATCGGCCAGCGCGCGGATCACCCTTGCATGGAGCGCGATATAGCCCTCCGTCGCCGAGAGGGTGGTGATGCAGCGCATCCACTCGCGGCGATAATCGTAACGGTTGGCGAAAAAATGGTCGATCAGCAGGAAGCGCAGCCGCGAGCGCGCCGAGCGCGAGGTGGCCAGCACGGTAACGCCGACCAGGCCGCCGAACATTATGGCGATCTCCGCCACCCCCGACCAGTCGCCGCCAAAATAGCGGAAAGCCTGCCCGGCGCCGACCAGCCCCAGCAGGAACAGCCCGGCCATCACCAGGCTCGCGGTATGCACCGCCGCCGCGCGGGTAATCCGCAGATCCGCTTCCCAATTGCGCCGGTTGCGCGACACCGCAAGCGCGAGCAGCGGCATCACCACTCCAATGGCGATCGGCCGGCCATTGAACAGCAGCGGCGAAAGGCCCCGGAACAGCAGCGTGTCGCCGGCGAGTATCGCGTCATAGGTGGCCAGCGCGCCCAGCGCGATGCAGGGCAGGTTGACGTGCCAGCGCACCTCCTCGCGGGTGCTGAGATAGAGATTCTCGATCACCAATATGGTGCTGATCGCCAGCCCCATCAGCACCATCACCCAGACATTGCGCAGGCTGTAGGCACCACCCGCGGAGGTCCCGGTCAGCAGGATCGCCCCCACCGCCAGGGCGGCGATGAAGCCGAGCAGAAGATAGACCTGGGTGGGATGCCGCCCGCCGAGAGCAGCGCGGCGGTAGAGATGCAGGATGAACACCAGCCAGAGCGCCGGGCGCAGCAGATCGAGCACGAAGGCCAGCGGCGCCACCGGCAGGAAGGACATCGCCGCCACCATCGCCGCCCAAGCCGCGGTCGCCAGGCTGGCCGCGGCAAACAGCGCCCGCCCCGGCCCACGCCCACGCAACATCACCAGCGCGGCAAGACCAGCATAGAGCACGGCGCAGATGGCGTGCAGGACAAAGGCGGATTCAAACATTGCGGCAACCCGAGGTGACGCCGGCCAGAGTGCCGCAATCCGCGGCGCTGGCAACCATCGGCGTCAGTGGCAGCCCTAGCGGGCGCCTTCCTGGAACAACACCACGCGCACGGTGGCGAACAGGATCACCAGGTCGAGGAACAGGCTGCGGCGCTTGATGTAGTAGAGATCAAAGGACAGCTTGTGCCGCGCATCCTCGATCGAAGCGCCATAGGGGTAATTCACTTGCGCCCAGCCGGTGATGCCCGGCCGCACGGCGGCGCGGTCACCATAGAAGGGGATCGCGCGGCCAAGCTGCTCAACGAAATGCGGCCGCTCCGGCCGCGGGCCGACCATCGCCATCTCACCACGCAGCACGTTGAGCAGCTGCGGCAACTCGTCGATGCGGCTCCGCCGCAGGAAATTGCCAACGCGGGTGACACGGGCATCCCCACGCACCGCCCAGGCCGGGCCGGCGGCTTCAGCATCGCTGCGCATGGAGCGGAACTTGTAGAGCGTGAAGACCCGGCCATGCAGGCCGACGCGCTCCTGGCGGTAGAGGAGCGCCCCGGGGCTATCGAGGCGAATCGCCAGCATGGCCAGCAGCATCACCGGCGCGCAGAACACGAGCAGACCAAGGGCGATGACGATGTCGAGCGCGCGGCCGAAGATCTCCTCGGCGGGGCGGCGGGTGAGGCCGGGGGCATAGAGCAGCCAGTCCGGCGCGAGATGCGTGAGGTCGATGCGGCGCAGCTGCTGCTCGCGGAACTCCACGTCGCTATAGACATGCATGCCGGCGGATTTGCTGCGCATCAGCACATCGCCCGGCACCTGGCCGCGGCAGCGCTCGGTGACCAGCACCGCCCAAACCCCCTGGCCGCGCAGCGCGACGGGGGCCAGCGACGCGGCATCATCCGGCGCTGCTACGCCAACCACGCGGAAGAAGCCGGTGCGCACGCGCGCGATGGCCGCGCGGGTTTCCGCCGCATCCGCCGGTGTGCCGACGATGACGACCCGCCGGGCGAACATGTCGAGCCGCAACGCGAGGCGGAACAGGAAGCGGGTGGCGAACAGGAAGGCGATCCAGGTCAGCACGAACTGCACCGGCCGCATCGCCGAGGCGCCGAGCACCCCTGTCACGTTGAGGCGCAGGAGATAATCCATCGCGACCACCGCAGGCAGCGTGAGCAGGCCGCCCACCGCGGAGCCGAGGAAAAGCCGCCAGTTTTCCTGGCAGACCTCGGGCTGATACAGCCCGACGGCGACCCAGACGGCACTGATCGCCAAAGCAAGGGTGGTGGCGTGTCCCAGCGCGTCAACATCGGCCCAGCCGCTGCCGCCGCCGGGCAACAGAAAGATATAGAGAGCGAGCATACAGGGCACGAACTCGACCAGCCACAGCCCAAGCATCTCGAGGGCAATGAAATGGCCGAAAATGCGGGTCACCGCGTGCGCTCCGCGGATCCGGCAGGGTATTTCGGATGACGCACCTGGTTCACGCGGGTCCCTCTCACCTCGCCCGGCCAGGAAGCGTGCTTCCGCCGGCATGCGAAACCTTACCCTCAACGTCACGAATTGGTCAAGTTTTATCAAATATGAAACACACAAATTTTCAAGAATTTCTCATTAATGACGTCTGTTCACGCTCGCCCGTCCCTCGGCGGCCTGTGGGCGCCGGGGGGGGATCGTTGCCGGACGCGCCGGACCAGAGCGAAATTCGTCAGGGAAGCAAGCGTCTAAACGTGTTCTTTACGTTGAGATGCCAACAGTGATAGGTGTTGAACGTCACGGCGGCGCCATGGCGTGCTAAATGTATGGCTGGCACCAACGCGGGTTGCCGTGAACGGGTAGGTGTCCGAATGACGGGCGGCAACGTGAAAACAGGGAGCGCCGTAGGGCGGTCCGCGAATGGCAACAGGCCTGAAGGCGTGTAGCTCAATGGCAGAGCGCTGTCTTTACATGACAGAGGCTGGGGGTTCGACTCCTTCCGCGCCTATTCCTTCGCGCCCGCGGCGCCGTCGTGATATACGACATTCCGGCGGCGGGGACGTGCTAACCACGTTGCGCGGTCAGCACACGCTAGCCGCTGTCGTGGAACCCTTTCGGGACGATTGGCGCCTTGGCGCGATACGGCCCGCCAACCTGCGTATCTGTACGGGGTGAAACCGGACCGGTCATGATATCCACTTCACGAAATCACAGCCTGCGGCCCCTGGCCCGTACCCTCACCGTATTTCTCGCTTTCGGCCTGCTCGCCGCCTGCGAGGAGCCGGCGCGGATGGCCGCCCCGCCCGCACCAGCCCCCACACCGGCACCAGCCGCACCGGCACCCGTCATCGCGCCCGCCGCGGCGATCGCCCCGGCCAAGCCCGCGGCGCCGCCTGCCGCTGCCGCCACGACCCCCCCGGCCGCCAGCTCAACCGCCGCCAGCTCAACCGCCGCCGACACTCCGGCCGACCCCGGATCAAGCGCGCAATACGTGATCGGCGCCGGCGACGTGCTCGGCATCTCCGTCTACCGCGCACCGGAACTCAGCGTTCCCACCATCCCAGTGCGGCCGGACGGGCGTATCTCTATGCCACTGATCCCCGACATCGTCGCCTCCGGCAAGACACCGACGATGCTCGGCAAGGAGATTGAGGACCGGCTCAAGGAATACGTGAAGGACCCGATCGTCACCGTCATGGTGTCCAACTTTATCGGTCCGTTCAGCCGCCAGGTTCGCGTCATCGGGGCCGCGACCGAGCCGATGGCCATCCCCTACCGCGACCACATGACCGTGCTGGACGTGATGATCTCCACCAAGGGCCTGACCAAATTCGCCGCCGGCAACCGCGCCGTCATCGTGCGTCTGGTCGGCGACAAAAAGGAGACCATCAAGGTCCGTCTCAACGATCTCCTGAAGGCGGGTGATATCGAGCAGAACGTCGAGATGGTGCCGGGCGACACGCTGATCATCCCGGAAAGCTGGTTCTGAGGCTCCGCGCCCATGGGTACGCTGATCATCATCGTCCGCCGCCTGCTCATCGCCGCCTGGCGCTATCGCTGGGGCGCCGTCGCGGTGGCGTGGCTGGTCAGCGGGGCCGGCTGGACAGGCGTCTATTTCATCCCCAACCAATACGAAGCCAGCGCCCGCCTCTACGTTGATGCCGACGTCGTGCTGACCCCGCTGCTGCGCGGCCTGTCGATCGACAGTTCGCTCACCAGCCAGCTCGACGTGCTGCAACGCACCCTGTTGTCGCGGCCGAACCTCGAAAAACTGATCTCAAACACTGATCTCGACCTGCAGATCACCGGCCCGGCCGATCTTGAGACGATGGTGGCCAAGCTCGGCCTCGAGATCAAAATCACGCCGCAGACGCGCAACCTCTTCACCATTTCCTACCGCAACACGTCGCCCAAGCTCGCCTTCGACGTGGTGCAGACCATCCTGACCACCTTCATCGAGAGCAAGACCGGCAATAACCGCTCCGAGATGGAGAACGCGCAGCTCTTCCTGCAACAGCAGATCGCAGGCTACGAACAGCAACTGCGCGCGGCCGAGCGCAAGCGCGCCGATTTCCGGGCCAAATATATCGACCTGCTGCCGATGGGCGATACCGGTGCGAGCCGGCTTGACCAGGCGCAAACCAACCTGCGCCTGCTCCAGGGCCAGCTTGCCGACCAGGTGGCCAAGCGAGACCTGCTCAACCGGGAACTAACCTCGACGCCGCAGCTCATCGTCACCGAGAGCGAGGCGCCGGCCGCAATTCCGGGCGCCCCCGCCAGCGCCGGCGGCGTGGGAGGCGTGCCATTCAAGGATCCGCGCGTCGAGGCGGCGCAGAACGAACTCAATGACCTGCGGCTGCGCTATACCGATAACCATCCCGACGTGGTCTCCGCCAAGCGTCGGCTGGAAGGGCTGAAGGCGCAGGCCGATGTGGCCGCCGCCGCCGCCAGCAAAACCGCCGATGCCGCGGCCGCCACCGCCAAGAGCGATGCCGCCGCCGCCGCCAAGACCGCCGAGGCCAAGGCGGCCATCCCGGCCAGGCCGGTGAAGTCGCTGCCTAACCCGATCTTCGAACAGCTCAAGGTGCGGCTCTACGAGGTTGAATCCCTCATCGCCTCCCTGCAGCGCCAGATCGCCGATGCCACCCGCGAGCGCGACCGGCTGGAGGAAATGGCCCGCAGCGCGCCCGGCGTGCAGGCCGAATACCTCAACCTGAACCGCGACTACGACGTGCAGCGCAAGAACTATGACGAGTTGCTGGCTCGCCGTGAGTCCATGCGTATCTCCACCGCCGCCGAGGCCGATGCTGACAAGATCAAGATCCAGGTGATCGACCCGCCGCAGGTGCCGCAGAACCCGGTGGCGCCGAAGCGCACGCTGCTGATCTCAACCGTGCTGATCATCGGACTTGCCGCCGGCGCTGCCGTCTCGGTGCTGTTGGTCCAATTCGACCAGTCCTTCCACACCATCGATGAACTGCGCGAACTCGGCCTGCCGGTGGCTGGCGGCGTCTCGCTGCTCAACGTTACCGTCTCACGCGGGCGGCTCGCATCGGTGATGCTGTTCGCGCTGTCATTGATGCTGCTCGGCGGAATCTACGCCGGGCTGATCTACCGGCTGACACGCACGCCGGGGAGCTTTTAGAGTATGTCGGACGATCCATCCCATCTCGTTGAACGCGTCGCCGGGCGGCTGCGTGGCGTCGGCGGGCTTGCCGCCGTAGAGCCCGTCGCGGTTGATCCCGCCCCCGAGCGCGATATCCGCAGCGCCGTCCGCCGGGACGCCGAGCGCCGGCCCTTCATCCGCCGTGTCACCCCCAGGCCGGCCCAGGGCGAGGCGATGGGCAATCCGGCCGACGATCATGCCGCCGCGGCACCAGAGATGCCGGCAGAAAATGGCTCGGTGCCGGATGGCATGACCACCGACGGGCTACCCCCGGACACGTCCTCCACCGATGGCCAGCCGGCTGAAAACCTCGAGGGCGAGCCCCTCCCCGGCAGCATTCCGCGCCGACGCGCCAGCGACCGGCCGGACGAGGACAGCGAGCCGCATTGGCTCACCGTCAGCCGCCGCAATATCGAGCGCACGGGCCGACCCGATCCGGCGGACCCCGGGCGCTCCGTCAGCCAGACGCGGCGGCGGGCCAGCGACGGCGGCGCCCTCACCGAACCGGCGGCGGCCTTCGCCCTGCCAGAAACCACCCCCCAAGCACCACTCGACATGGCGGCCCTTGAACGCGCCGGCCTCGTGGTTGGCCACAAGGTACGCACCCGCATCTCCGAGGAATTCCGCATCACGGTCGGCCATATCCTGCGCTCGCTGCAAACCAACTACAGCCCCGGCCGCGGCTCGCCCAACGTGCTGATGGTCACCTCCGCCCGCCCGGGCGAGGGCAAGAGCTTCTCCACCCTTAACCTCGCCGGCTCGATGGCGCAGCACACTCAACGCGATGTGTTGCTGGTCGATGTTGACGCCAAGCAGCGATCGATCTCCGTCGAACTCGGCCTCGGCGACCGGCCAGGCCTGCTGGACATGAGCACCAACCCCTCGCTCCGCGTCGAAGACGTCATCGTGCGCACCGCCATCCCGCATCTCTCGGTGGTGCCGATCGGCTCCGGCCATACCATCGGCTCCGAGCATACGCCGCCGCGGCCGATGTCCACCCTGATCGAGCGTGTCGCGCGCCGCTTCCCCAACGCCATCGTGTTGCTGGATGCGCCGCCTTGCCTCTCGACCTCCGATCCCGCCACGCTCGCGCCCTATGTCGGCCAGATCGTCATGGTAGTGGAGGCAGAGAAGACCCAGCGCAACGAGATCGTCGCCGCACTTGACCTCATCAAGGCTTGCCCCGCCATCACGCTGATGCTCAACAAGATCAAGCTGACGACGAGCTACACCTTTGGGGCATACCACTACTTCGGCACGTATAATTAGTGCCCGATCTTAGCTCCAGGCCCTTCGCCCTTCCCCTGCTTTGCGCGGCCGCCCTTGCCGGCGGCGCCGCGCCGGTCGTTGCCCAGACTGCCAGCCAGGGCTTGCTGCCTGCCTATGGCGCCGATGTGCGTGTTGGTGACCTGCGCCAGCAATTCGCCCGCACCTTCGATACCAACCCTCCCGTGGTGAGTGACCGCGCCTGGACCTTCTCCCCGGCAATCGACGTCACGGAGACCTATGATTCCTCTGTTCGTACCCGAACCGGAACCGGGCATGACCTGATCACCCGTGTCACCCCGGTCATCGCCGCCACCGCACTGACCAGCCGCTTGCAGGGTACATTCAACTACAGCCCGCAAATCAGCCTCTACGCCGCCAATTCCACGAATAGCGGTATCGCGCACAACCTCAACACCCAGGGCACCGCTACCCTGGTGGAGGATCTGCTGTTTGCCGATCTGCGCGGCTACGCAACCACCCAGCCGGTGCTGGGCGGGCTTGCCAGCCAGAGCAGCGGGCGGGTCAACGAGGTGCAGAGTGCCAATTTCTCGGGTGGGCCGCGGCTCAACAAGCGCTTCGGCGATACCGCGACACTGCAGGCCGGCTACTCTCTCGCCCGCAATGTCATGAGTTCGCTCGCCCCACGCGGCACCACCCCAGTGGCAGCGGGACTCAACAGCAACTACACATCCAGCACCGAGAATGCCTCGCTCAGCAGCGGCTCGGATTTCGGCCGCATCAACGCGAGCCTGGCCGCGGTGGCGACCCAGTATGAAGGGGCTGGCCTCTACAAAGGCGCCTTCAACAATAATCTCAACCTCTCCGGCGGCTACGCCGTCACCCGTACCATCACCATGACCGGCAGTATCGGCCATGAGGACATCGTCTATGGTCCCGGCGGACCGAAGGAGATCAATGGCGCAACATGGTCGGGCGGCATTCGCCTGACGCCCAACGCCGAGAGTACCATCAACGCCAGCTATGGCCACCAGCAGGGCGGCACCTCCTTCGCCTTCGATGGCAGCTACCTGCCACTGGCCCGGCTGCGCCTGCTCGCGCGCTATTCACAGGGCATCGGCACCGGGCTGCAGAATCTGCAGGGCGCGTTGGCCAATGCCAGCGTCGGCCCTGCTGGCGTCGCGGTCGACCGCACGACCAACGCGCCGCTGAACCTCAATTCCCTGCTCGGCCAACAGGCCGGCGTCTACCGCACCACCTCCGGCTCAATCACCGTGGCGTTTGAGTTAGACCGCGATACTCTGACGGCGAGCTTCGAAAGCACCGACCGGCAGCTGATCTCCAATCCCTCGACCACCTCCGGCGGCATCGGTACCAACACCGGCTTCACCAATACGCTGGCCTGGCAGCATGCCTGGTCGGAGCTGCTGTCGAGCACCACCTCGGCGCAGTACGGCACCCGCAGCGTGCCGGGCGGCACCACCGGGAGCAATGGCGGCGGCAGCGAGACCGAGGCGGTCAACGCCGCGTTCACCTATACGCTGTCGGAGACGATGTCGACCAACGCGCTGATCTCGCATACCCAAACCAAGGGCAAGAGCTTCGGCACCGCCCCGGTTCGTGATATGGCACTCGTCGGCATGCACAAGGCGTTCTGACCGGCGATGTACGAGAAATTCTACGAATTCACCGCCATGCCGTTCCAGCTGACGCCGGACAGCCGATTCTTTTTCGGCTCCAAGGGGCACAGCCGGGCCATCGCGCATTTGATCTACGGACTTTCCCAGGGCGAAGGCTTCATCATCGTCACCGGTGAGGTAGGCGCCGGCAAAACCACCCTCGTCGAACGCCTGTGGGCGGAGCTCGATCGCGACACCTATACGCTGGCCCGCATTAATACCACGCAGGTCGCCGCCGAGGATCTCTTCCGCCTCACCATGTCCGCCTTCGGCATCGCCACCCAGGGCATCGACAAGGCAACGCTGATGCGTAGCTTCCAGGAGATGCTGCGCGCCTATGCCGCCGGCGGGCGGCGCTGCCTGCTGGTGGTGGACGAGGCGCAGAACCTCTCGCTCCCGGCGCTGGAGGAGCTGCGCATGCTCTCCAACGTCACCTTCGAGGGCGGGCAAACCGCACTGCAAACCATCCTGCTCGGCCAGCCGCAGTTCCGCCGCAAGCTCGCCAGCCCCGATCTCGACCAGCTGCGCCAGCGCGTGCTGGCTTCCTACCACCTCGGCCCGCTCAGCGAGGAGGAGACCCGCGCCTATATCGAATACCGCCTGCACGCGGTCGGCTGGACCAACAACCCGACATTCACCGACGGCGCTTTCGCCGCCATCTACCACCACACCGGCGGCGTCCCGCGCCGGGTCAACCGGCTGTGCTCCCGCGTGCTGCTCTACGGGTCGCTCGAAGAGGTGCACAACATCACCGGCCCGATGGTGGACAACACCGCCGCCGAATTGCAGCGTGACCTCGAGGGCGGCACCCCGCAATCCGGCAGTGACCTCGCCGCCGGCATCGCCGAGGCGATCAGCGAGACGGACGGCCGCGATACCTACACGCTCGAGCAGCGCGGCAACTATGCGGAACTCACCCGCCGCATTCAGGCACTTGAAGATGCGGTAGCCCGCCGCGAACGCGTGTTCCAGCGGCTGATGGACATGTTCAGCGGCTTCAACGCGGGCCGGCAATGAGCGTCGGCAAAGCCCCCGGGCCGCGCCGCATCACCAACGCGATGAGCGTGGATGTGGAGGATTACTTCCAGGTCCAGGCCTTCGCCGGCTTCGTTGATCCCGCGGACTGGGACAGTTTCGCCAGCCGGGTGGAAGCCAACACCGACCGCGTCCTCGCCCAGTTCGCCGCCGCCGGGGCGCGCGGCACCTTCTTCACCCTCGGCTGGGTCGCCGAGCGCCACCCCGCGCTGATCCGCCGCATCGTCGCCGGCGGGCATGAGTTGGCGAGCCACGGCTACGGCCACCAACCCGTCTACTGCCTCACCGCCGAGACCTTCCGGGAAGACCTGCTGCGCGCCCGCGCCGTGCTGGAGGATGCCGGCGGCGTCGCCATCCGCGGCTACCGGGCGCCCACCTTTTCAATGAATGCGGAAACCCCCTGGGCCCACCAGGTGATCGCCGAGACCGGCCACGCCTATTCCTCCTCCACCTTCCCCATCGACCATGATCTCTATGGCGACCCCGACGGGCCACGCTTCCCCTGGCGGGTGCCGGGGCTCGATCTATGGGAACTGCCGATGAGCACGGTGCGGCTCGGCGGGCGCAACCTGCCATGCTCCGGCGGCGGCTATTTTCGGTTGCTGCCCTACGCGCTGTTCCGCCTCGGCCTGCGGCGCATCAACGCCGCTGATGCCAGCCCGGGAATTTTCTACTTCCATCCCTGGGAGGTCGATCCCGGCCAGCCCCGCATGGAAAAAGCCTCCAGCCGCGCCCGTTTCCGCCATTATCTCAATATCGGCGCCATGACCGGGCGGCTTGACCGGCTGTTGCGCGATTTCACCTGGGACCGCATGGACCGCGTTTTCGCTGCCCAAATTGGGGCAGCCTGAGCCATGGCCGTCACCATCCGCGCCCTTGAGCCCGCTGCTGAACAGGCCTGGGACGCTTTCGTCCTCGCCCATCCCGAAGGAACCTTCTTCCATCGCCACGCCTGGCGCGAGGTGATCCGCCGCGCCTTCGGTCACCGCACCAGCTACGTCTACGCCGAACGCGACGGCGCCATCGTCGGCGTGCTGCCGCTCGGGCAGATCCAAACGCTGCTATTCGGCAATGCACAGATTTCCGTGCCGATGTGCGTCTATGGCGGCCCGCTCGCCGCCGATGCCGAGGCCGGCCGCGTCCTCACCGATTTCGCTGCCGAGCGGATGCGCGCCTATGCCATCCCCGTCACCGAGTTCCGCACCCGCAGCAAGCTCGACTGGCTCGACGAAGCCGAATGGCCCACCCGCGACGACCTCTACGTCACATTTCGAAAGCCCTTTACGAGGGATGACGAGGAGAATCTCAAGGCGATCCCGCGCAAGCAACGCGCGATGGTCCGCAAGGGGATCGAGCGCGGCCTGGTCTCCGAGGTCGATACCACCGCCGACCGGCTGTTTCCGATCTACGCGGAGAGCGTGCGCAACCTTGGCACCCCCGTCTTCGCTCGCCACTACTTCAACGTGATGCTCGATGTCTTCGGCGCCGACGCCGATATCGTGACCATCCTCGACCAGGGCGAGCCGATCTCCTCCGTGCTGAATTTCTATTTCCGTGACGAGGTGCTGCCCTATTACGGCGGCGGCCGCGCCATCGCGCGGGACCGCTACGCCAATGACTTCATGTACTGGGAAGTGATGCGCCGCGCCGCCGCGCGCGGCTATCGCATGTTTGATTTCGGCCGCAGCAAGGTCGGCACCGGCGCCTTCGCCTTCAAGAAGAACTGGGGTTTCACCGCGGAGCCCCTGCCCTACCGCTTCCGCCTCGCGCCCGGCGCCGCCATTCCCAATCTCAACCCGCTGAACCCCAAATTCCGCCTCTTCATCGCCGCCTGGAAGCGCCTGCCGCTGCCGGTGGCCAATCTCATCGGCCCGCATATCGTGCGTGGGCTCGGATGAACGCAATCATAGACCCGGCAATCGGCGACGAACCGATCACCGACATGCCGCCGCGCCCGCCCATGCCTGGCCTGCCTGGCCTCCCAGAGTTGCGCCAAGCCCTTGGCCGACCGGCCCTCGCCCTGCTGATTGGGCTGGCTGCCTTCGGCTTTGCCTTCAGCACCGAGGCAGCCGCTGCATGGCGCATCTGGAACACCTCCACCGCCTATAGCCATTGCCTCTTTGTGCTGCCGATCGCGCTGTATCTGCTGTGGGAGCGTCGTGCCGAGATCCTTGCCGAACCCGTCGTGCCGCTGCCGGCCGCCGGGCTGCTGGCCCTGCCCGCTGGGGCCGCCTGGCTGGTGGCGGAGCGGCTCGGCATCATGGAGGGCCGCCAGCTCATGGCGGTTTCACTCGTCCTGGTGCTGTTACTCGCCGTGCTGGGCTGGCGGATGTGCCTCGCAATGTCCGGCGGGCTGCTCTACCTGTACTTCCTCGTCCCCTTCGGCGCCTTCATCACTCCGCTCCTGCAGGACTGGACGGCGATCTTCATTGGCTTCGGCCTGCGCACGTTGGCCATCCCGCACGTGATGGACGGCTACCAGATCGAAATCCCCGGCGGCCGCTTCTTCGTCGCCGAAGCCTGTGCCGGGCTGCGCTTCCTTATCGCTTCCATCGCCTTCGGCGTGCTCTACGCGCTGCTGATGTATCGCGGTACCGTCCGTCGTACTCTGTTCATCCTCGCCTCAATCGCCGTGCCGATCATGGCGAATTGGCTGCGCGCCCTCGGTATCGTCGTGCTCGGCCATATTCTGGGGAATGCCGAGGCGGCCGCGGCCGACCATATCATCTATGGCTGGGTGTTCTTCTCCGCGGTTACCCTTCTGCTGATCGTGGCCGGCTTGCCGTTCCGGCAGGATTTCATCACCGCGCCGCCGATGAACGTTACCCCCACCCCCAGCCTGCGCCGCCTTGCCCCTGCCGCGCTTCTGGCAGGGCTGCTGGCGCTGATTTTCCCCGCCATCGCCGCCGGCTTCGACCGGGCTGCCCGGGTGAGCCTGCCCGCCGCTGATATCGTCTGGACGATGCCGAAGGGCTGCGCGGGTTCTCCCATCGAGGCTGAGGCGCCGGGCCTGCGCCGGACCTTGGTGTCTTGCTCACTCGGCGATCTCGTCGCCTCAGCCCAGGTTTTTTCACCGGGCAGCACCTGGTCCGCCATCGGTGTCGCCCGCACCATGCTCACCCAGGAGATCGAAGCGGAGGAGACATCAAGCGACACCATCAACCTGCCGTCCGGTACCTGGCGGTATACATTGGCCACCGGCCCGGACACCGGTTCGGTGATGACCGCGACCCTGCTGTGGTCCCAGGGCAGCGCGACGCCCGGCGGGCTTGGCCTGCGCCTCAGGCTTGCGCGCGCGAGCATCCAGGGCGGCAACCAACCCTCCATGCTCCTCGGCGCAAGCCTGCGCATCTCCCGTCCTAACCTCACTGCTGACGAGGAGAAGCGGGCACGGGCGTTCCTCGAGATGTTCCTGCGCGCGCAGACCGGTCTGACAGACCAGCTCGGGCGGCTTTCGGCGCCCCGCTAACCCCCCAAACTATTACGCAGCGCCGTCAATGCCGCGCGATGGCGGGCCAGAAATGCGTGCCGTGCCGCGCCGCCCAGCGCACCCCGCCGTCCCGCATCCACCACCAGCCGGGCCAGCAACGGCGCCAACGCGGTGCCCGTCGGGTAGAGCACGCCGGTGATTCCATCGGCGATATAGCGGCGCATATCGAGCGTATCGGGCGCCACGATGACCGCGCCACCACCCAGCAGCCCCGCCAGCACGTCAGGCGTGGCGGCACCCAGCACGGCGATCTCGGGCACCATCGGCGGCATCCCCTCTCCCGTCAGCACTGCTACCTCAGCACCTGGAATTTCGAGCGGTGCCACGCCGGCATAGATGATCGCCGGGCGCGCGGGGGTGGCCAGGAACGGTGGCGATAGCCAGTGATCCATGAGAAATGCCGCATCCGCCGGTGGGAGTACATGCCGCGCGCCGATTTGCTGCGCCGTCTCCGCACCGATAGCCTCGCCTGATGCGCTCATCAGCACGTCCGGCCGAAACGCCGCCGTGGCGCGGCGAAACTGCCAGAGATTGACCACTGCCAGCGCGCCGCGCGGCAGAGTGGCACGGCGAACCGTGTGGCCGAGCCTCAGCAGTGCGATTTCCAGCGCCGGATCATCGACACACAACAGGATGCGCGCCATCAGCCCGTCACCTTCCGCCGCATACGGCCCAGCATATGGCGGCCAATCGCCAGCGCCCCAGCTGGCTGCAACGGATTGGCCAGCATCAGCCCGATCCGCTGCTCTCGCCGTGTCGTCCATGCTGCCTTATACGGATCATCGCCACGGCCGAAATCCAGCAGGTCCACCCGCTCGATCTCCAACAAATGGCGGATCATATGCGCGGTAAGCACGGTACCCGGCGAAAGTTTCTTGCGCGCCTCATCATGCCCGAGCTTGGCCACCATGGCGCGGCCATTGGCAACCAGCCAGATCTGCGCGGCAATCGCCCTTCCATCCTCGCGCAGTAGCCCGAGGCGGAGCGCACCATGTGCAGCCGCCCGGTCTATCATGGTGGCGTTGAACCGTGGGAAGGGCTCCGGTACCTTCCAGCTCCGTGCATAGACCTGCTCATAGGCGGCGATGCCGTCCGCATTGTCCGGCCCGGTGACGATCTCGCAGGACAGTCCGCCTGCCCGCCGCAACCGCCGCCGCACCGTCTCGCGTAATTCGCCGGGCCGTTGCGCCATGTAGCCCTCCCAGCCAAGCCCCGCCACCGGTTCATGCCAGACGCCGAAATGGTCGAACCGCAGCGCCAGCAGCCCACCGCGGCGCAACCCGGCCACGAAGGGCGTGACCCAGGCGGCTCCACCGTCGATCGCCTCGAGCCGGCACAGCGGCACCGCCCGCAGCAATCTCGCGGCAGCCGCCGCAGCGTCAGTTATCTCGGTCGCTGTCAGATCGCGGGCGAGGAGGGGGCGATAAAGGCAGGTATAGGGCCCGCTCAACCCAACCAGCCCCGCCGGCCCGCGCTGCATGGCCAATAAAAGCAGCTGCCGCCCCGCGGCAGCAACAATAAGGAATTCCGCCTGCATGCCCGCTTCCATGCCGGCTTCGATCATCGTCTCCCACCACCACGGCGCCAAGAACACGCTTTCCGACGCACCATCCTCCAGTAAATCGGCACAGGATCGCCGTACCACGGCAAAATCCCGCTCAATCCGTGCCTCCATTTTAGCGGCGCACCATGTACCAGAGATAGCCGGCCCATTCATGCAGGGCGTAGTAGCTGCGCAACCAAGCCGAAACCCGCGGCACGAACTCACTGCCGTCGAACTCGACATCGCCCTCGAAGCGCGAGGCCATCGGCACTGCGTCGATTCCGAAATGCCGGAAGGCGAGCAGGGAACGCTTCATGTGCCAAGCGTTGGTGACGAGATAGACGCGCTTGATGCCAAGTTCGCGCAGAATTTCAGCGCTAAAGGCGGCATTCTCCCAGGTGTCCTTCGAGCGCTCCTCAAGCCAGGCGGGGGCAAGGCCGAAATCCTCCTGCAGCACCAGGCCCATGCGCCGGGCAAGTGAGATCCCCGGCGGCTTGATGTCCCCACCACTCAGTAGCAGCGGCAGCCCTGTGCGCCGTGCCAGCACTGCCCCAGCATGCAGGCGCTCAAGCGTGATGATGCCGATCCCGTCGGAGCTGAGCACACCGCCTGGCCCGGCATTGCTGAGATCGGCGCTCAATACCACGATCGCCGCTGGCAAGCCCCCGGTTGCGGCCGCGGTATCCTCACGGGGAATGCCGGATTGTAGCCCGGCGATCAGACCGAGTGCGACAACAGGGAGACTGAGCAGCAATAAGCCAGCCAGCCCCGCGGCGGTGATGAGTTTCCCAAGCCGTGGCCAGCGTACGGCAAGCAACATGCCGCCGATCGCCGCGCACAACAGGTTCACGGGCGGAATCAGCAGGGCAGTCGGCAAGGCGCTGAGCGACACGGCATTCCCCGAGGTCTCGGCCGGGCGGCCGGATCGGCTCGCTAATGCCCGAGATTCCCGCTGCTGAACAGGCCGCAGCCAAGGCCCGGGTATCTGCCCACAGGTCGATTGACAGTCGCCCGCAGCTGCGCCTTTGTCCTGACATGGTCTACCGCGCCGCCTTTTCCTCCCAGCTTATCGACTCGTCGCGATATTCGGTTATCCAAGGCCGACGACACGAAAAAATGACGGGAAAACATCGCGCGGGACGGGAGAAGAGTCACACTATGTTTAGAATCTCGTGCAATACTTCTGGAGTGCCAAACCACGGAGCCTCCGGGGATGTCTGCTCTTCCATTACGCTCCACGAATACTGCGGATCTACTGAACGCACCGGCGCCGCCCCTACGGCCCGCCACTGCTTGGCCTTACCCCATCGCAGTCCCCTTGATTATGCTTGCCTCTCTCGCCCTCTGGGCCATTCTCTGGCAGACCGCCGCCTATATCATCACCACTCTGATGAATTGATCCGAGAGGGCGGCCGATGACCCGCCCTGCCACTATCCGGCAAGCTGCCATACTCGCCGGCGGGCTCGGTACTCGTCTTGGTGCGCTCACAGCCACCACGCCGAAGCCCGTCCTCCCCGTCGCTGGCCGGCCCTTCCTGGCTTGGCTTATCCGTGAGTTGTCGCGCTATGGGGTGGAGGAAGTGCTCCTCCTTTGCGGCCATCTCTCCACGCGACTGCGCGACGAGGTGGCCGCCTTCAATGCCGGTTTGCCCCGTCCTCTCATCATCCGTTTCTCCGAGGAACCCGCTCCCGCGGGCACTGGCGGTGCCTTGCTGCACGCAGCGGCGCTGCTCGACGAGCGCTTCCTGCTGTGTAACGGGGACAGCATTTTTGCGTGTAACCTCGCGGAACTCCTCGCCGATGCCGCGCGCGATGCGCCAGAGGTGCAGGGCCGTATCGTCACTCGCCGGGTGCCTGATGCATCGCGCGCCGGGCTGGTGGAAAGCGTGGGCGACCATATTTTCCGCTTCCATGAGCGGCCGCCGGTAGGGGTGACCGAAGGGACCATAAACGCGGGTATCTACGTGTTCGACCGCCGCATCCTCGCCGAACTGCGCCCGGTCTGCTCCCTGGAGCGCGACATTCTCCCTGCCATGGCTGAGCGAGGCGTGCTGCGTGCCACCGAGGGCCTAGGGTACTTCATCGATATCGGGGTGCCCGCCGACTACGCGCGCGCCCAGACCGAACTCCCCGCCGCTCTGCGCCGGCCCGCCCTTTTCCTCGACCGTGACGGCGTGCTGAACCACGATCACGGCCATGTCGGTACGCGGGACCGCTTTATCTGGATCGACGGCGCGATCGAGGCCGTAGCCCGCGCGACCCGCGCCGGCCGACATGTCTTCATCGTCACCAACCAATCCGGCGTCGCCCGCGGCTTCTACGACGAAGCCGCCGTGCATGAATTGATCGGTTGGATGCGCGGCGAAATCCTCGCCGCTGGCGGCACCATCGACGATTACCGCTACTGCCCCTTCCACCCCGAGGCCCCCCTCCCCGCCTATCGCCGCGTGGCCGATTGCCGCAAGCCCGCGCCCGGCATGATCAATGATCTTCTGGCGCGCTGGCAACTCGATCCCGCACAATGCTTTCTGATTGGCGATCAGGTCACTGATCTCCAGGCCGCCACCGCCGCCGGCATCGCCTCGCACCATTTCAGCGGCGGCGATCTCGATGCTTTCCTGCGCCCCCTCCTGGCCTGACGAGACCCAAATGCAAATCCCGACCATCCGTTCTCGCGCGCCCCTTCGCCTCGGCCTCGCCGGCGGCGGCACCGACCTCTCCCCCTATTGCGACCGGTTCGGCGGCGCCGTGCTCAACATTACCATCAACCGGCATGCCTATGCCTTCATCGGCCCCTCACCCGATGGTCAACTGCATTTCATTGCCGAGGATCTCGATATCAGCGAGAGCTTCGATCCGGCGCCCGAGGCCACCATGGGTGCTCGCCTCGGGATCCACGCCGGCGTCTATCGCCGCATGATCAGCCAGTTCCGCAGCGGAGCCCCCCTCCCCCTCACGATCACTACCACGACGGACGCGCCGCCCGGTTCCGGCCTCGGCTCGTCATCTGCCTTGGTGGTCGCCATGGTCGAGGCGTGGCGGACGTTGCTTGGCCTGCCGCTCGGACTTTACGACGTGGCCCATCTCGCCTTCGAGATCGAGCGCATCGATCTCGGCCTCGCCGGCGGCAAGCAGGATCAGTACGCCGCGGCCTTCGGGGGGGCGAATTTCATCGAGTTCCTCGGCACGGATCGCGTCATCGTCAACCCGCTGCGTGTGGCGCCGGCGATCATCAATGAAATCGAGGCCTCCCTCGTCACCTGTTTTACCGGCGTTTCCCGCCGTTCCGAGCGCATTATCGAAGAGCAGCAGAAAGGCATGGAGACCGCCGCCGCCGATGCCATGGCCGGGCTGCACCAGATGAAGCAGGATGCGATCAACATGAAGCTCTCGCTCCTGACCGGCGATATCCGAGGCATGGCGGCGACCCTCAACCGCTCCTGGCTCGCCAAAAAACGCACCGCCGGCGGTATCTCCACCGACCTTATCGAAACCCTGCTGAGTACCGCGATGAGCAACGGGGCGCTGGCCGGCAAAGTCTCTGGCGCCGGCGGGGGTGGCTTTATGATGTTTCTGGTGCCGCCTGAGAACCGCACCCGCTTTATCCGGGCGATGAATTCTGCGGGGGGGACGGCAGAACCGGTACATTTTACCGCGCAGGGGGCGGAAAGTTGGGCGGTTTAGGAAGGGTCTTCTTTCTTTGAAAAGAAAGAAGCAAAGAAACTTTTATCCGTTTCCTTCGTACAGGCGGGCATGGGCGTCGAACATGGTTTCGTCGCTGTAGTCTTGTTCGGCTTTGGTGCGATTGGCGGTGCCGAGAATGTCGCGGAGAGCGTCATCTCCCGCGAGGCGGTCGAGGGCCGCGGCGAGAGCCTGAATATCTTGCGGCACGATAAAATTACGGTTGGCGGCCGCCACCATGCTCGCGACGTCACCGACATCTGTAGAAACCACTGGCAAGCCGGCACCCATGGCTTCCAGCACTGACAGCGGCATTTGTTCGGTGTCCGACGACAAGGCGAAAATATCGAAGTCGTGATAGAACCCGGCGGTATCCGCCTGATGGCCGGCGAAACTTACCCGATCGGCGATGCCCAACTCCCCGGCCAAGCTCTCCAGCATAGCCCGATCGGGCCCGCCACCAACGACTATCAGCCGTGCCGCACATGTCATCGCGGCGACTGCCCGCAAGAGGCGCGCGATATTCTTCTCCGCACGCAAGGCAGCGACAGTGCCGATGACCGGCACATCTCCCCTGTTCTTTCGCCGTGGCGCAAAACGTGTGAGATCAATGCCGTTCGGCACGTAGTGCACCCGCTTCACCGGCAGGCGCCATGTCACGGTTGCCAGGCGATACAGCACCCGCGACGGCACCAGGATTTCCCGCTGCCGCAGGATGATCCGGCGCGTCCATACCCGCCGGGGGATCTGCTGCGCCCGCTCTTCCGGACCGAACCCGTCCTCCATGTGAACGTGGCGAATGCCTGTTGCGGTTGCCGCCATCGCCCATTCGATGCTGCCCCAATTGCTGGTGACCAGGCAGGCCGGACGCTCCGCCAGGAGCACCGCTCGGAACCTCCGGAGATTGCCCAGCGTATCGCCTTTGATCACCCCGGGATCGAGCAATCGCACATCGAGCGCCGGGTCGAGCCGCTCCCTGCAGGTGGTCACGCCATCCATCGCGACGATGACATGCTGCCACCGCCGCCCGAAATGATTGGCGATGGCGACGAATCGCGCCTGTGCCCCGCCGACCGCGAAGGTCGGGTAGACATGCAGCAGCTTCACGTCTTGCGCCGCGGCGTCCGGTCTTCGAGATCCGCCGGTGCCACCGGTACCCCGCTCGCGGCGAGCGCCAGGCAGACGACCTGCTTCTGCGTCAGCCCCTCCGCCTTGGCCTTGGCGGTCAACGCGTTGATCGTGGACATGCGCAGCCGCAAGTTCAGTGTGCTGGGCCGATCATCCACCATGACCCGCGCCGGCGGCAAGGCCGGTGCTTCGGCGCTGGCGATGCGCAGCGCTTCCTCAGCGGTTGGTCTCCCGGCCCGCGGTTTCAACGTCTTCATGCCGGGATCCAACCCTTTTCGCGCAGTTCCGCCAGCAGCCCGGCAATCTCCGCCACCGCCGGTCCTGCCGCTGGGATGCGGCCGGAATAGGATAGCTCGCCATAGGCGACGAGATCGCTCAACGTCGCTTCCAATCGCGGCAATCCCGCAGCGGCGATTTCCGCCATGGCGTGCTTGGTGAGTTGCGTGCGGCGAACCTTGTTCAACAGCACCGCCGCCGGGATTTCCCGCCGCGCCGCCCGTGCCAGGCCTTCGGCCAGCCTGATGGTTTTTTCCGCTTCGGTAACGTCCGCCTCCCCGCTCAGGGTCGGCACGATGATGGCGTCCGCGCTCGTCATCGCGACCGCGGCGGCCCGATTGCCGAAACCGGCGGTGTCCACGAGCACGACATCGGCTTCCCCGGCCGCACGATCGATCAGATGTGCCAACCGTGCCTCATCCACTTCGGCATGGGTCTCAAAAGCCGCGCCTTCATACGCACTCGCAGCCCAGCGGCTGAACGCCTGGGTCGGGTCGGCATCAAGGGCGATCACCTTCCGTCCAGCCGCTGCCAGCGATCCCGCCAGCAGCATTGCCACCGTGGTCTTGCCGGGTCCGCCCTTCGAGCTTGCAATGGTCAAAACCGTCACAGGAATCCCCGCCAGCACGTCCGCACATCACTATGTCCGTATGCAAAGACACGCGCACGTCGTTACATATCGCACCGCGCCGCCGCAAGGGGTGTCGGTAGAGTCCCCAGTATTTGCAGATTCAGGCTCTTGCGTGATGGTCTTGTGACAGTTTCAGAGGTCCCGCGGCCCTGAAGTGGGGACTCTACCGACGCCCCATCTTATCCGCGGGCGATCTGCCGCTCCGGAATCGGCGGTCGCGACGGGAGCAGCCGTACCCCCTCGTCATCCACCTCGACGCCGGCCTCGGGATAGACTGCCAGGGCCAATTTGAGGTTGCTGATGAAGGTCGGCTTGAATTGGCGCTGGCTCTTGAATCCGGCGCCGAATTGTTGATGCAGCCGCGCCCAGCGGATCGGCGTCGGCTTGGTCAGCACGTGCAGCCGGTATGCCAGCCAGACGTAGAGGTCCAGGCCCATCGAGTTGTTCTGGATCGCCCGGATCGCCGGCTCCCACAGAGGCACGGGATGGCGGCTCAGCGCGTCGTAGAAGGACTGGCTGATCCGCACCGTCTCGACGAACATGGTCGCCTGGCGCTCGTCCGGCCCATTGGGCTCAAGGAACAGCACGCCGTCATCGACGATGCGCTCCGATGAGAATCCGGTGCCGCCATTGGCGTTCTGGTAGAAAAACGTGAGCTTGCAGATCGAAAGCCGCGTGGCCTGGTCGCGCACTTCACGGATCGACTTGCCGCCCTGGGCAATCCCCATGCGGCGCAGCCAGTCCCGCATTGAGCGGCCGAGCTCTACTTCGCGCGTCCGCGAGCGCAGCGCCTGGGTTTGCAGGTAGAGCAGGATCAAACGGGCCCGGCTGCCATAGGGCACGCCGACAAATTCGCCCTCATTGGTGCCCGGCCGGATCAGCCGGCCCGGTTCGATCATCAGCGTCAGGCGCTCGGACTGGCGGATCCACTCTTTTTCGGGAGCCAGCCGCTTATGCGGGAGCGAGGCCTGGCAGAAACCGCTATAGGTGACACCGATGGCGTCATCCTCTTCGGCCAGGATATCGGCGGCGAGGCGGACGAGATGACGCTCGGCCGGATCGACCTTCTTCAGCGCTTCTTCCCTGCCATGCTCAATGACCAGCCGATGAACCGTGCCCACGCGATGCTCCCACGCTGTTTCCAGCTCTTGAGCCCTTATACAGCCCGGGTTGCCCTCTGTCGCCGGGGACTCTCCCGACAGGTACTATTTGAAAGAACTAATAGATTTCCTATTAGAGTCTGTCGGTAAAGTCCCCGGAATAAGCGGGGTATTCGGGGGTCGGCGTCGGTAGAGCCCCCGCTTTGTGTCGGTAGAGTCCCCGGGACAACCGGCTCATCCTGTGGATAACCGGCCGCCCCCCCGCCCGGGCGTGACGCGACACGGTGAAATGTGCTGCAAGACAGGCGAACGACGAGGAGTGATCTGCATGCGTATCGCGATGATCGGCGGCGGCTATGTCGGCCTCGTCTCGGGGGCCTGCTTCGCCGAGTTCGGCATCGAGGTGGCGATTGTCGAGGTCGATCCCGGCCGCCTCACAGCACTGCGCGAGGGGCGCATGCCGATCTATGAGCCTGGGCTGGATGAGCTGGTGCGCTCCAACGCCGCTTCGGGACGCCTGACCTTCGGGGACGATATCGGCGCGGCCATGCAGGGCGCCGAGGCGGTGTTCATCGCCGTCGGCACCCCCACCCGCCGTGGCGATGGCCATGCCGACCTCAGCTACGTCTACGCCGCCGCCGAGCAGGTTGCCCGCGCCATGACCGGCTATGCCGTGGTGGTCACCAAGTCCACCGTGCCCGTCGGCACCGGCAGCCGGATCGCCGAGATCATCCGCACCACCCGGCCTGATATTGAGTTCGACGTTGCCTCCAATCCCGAATTTCTCCGCGAGGGCAACGCGATCGGCGATTTCATGAAGCCTGACCGCGTGGTGATCGGCGCCGCCACCGAGCGGGCGCGCGAGACCATGCGCCGGCTCTACGCCCCGATCGCCGCCACCGAGGCGACGATCCTGTTCACCGGCATCGAGACGGCCGAGCTGACCAAGTATGCCGCCAACGCCTTCCTCGCGATGAAGGTGACCTTCATCAACGAAATGGCCGATCTCTGCGAGCGCGTTGGTGCCGACGTGCTGGAGGTCGCCCGCGGCATCGGTCTCGATGCCCGCATCGGCAGCCGCTTCCTCCAGCCGGGTCCCGGCTTCGGTGGCTCGTGTTTCCCTAAGGACACGCTGGCCTTGGTGCGCATCGCCCAGGAGGCCGGCTCCCCTTCCCGCCTCGTGGAAACCGTGGTCGCCGTCAACGACGCGCGCAAATCCGGCATGGCCGCCCGCGTCATCGCGGCTTGCGGTGGCCAGGTGCGCGGGCGGACCATCGCGGTGCTTGGCCTCACCTTCAAGCCTGAGACCGACGATATGCGCGACAGCCCGTCCATCCCGATCGTCGCCCGCCTCGCCGGCGATGGCGCGACGGTGCGGGTGTATGATCCCGAGGGCATGGCAGCGGCCAAGCCGCTGCTGCCGGCGAATGTGGTCTGGTGCACCGATGCGCTCGACGCCGCCCAGGGGGCGGACGCGACGGTGCTGGTGACGGAGTGGAACCAGTTCCGCGCCCTCTCCCCTGCCCGCCTCGCCGCCGCGATGCGCGGCCGCGTGCTGGTGGACCTGCGCAACATCTACGATCCCACGGCGATGCGCCAGGCCGGCCTCGTCTATCACGGCCTCGGCCGCTGAGGCCTGGCGATGCAGCCGCCCGCCACCGCGCTTTATGCCGCCTTGCTGGGCCTGCTCTACGTCCGCCTGTCGCTGCGGGTGATCCGGCATCGCCGGAGCTCGAAAATCGCCATCGGCACCACGGGCGACGTGCATCTTGAGCGTGCGGCACGGGTGCACGGGAATTTCGCCGAATATGTGCCGCTTGGCCTGGTGCTGATCTATTCGGTTGAGGCGACGGGGTATCCCTGGTGGGCGATCCATCCGTTCGGCCTGCTGCTGCTGGCCGGTCGCCTGCTGCATGCGCATGGGGTGTCGCAGGAGCGCGAGGATTTTAGCTACCGGGTCGCGGGCATGGTCTGCACCTTCCTCACCCTGCTCAGCACCGCCGGGCTGGTGCTGTTTGCCTTCGCGCGCACTGCGTTTCGCGCTGTCATCATGTAACGGCGTATATTCGACATTACGACGTTACTTTATCCTTGTACTCCCCGTCGCCGGCTGCTCTACTGGCGTGGCCACACCGGGAGACGCCCATGGACCGCATCGCCATCTCGCTCGCCGCGCGTGATCCCGCGCGCAACATCCATCGCGCCTGGTCGATTACCGCATCGCCGGATTTGTTTGGCGTCTGGGTGATCGAGACCGGATATGGCCGCATCGGCTGCCCCGGCCGGATCATCGCGCACAGCGTGCCGAGCGAGGCGGCAGCATATGCCCATGTTGCCCGCGCCCTGCGCCGCAGGGCCAGCGCGCCGCGGCGGCTGGGTGTGTCTTACGTTCGCACGTAACGACGACATGATTTGCGCTTCAGTTGACACGCCGGCCGCGCTTCCGCAGCCTTCGATGCGGTGTTCTGTTAATACGTAACGCCGTATCGCCGTAATTTTGGCACCACGTATTGACGGGAGAGCACGATGGAGCCGCATGGGGTAAGTTTCGTGGCGGCGTTGCGGGTGTGGCTGCGCATCGCGCTGCTCTCCTTCGGTGGACCTGCCGGGCAGATCGCGGTGATGCATCGCATCATCGTGGAGGAGCAGCGCTGGATCGGTGAGGCGCGCTTCCTGCACGCTCTGTCCTATTGCACCTTGCTGCCGGGCCCCGAGGCGCAGCAACTCGCGACCTATATCGGCTGGCTGATGCACCGCACCAGGGGTGGCCTCGCCGCGGGGTTGCTGTTCGTGGCGCCGGGGCTGCTGGCGATCATGGTGCTGTCCTGGATCTATGTGCTGCTGGGCAGCCTGCCGGTGGTGGAGGGGCTGTTCTTTGGGCTCAAGGCGGCGGTGTTGGCGATCGTGACCCAGGCGGTGATCCGGGTTGGCCGCCGGGCGCTTGCGAACGGCGCGCGCTACGCCCTGGCGGCGGCGGCGTTCGTGGCGCTGTTCGTCTTCAGCCTGCCATTTCCCGTGGTGATCGTGGCCGCGGCGGCGATCGGCTACGGCGCCGCGCGCTTGGGTTCGGGCGCATTCAGCGGGGGAGGGGGGCACGGCGCGGGCACGGGCGCGCCGGAGGGGCACGGGCTGCTCGGCCCCGACATTCCCGCCCATGCGAGGCCGGGCCAGGCCAGCACGCTGGCGATTTCACTCGTCTGTCTCCTTGCCTGGCTGCTTCCGGTGGCCGCACTGGTCCTTCTCGCGCCCGGCAGTGTTTATGCGGGGATTGCGGTGTTTTTCTCGAAAATGGCCGTCGTCACCTTTGGCGGCGCCTATGCGGTGCTCGCCTATGTCGCCCAGGCCGCGGTGGAGACGCAGCACTGGTTGAAGCCCGGCGAGATGCTCGACGGGTTGGCGATGGCGGAGACCACCCCGGGGCCGCTGATCATGGTGCTGCAATTCGTCGGCTTCATGGGGGCCTGGCGAACCCCGGGAGCGCTGCCGCCGCTGCTCGGCGCCACGCTGGGTGGGCTGCTCGCGACCTGGGTGACCTTCGCGCCCTGCTTCCTGTGGATTTTCGCCGGCGCGCCCTGGATCGAGGCGCTGCGCGGCAACCGCAACCTCTCGGCCGCCCTCAATGGCATTACCGCCGCGGTGGTGGGGGTGATCGCCAACCTAGCGCTGTGGTTTGCCTTGCATGCGCTGTTCCATCGCTTCGTGCCAGGTATTTTCGCGCTGGAATTGCCGGACGTCGCGAGCATGGACCTTGCGATGGCCGGCCTTACGGTCGCGGCCTTTGGGTTGGCGTTTGGTACGCGGCTTGGGATATCCTGGACACTCGCGTTATGTGCTGCCGTGGGGATGGCGTTGCGGCTCTACAGCGTGATGTAACGACGTAGCTTTACTCCAGTAGCCGCGCTTTTCGCGCCCGGGCCAAGAGATGCGCGACGGAGGAGACTGACCATTCCAGGCCACCGCGGGGCGTCCGCTCACGCATCGCCGCCAGTTCAGCGCCGATCGCGCGCAGGGTGAGGCCGGCGCGTGCCATTCCGGCGACCGTGGCGAGTAGACGGTCCGGCGCATTGCGGCGCGGGGCACGGGTCAGGAGTGCGGCATCGGCCAGCCCCTCGGCGACGAAGCGACGCACTGCCCGGGTGAGCCGGTCAGATGACCAGGGAATGCCGGTCGCCGCCGTGACCGCCCGGGCGACTTCACGCCACGGCCGCTCCGGACGCATCCGCCGCACCACCGGCAGCCAGACATCGGCCCCGGCGATGAGGCCGGCGAGGGCGGAGGCCCGCCGCGCCGCCGCCACCGCCCGCAAGGCCGCCGGTTCGCGCGCCCTGAGGCCGGGATTGCCGCCCACCCGGCCGCGCGCCTTTGCCGCTGCCAACCCGGCCCGCGTGCGCTCACGGATCAGCGCCCGCTCGAATTCGGCGGCGGCGCCCAGAACCTGCAGGGTGAAGACCCCCTGGGGGCTCGAGGTATCGATCGGGTCCCCCAGCGAGCGGAAATAGGCGCCGCGAGCGCGCAGCCCCTCGATCACCGCCAACAAATGGGCGAGTGAGCGGGCCAGGCGGTCGATCCGCGCCACCACCAGCGTATCCCCCCGCCCGACCCGGGCCAGTGCGCGGGCGAGCACCGGACGGGAGCGATCGCCGCCCGAGGCACGCTCCTCGAAAATCTCCGCACATCCCGCCGCCCGCAGCGCATCGAGCTGCGCGCCGGTGTTCTGCTCCTCGGTGGAGACACGGGCATATCCGATGGCGGTCATGTCGCTTTGTACAATATCGCACTCTCCCATAAAACGACCGATTGAAAGTGCCGTCCGGTTCCCAAGCTCCAGGGGTACCGGGCCGTGCAGCCGCAGCCGCATTCCCGTGACGCTGGCGAAAATGAGCGGATCCAAGTCATATCCGCAGCACCCGACATCAACATATAATCGGCATTGTTCCTTCCGTCTTGGCTAAGAAGGCAAAATTAAACAAATGCTTTACAACCTACTCCTCACCCAGGATGCAATCGCCCGCCTCGAGGCGAGTGTTGAGGCCGCATCTCCCGAGATCCGCGCCGGCTTGCGGTCGCGCATGTCCTATCGGGAGGCGGCCGGGTGGCTTGCGCATCATGGCTTCTGGATTCATCCGCTCGACCTCGCGTTGCGAGACATGCAGCTCACCGGCGCATATGCCGCCGCCACGCTGGGCACGCGGCTGCCCTCGGTGTTGCCCGCCACCACCGCCGGGCGCGCCGCCATCGAGGCGCTACCCAATGATCGGGACGTCGCAACGGCGTTACGTATAGCACAGCGGTGGCGCCGCCTCGCAGAGCTGCCGAGCTGGACCCCGGAAGGCGAACTGCCGGAGCCGGATGGTGATCCGCCCCTGCTCTCGGCCGTCCGTCTCCTCGTCGCGGAGGGCATAAACACCGACGCCCATCTGCGGGCGGCCTGGCTGTGGCGCGCCCGCGGCGGTACCGGAAATCCCGGGTTACCCCTGTGGTCCGCCCCAATACAGCACCTCACCCGCGCCTCCCTTGCCGCCGAGCCAGAACGCGCCCTCCTCGGCTGCATCGCTGAAGCGGCCCTGGCGGCACGGCGCGAACTCGCTCGCCTCACCGCCGCCGCCGCCCGCGGCCAGGCCCTGCCAGCCACCGCCCGCTCCCACCTGCCCGACGCGCTCGCCGCCGCCATTCGCGCGCCCGTCATCACCGCCGGCACCCTCGGCCGCGAACTCGGCATCACCTCCCGCGCCGCCGCTGGCCTCATCGCCCGCCTCACCGCCGCCGGCCTGCTGCGCGAGGCCACGGGCCGCAAAGCATGGCGCGGCTTTGTGCTCGTCTGAACACTGCTATACGTTCCCCGAACGCATGAGCTGCCCGTCGAATGAACCGAGACGTCTCGATCTTCCTTGACCTCACCCGCGTCCTCGCGGCGTATCTGGTGTTCCTCTCCCACTCCGCCGCCGCGGTCTATTCCGGCGGCCTGCTGTGGCAGATCTCCGGGTTGGGGCGCGAGGCGGTAGACGTCTTCTTCGTGCTCTCCGGCTTCGTGATCGCCCACGTCACCTCCACCGGCGAGCCCCATGCGCGGGACTATGCCGTCAACCGGATCGCCCGCGTCCTCTCGGTGGCCCTTCCCGCCCTCGCCTTGACCTGGCTGCTCGATCGCATCGGCACCACGATGCGCCCCAGCGTCTACTCCGGCTTCTGCTGCGAGCCGGATACCGCCTGGATCGCCTATCTTCGCAACCTGTTCTTCCTGGGCGACATCTGGTCGCAGAACCTGATCCCCGGCTCCAACCGCCCATATTGGTCGCTGGGATACGAAGTCTGGTACTACATCACCTTCGGATTGCTCACCTTCCTGCCGCGCCGCCTCGCCCTCCCGGCCGCGGCGCTCGCACTGGCCGTCGCCGGCCCCGGCATCGCGATCCTCTTCCCGCTCTGGCTGCTCGGAAACACCTGCTATCGCCAGACCGTCCCCCCCCGCTACGGCGCCCCCCTGATGGCACTCGGCCTGCTCGGCGCCCTCGGCGTCGCGACGTTCGGCATGCGCCAGGGCGACATCTACAACCCCTTCACCCTGCAACCCGGCCGACTGCTGGACTACGCGCATGACTACGCGATGGGCCTGGCCTTCGCTGCCATCCTGACCGGCTTCCGCGCCATCGCCCCCCGCGTCGCCGCCCCGCTCCGGGCGATCGAGCGCCCGATACGCTGGCTCGCCGGCGGCACCTTCGCGCTCTATTTGTTTCACGTCCCACTCCTGCGCTTCCTCGCCGCCATCCTCCCCCTGCGACCGGCCTCCTGGCCGATGTGGATCACCATCCACACCACCGTCCCCCTCGCCTGCTTCGCCCTCGCCGAGCTCACCGAACGCCGCAAATCCTGGTGGCGCGCCGCGGTGGACCGCCTGATCCCCGGAAAACCCCAATGACCATCCGCCGCCTCACCCTCGCCGACGCCCCCGAATTCCGCACGCTGCGCCTGCGCGCCCTGCACGACCACCCCGCCGATTTCGGCTCCGACCACGCATCCGAGGCCGCCAAACCGCTCTCCCACTTCATCACCCAACTCGCCGACAACCACGTGATGGGCGCCTTCCTCGATGGCACGCTGGCCGGCATCATCGCGCTCGAATTCAAGACCAAGCCGAAAGAGGCCCACCGCGCCTTCCTCTGGGGCGTCTACGTCGCGCCGCAAGCCCGGGGCAGGGGGGTCGCCGCCCCTTTGCTGGACGCCGCAATCGCCGTCGCCATCGCTCGCGCCACCCAGGTCGAACTCGGCGTCCGCGCCGGCAACACCCCCGCCGAAGCCCTCTACCGCAGCCGCGGTTTCACCGAATACGGCCGCGAACCCAACACCTACATAGTCGACGGCGCCCCCTGCGACTCCCTCCTCATGGTCCGCCACCGCGCCTGACGCCCCCTCGCTGACCTTCGCCCAAGCGACATCGCCGCCCGCGCGCATCGCGCCCGGCCGGTCCTCACGCGACACCATGTCCGCCCCTACATCGCCCGCCCATGACGCGATCCGCCGGCACCGCCGCGCCCCCGATCGCCCGCATCCCCCGCCCGCGCGAAAACAACCGCCCGAACCGCCGCGCCAGCGCACGCCGCCCGGCATCCCCCAGACACCGCGCCACCTCCGCCGCCTTGCCGAGCGTGCGCGCATCATCGAGAAACCCCGGCTCCGCCAAAACCGCGCGCACCCGCACGGCCTCCGCCAGCGCCCGCATCGCGCGCTCCCGCCGCCGCCCGGCCTTCATCCCAACCACCCGCGCCCGCATCCGCTCCTCGCGCGCCACACACCACCCCACCAGGCGCAGCACACACCAGCGCAGCACAAGGCTCCGCAGCAGGCCGAACAAGGGGAAGGGAAGGGGCGACATCACAGGGGTCTCCATGCATGAGGGGATCAACGCGCTCTTATCGTATATAAAAACATCGACGTCAATCATAAAGTCACATCACCCCAAAGATTTTCCCTCCCTCCACCTCCCTGACCCACTCCTCCGTAGGATGCGTAAGCGCAGCGCGACGCATCACCTCAACCCCAGCGAGCCGCCGCAGCCGCACGCCCACCGCCTCCCGCGCACCGCAAAACAAGCAAAGCGGAACAACGAGACAGCGAGACAACGAGAAGGAAGTTTCACCACAGAGGCACAGAGATCACAGAGCCCCCTCTCCCGCGTTCACGGACATACGCCACGAAGCGAAGCAAGGGCAGGGCGGCGCCTGCGGGATCAGAAATGGCTCCCCCTCCCGCGTTTGCGGGTTCGAGCCGCAGAGCGGATCAAGGTCGGGGTGAGGGTGGCCATGCGCCACCAGCCCGAACCCGAGGCACCACCAGCAAAAGCAAGCACCACCACAGAGGCGGTAAGACAGTGAGTGTAAGTAAGTGCCGAAGTGGGACCCCGCAGATAGCAGCTGCAAGGGCCTGAATTTACTGCTGAATTAAAGAAACAGACAGGGTCCCAATCGGCGCCGATCGGGACCCCACCCTCAAGCCGCTTTTGATCGCCTTTTCAACGTGGTAGAGCATTTTAAAGCCGGGTCCCCTTTCCGCGCTTATTCACAACCAGCTTTGCCACCCACGAACGGCGCGATCGCCGGCAATGTCAGTCGCGGCGCAGGCGGATGTCGACCTCCCGCTCAACGTAGCGCCACTCCGGCGTATCGCGCAGCCGCGCAACCATGTCCTCGAAGGCTGCGGCGGCGTCCGGGGCATATTCGAACCAGGTGAGAAAGTCGAACGCCTCCCCCAGCTCGCGGCAATGATGCAGGCGCCGGGCGACGGCCGGAAGGTAGTCCTGCCCGATGCGGATATGGTGCGATTGCTCCTCGAAAATCGCCCGCCGCTCGTCCTGCGCCAGATCCCACCACGCCTGCGTCTTGCGAATGGGGATCAGGGCGGCGCAGGTCGCCGAGGGGCGATGCAGCCCCGCCTGAACGGCGCTCAGCGCATTCAATTCCGCACGGTTCGTGTAGCGCGTATTGCTGGTCACCCCGCGCAGGACCCAGGCGGCGCCGGGCGGGGAGAGGGTTTCTTCGCCTTCCAGAAGCGCCAGCCGCGGCGCGTGTGCCAGGCTGTCGCCGCGCACGGCGCTGATCCGCTCGATACGCCAGCCGCCGAATTGGCCGGCCGCGAAGGCAACGCGGAGACAAGGTGCCATCGAATATCCCTCTCGTTCGGTGAAGGGAGGCAAACAACCGCTCCCCGCGAAACGTCCGCAGCGCGTCAGCGCCGGCTTCACCGGCCTCGGCCGCGTCGAACTCCACATCACTGAGCAACGCACGCCAGGCGGATAAAAGTTTTTGCGGAGCTTTTTTCAAAAAGCGACCGCTTACTTGATCCCCGTCACCCCTCGAAAAATCGCGATCTGCCCCGCCGTCGTTGCATCCCACGAAAACGGCTCCGCATAGGCCCGCGTGGCGGCCCGGTCGGGCGGCGTCGCGAACAGGTCATGCACCGCGGTCGCCAGCGCCTCGGGCGTGTCTTCCCGCATGATCCGCCCGGCGGCGGCGGCGCGCACCACTTCGGCGTTCATCGGGATGTTGGAGGCCACCACCGGCGTGCCGCAAGCCATGGATTCCAGCAGCACATTTGCCCAGCCTTCACGGGTCGAGGCCAGCACCATGGCATCGGCCGCGCCGTAGAACTGCGCGAGCCGGTCATGCGGCTGCACCCCGGCGAAGCGGACCCGGCCGGCCACACCCAGCGCGGCCGCCTGGGATTCGAGCGCCGCGCGCTCCGGCCCGTCGCCCACGATCAGGAAATCCCACTCCGGCAGAAAGGGCAGCGCCGCGATGGTGAGGTGGTTGCGCTTGCGCGGGATAAGATGGCCGACGCTGATGAGGGTCGGCCGCGTGAGCCCAAGCGCCGCGCGTGCGGCGTCGCGGTCGACGGGGTGAAAGCGGCGCGTATCCACGCCATTGCGTAACGCCGTAACATTATCAGGACATGCGCCCAGTTCGATCATCCGGTCACACAGCGATCGGCTGACCCCGATCAGATGCGCGGCAGCCTGGATGGCGCCAGCAATGAGCCGGCGCGGGACCGGATGGTCCGGCAGCTCCGTCACGTCCGAGCCGCGCGCGGTCATCACCACCGGCTTGCCGAAAGCCCGGCCGAGCCAGACGGCGGCGACGCCATCGGGATAGAGGTAATGCGCGTCGATCGCGTCGAACTGCAGCCCGCCGCGGATCAGGCGGGCGAGGGCAGGGCGGGCAAAGGCGTAGAGCAGATGCGGCGCCACGTTCATCCCGATCGCGGGGATCACCGGATAGCGCGGATGGTGCACCGCCAGCCCATTGCGCGCCTCGAAGCGCGGCACCGCGGCAAACTTCGCATAGGCGCCGAAGCGCGGGTCAGTGAAGGGAAACCACGGCACCGGCGCGAGCACGGTGCTCACCACTTCGCCGGAAGCGACAAGGTGGCGCAAGCGGTTCTCCACGAACACCCCATGGTTGGGCCGCACGCTGTCGGGAAACAGCGTCGAGAAGGTCAACAGGCGCAGCTGGGTCACTTCTTGCCCAACAACTCATCAAGCAGCTTCTGCGCCGCCGGGCGTTCCTCGAATTCGGACAGGCCGAGCAGCAACGGCCGCAGCGTGGCGATGGCGTCCTCCTTGCGGCCGGTGTCCCGCTGCGCCACCGCGTAATGGTAGAGCACGGTCGGATCGCGGCGCAGGCTGCTGGCGGCCTGGCGCAGCAGCGTATAGCCGGTGGCGGGGTTGCCGGTGTTGACGAGGATCCACCCCAGCGTGTCCGCCGCCTCGGGCGTCGGGTTCAGCAAATAGGATTTCTGCGCCACGATGCGCGCCCGGCTGTCATTGCGCTGCAGATAGACCCAGGCGAGGTTGTTCAGCGCCACCGCGTCCGACGGGCGCTGCGCGATGATGGTGCCGAGCTGCTTCTCCGCCTCGAAAAAGCGCCGCGCGATGATGTCGAGCGAGGCAAGCTGTTCCGCCGCGCCGGCATCGGTGGGGTTGCGCTGGAGCCATTCGCGCAGCAGCAACGTGGCCTGCTCGGTGCGCCCGGCAGCGTTATAGGCACCGACCAAACGGATCAGGCCGACGGTGCCGGGGTCGGCCCTGAAATCGGTGGCGAAGGCGGCGGCCGCATCGCTGAAGCGGGCGGCAGCCATTAGCGCATCGCCGCGCAGCCAGCGGGCATTCGGCATATTGGCGGGGTCCCGTGCGAGGCGATCGGCCTCGCCGAGGGCAGCCTCCAGGCCACGCGTGCGCAGCGCCACCTCGATCATCAGCCGCATCAGCGTCTCATGCCCGGGCTCGGCGCGCACCCCATCGGCGAGGATCTTGCGCGCGCCGTCGAAGTCCTTCGCGCCGATGCGCAAATCGGCGATCGCCTTGCGCACCACGACGTCCAGCGGATTGGTGTCGAGCGCCATGCGATAGGCCTGCTCGGCCTCCTCGGGCTGCCCGCGGCTGGCCAGGAAGCGGCCCTTGGCGGCCAGCAGGGCGGCGTTCTCCGGCTGCGCGCGCAGCACCTCGTCCACCAGGGCAAGCGCCTTCTTGCCCTCATTGGCGCGCAGGATCTGGTTGGCGAGCGTGATCGAGATATCGGCATCACGCGGTGCTGCTTCATGCGCCCGCTCAAGCCGGGTCTGGGCAATGCTGCCGCGGTTGTCGGCGTTGAGCAGCGCGACCAGCATGGAAAGCGCGACGCCATCGGCCGGCTTGCGGTCCAGGACTTCGCCGAGAATCACCTGCGCTTCGGCGGTGCGGTCGAGCAGCACCAGCACCTTGGCGAGGTTGATGCGCGGCTGGGTGGATTCGGGATAGGCGGCGATGGTGGCGCGCAGCTGCGTCTCCGCGCCAGGCAGGTCGAGCTGCGCCATACGCAGCAGCGCGGCGAGATTGCCGGTCATCTCGCTCTCGCCCTTGGCCTTGATGAGCCGCGAAAGGGCCACGGCGGCGCGGTCAAGCTCGGCGGCGGAGATCGAGGCAAGCACCAGCTGCTCGGCGGCGGCGGTCTTGTCCGGCGCCAGCGCATAAGCTTTCTCGAACTCCTCCGAGGCACGGGAGGCATCGCCGAGCGAGAGCCGCAAGGCCGCGAGGCGGGCGAGGATGTCGGCATTGTCGGGCGAGAGGGCGGCGGCGCGCTCCATGGTCTCCAGGCCGAGCTGCGGGCGGCCGGACAAGGTGTAGGCGCGGCCGAGCAGCTCCAATATATCGCTGTCGATGCTGCCGGCCTTCTGCGCCTCCTGCAGCAGCTTAATCACCGCTCCAGGGCGCCGCGCGGCCAGCTCGATGCGGCAGAACAGCTTGATCGCGTCGGGGTCGCGCGGGTTCTTGGCGAGGAACTTGTTGGCGGCGTCGGACGCCTGCTCGGCTTGGCCAAGATTGTACTTGGCGATGGCGTAGAAGAAAAAGCCACGCGGGAAGCGGGTGAGAATGCCGGAGATCTTGTTGAGATCGGCATCCGCCCCCGCATAGTCCTCGGTTTTCACCTCGATGACCGCGCGCAGGTAGATCGCCATGGAGCTGCGCGGCTCGATCTCCAGCGCGGCGTTGACGTCGTCTTTCGCACGGGCGTCCTTGCCGTCCATCAGCAGGAGGTTGGCGCGCTCCAGCCGGGCGGTGAGGTTGCGCGGATTGAGCGCCAGCGCCGCGTCAAAATCGGCGACGGCGCGCACGCGGTCGCCCTTCACGTTGCTGAGCTGGCCGCGCATGATCATCGCCTCGGCCGAGCGCGGATTGATCTGCAGCGCGCGCTCCACCTTGACCTGCGCGGCGTCGAAATCATTGCGCGC
>CAIPLM010000312.1 GCA_903865895.1 uncultured Rhodospirillales bacterium | reverse complement strand
GACGCTGAAATGCGGAATACGGCCATCCAGCAAGGCATCCATGCTGGCCCGCCCCCGTGGCACGTCATCAGGTACCACGAGATCCTGCGCGTGGCGGCGCAGCAATTCTCCGCGGGTGTAGCCGCTGATGGCGCAGAACCGATCATTCACCCGCAGGATCCGCCCGCCGGGATCAAGATGCGCGATGCCGACCGCCGCCTGTTCGAACGTCGCGCGGAAGCGGGCCTCGCTCTCCCGGCTCGCCTCCTCCGCGCGTTGCTTGGGCGTAGCGTCGGCGGCATAGATCAGCCGGTAGCGCAGCACGCCCTTCTCGTTGAGCACCGAGGTGATGCCATTGCGGACGGGCAGGAAGCTGCCATCCGGCTGGCGGTACCAGGTATCGAACTCGGCGTGGCCATTGCGGTCCGAGGCGTCCATCATCGCGGGGATGCGGGCGAGCTCGCTGTGCGCATAGGCCTGGATGGCCGGCTTGCCCATCAATTCGCGCGGCGAGTAGCCACGCAGCGCGGCGTAAGCGGGGTTCACGAAACGGATACGGTCGGTCACGGGGTCGGCGATGGCGATGCCGAACGAGGCGTTCTGCACCGCGTCGGCCAGGCGGCGCGCCTGGGCATCGCGCTCGCGGCGCTCGGAGGCCCCCTCCCGCAGCGCCGCGATGGTGGCGGGGCCGGGCCGGGCCCGCAGTTCGCGCAGGAGCGCGTGGGCGATACCGATGCCCAGCACCATCAGCACGAGCGCCCCCGTCATAGCCGCGTTTGTCGTGCCATTCGACAGCGGATCGGGCGACAGTGCGAAGCGAGCGGCGATGAACGCGAGGACCGCCGTTGTGTAGGAGGCCGAGCCGAGCAGGAGCGCGCCGGCGATCACCGCCGGCATTAGGCCGAGGAGCGGATTTGCGGCAGCAAACGGTCCGGTCAGCCGATACACGCCGCCGGAAAGCCCAACCATGGTGACGGCAACGGCATGACGCTGCCAGGACGGGCGCGCCTGTACCCAAATTGCGGCCTCGCCGACGGCGACCAGCGCACCGGCGATCCGGTCCTTGCGGTCGAACGACAGGAGCCTGTCGAACGGAGTCAGGCGCGTGGTGGACATGGCGCTACAAACCCCAGCGCCCATCTGGGCCGCAACAACAAACTGCGGCCCCTTCAATCACGCCCTGGCGATCACGATCCAGACCGAGGCTCCAAGGCGGGTGAAGCCATTGGAAACGCAGGGGGTGACCGCCGCGGCGATGGCGGCCACCGCGGCGGCGCGGACCTCGTCGGGCTTGTCGCGTAGCAGGCGGCCGCCGATCGGGCCGGTGGAGATGGCGGCTGCGGCCGCCGCGGGGTCGGCCGGGAACAGCATCTCGAAGTCGAACGGCGTGATCGCCGGGTCCTTGAAGCCGCCGGCAGCGAGGATCCGGCGGATGCGGGCCTCGTCGCCGAAGGCGAAGGGGCCGGGCTCCTCCGGGTGGGGCGGCGGCGGGCGGTCGATCACCGAGAAAATGGCCTGCTGCGGGATGCGCGCCCAGGGGTTGTCGGCCACCGCGCGCCAGCAGGCGAAGACGAGCCGGCCGGAGGGCTTGAGGGCGCGGTGAAGGTTGGCGAAGGCGGCATCGGGGTCACCGAAGAACATCACGCCGAAGCGCGAGGTCAGCAGGTCAGCCGCCGTGCCGGCGAAATCATGGGTGGAGGCATCGGCGAGCACGTAGCCGGTGTTGTCAGCCTTGGTCGCCTCGGCCACCTCGAGCACGGCCGTCGAGACATCGGCGCCGGTCACCCGGCCCGTGGCGCCGACGGCGCGGCCCAGGGCGAGCGTATAGCCGCCGCAGCCGCAGCCGATGTCGAGCACGCGCTCGCCCGGTTGCGCTGCGGCAGCGGCCAGCAGCGCCTCGGTGAGCGGCATCAGGCCGCGCTCGGTGCGCGCCTCGTTCTGAGCCCATTGCTGGCCCATCGGGCCGTTCCAGGACTCGACCTGGCGGCGATGGCGTTCGGCGGCGTCGGACATGGGCTACTCCGCTGCGTTCTGCAGTTCGGCCGCGGCGGAGCGCACCCACACCGCGGTATCGTGAAAAACGGCGCCGCCGAGCGGTGGGGCCGGGTCGTCCGAGGTGAGCGCGTTGATGCCGATGCCGCCCTCGAAATCGGCGTGCGGCCAGATGCTCTCGATGATCACCACCCCTGGCTGCAGCCCCTCGAACAGCTTGGCATGCACCAGGATGTCGCCGCGGGCATTGCCGAGATCGGAAGAGCGTCGTGTAGGGAAAGAGTGTAGGATAGGGTGTAGATCTCG
>CAIPLM010000311.1 GCA_903865895.1 uncultured Rhodospirillales bacterium | reverse complement strand
TTGCAACCTTCGAGTTGGCCCCCCTCCCTCCTGAGGCATCATGCCTTCATGCATGAGGTCCAGGGGCTCGGCCCCTGGCGGGGGTCAGGGGGCAGCGCCCCCTGCCTTCCTTCCCCCGCGCCTCCCCAGGCCGCGCCCGGCCGTCAGTGCGGGATCACGTCCGGACGGAGGGCGAGGTAGCTGCGGCCGGCGAAGTCTTCGAGGGTGGGCGTGATGGGTTCGAGGCTTTGGGGGAGCAGGTGGTGGACGGTCATGCCATAGGTGGCGAAGCGGTCGGCGAGGTCGGCGAGCATGATGCGTTGGGGGGCATGTTCGGGGCCGTGGATGAAGCGGACGGCTGCGATTTGGCCACTGGTTAGAGCAGTATCAAATCGGTCGAGAATGGCGGCTTCGGCGCCGGGGAGGGCGATGCGGAGGAGCGCGATCGGCACGTCGAGGATGGCGGCGTCCGGCAAGGTCGCTGAGGTGTGAACGTTAGGGATGCGGCGGCAACGGAAGGCACAGAGGGTGCGCTGGGTATCGTCAGGCTCGATGGCGTAGACGGTCGCGGGGGCAATGGTGCCGGCGGCGGCATGGGTGAAGCGCCCATCCAGCGCGCCAACATCGATGACGGCGCCGCGGCCGGCGACGAGGGACAGGGCGTAGAGGTCCCCGTTGCTGCGGATATCGGCGTTGCCGATGTTGTCGATGGCGCGGAGGCACTTGCGGGAGAGCGTGGCCAGGCTGCGGGCAATGGGGCCAGTGCGGTAGCGCGCGAGGGTGTAGCGCAGGCGCACAAGGATACGGCCGGGGAGCAGGCGCAGGCTGGTGGCGACATATCCAGCCGCGAAGCGTGACCAATAGGCTGCGTGGCGGCCGGCATGGACGATGTATTGACGGACGACTTCGGCCGACAAACCGGTCCAGTAGAGCGCCGAACCACAATAATAGACGCCGTGCCGCCGCGCGTGCTGCACCCAGTAGCCGCCCCAGCGGAGGTAGAAGCGGGTGTAGCGGACGAAGTAGTTCACCGCGGATTTGGAGCGCAGGGCTGGCAGCACCACGCGGAAATGCAGCCAGGTCAGCAGCCCCTGCCAGCCGCGCAGCCGGGCCTTGATCGCCCGCGCCTCGCCCACCTGCCCCGGCCCGGCGGCGAGCGGGCCAGAGGAATGGATGACGTCATCGAGCACAGTCTCCGCGGAGGAAAATCTACCAATAGAGAGCAGGGCCTGGGCGCGCAGCAGCCGGGTGGTCCAGCGGTAATCGATGGAAAGGCCGCTGTAGAGCGGATGCAGTTCGGCAATCTGCGTGGCGGCCGGATCGGCGATGTCGAACCAGGCCAGCGCGTCGCTGACATAATTGCTCTCCAGCGCGTCGCGCCCGAGGGCATGGGCGGTGACGACGATGTTGAACGGGATATCAGGCCAAGGCACGCCGCTGGAGAGACGGGCCAGCAGAGCGTCGCGATCAATGGCCGCGACGAGGCGTTCGCGGAGCGATTTGCGCAGCGGATCGCCTGGCGCCCGCAGCGGATCCTGCACAGCCATATGCAGACGGCGCGCGAGGGCAGGCACGGCGATGCTAGGGTCGGCATGGTCGGAGAGGCGGCGCAGCAGCGCGTCGGCCGAGGCGGTGATCTCGGCCTGGTCGGGCATCAGCAGCGGACGGCGGGCACCGACGGCGATCAGCAGCCCGGTCTGCACGATCACCTCGGCATGGCTGAAACCGAGGCGGCGCATGAAGCGGATCATGCCTTCGCGGGTCGGCAAATGCAGGTGATCTCCTGGGGCGAGCGTCGGCAGCATCGTGAGGAAGGGTGCCTGGGGATCGACGAAGTCACCGTTCGGCACAATTGCCGCGACCGCCTCGACATCGACGAGCCGCATCGCCTGGCGCAGCGGCTCAGCGGGGTCGGCGAGGTGTTCAACGACGGAATTGAGATGCAGCCGGCACGCCCGGCCGGCCATCCGCTCCATCACCTCCGCCGGCAGGTCCTCGAAATAGGCGCGCTCAATTTGCAACCCGAGCATCCGCGCGCCGATTTCGCCGCTATAGGCCGGCTCCACGATCACCGGCTCGATGCCCATCACCTCCCGCACGAAGTACGAGGACAGGCCGAAACCGGCGCCGATATCGACAAAGCGGACACGGTCGGGCTGGGTGCGGTCCACCCCGGCCAGCGCGGCCAGGGCGCAAATCACCGTCCATTCCGCGTAGTAGCCGGCCTCGAAGAAGAACTTGGCGCCGACGCGGGTGTTCTCGATGTACTCGTCGGTATAGGGGAAGCTGACCTTCAGCAGCGTCTCCGGCGGGTCATAGTGCAGGCTGCCGCAATCCGGGCAGGCATGCAGGCGGAACTCGCGGGCTTCGTATTCATAGGCATGGCGGAACGCGAACGCCCCCTCGGCGCCGCAATAAACGCAGCGCATGATGGCGGGCGGGCGAGCGACATCGAGGAAGCGCATATGGGCGGCCGGCGCGGTACCGATATCCGCGGGCGGGCTCAGGCGGCCGGCGGCGCCGCGCCCTTCACCTGGGTGCGGTGCATCACACGGCGGGCCGAGTTATCGAAGGGATCGCGCCGGTGCATGGTGCAGCGGTTGTCCCACATCACGAGATCGCCGACCCGCCACTGATTGGTCCAGCAGAACTGCGCCTGGCAGGCATGGGCCCAGATTGCATCGAGCAGCGCCTCGGACTCCGCAAGATCGAGCCCGTCGATATAGGCGTTACGGCGGCGGCCGAGATACAGCATGCGCCGGCCGCTCTCGGGGTGGGTGCACACGAGCGGGTGCAGATGCCCCGGGCTCTCGCGCGGATCATCGGTCGGAATCACGCCCTGGCGCACATAGCCGCCGGAATTATAGGTGCCATCATGCTTCACCTTGAGACCGATGCAGCGGGCCTTGAGGTCTTCCGGCAGCGTGTCGAAGGCGGTGTACATGTTGACGAAGGAGGTATCGCCACCGCTCGGCGGGATTTCCAGCGCATACAGCAGGCTCGCCTTGGGCGGCTCGGGCAGATAACTCATATCAGTGTGCCACACCGCCTCGCCGGCGCCGAGGCTGCCGATCGGCTCGCCGTTCACCATCACGTTGGAGACGACGTAGAGCTCGGGCATGCCGTCCACAAAGCGGCGGCCGGTCTCCTGGATGGGCGCGAGATCGAGCCCGCCGAGGCGGCGGCTGAAGGCGATCAGGTCATCCGGCGTGAGGGTCTGGCCCCGGAACAGCAGCACGGAATGGGCGATCCAGGCGCGCTCGATGGCAGCGAAAGTAGCATCATCGATGCCGCGAAGATCGAGCCCACGCACCTCGGCGCCGACGCCGCCACCGGTGGGCACCACATCCAGCGCGGCCCCCGTCTGCGATTCTCCCGCCATGTCCCGCACTCCCGCCGATCATTCAGTCAGCGATCTTGTACAGAAACCCGCCGATCAGGGGAAGCCAATCACCACGATCGACACGTCATCCGGCAGCGGGCCGCTGCGCGCGGCGGCACGGATTCCGGTGTAGATGCGCTCGGGCTCCGTCATGCCCTGCACCGGCGGATCGCGGATCACGCCCACCACGTCATAGATCGCCCAGCGCTTGCCGTCCTTGCCCTCGATGGCGAAGGCGCCATCGCTGAACATGTAGAGCGCGGAATCGATCGGCACGAACGCCTTGCCCGCCGAATAGCGCGCAGCTCCACGGCCGATCGCCGGGTTCTCGGAGCGCAGCGGCACCAAATTCCCGGTCGCCCGGTCAAGCAGCCAGGCCGGATGGTAGCCGGCGGCGCAATAGGTCAGCATGCGGTTGGCGCGGGTATAGACCCAGTACCAGGCCGTGAAATGCGGTGCACCGGGTGTGCCGACTGGAAAACTGTCGTTCAGCCGCGTCATCACCGAGGCAGGATCGCGAAAATCCGCCCCGAGCAGCCCGTCCTGCCGCAGCAGGTTCGCCACCGAGACCGCCTGCAGCGCCGCGTTTGGCCCATCGCCGGCGATATCGACCATGAAACCGGCGAAGGTGCCATCTCCCAGGTCACGGTAGCCGAAGGTGTCGCCGCCAAGGCTGGAGCAGGGCGCGAAATACCACTCGGCCCGCACCCAGCCGTCGCGGATCGGCAGCGGCAGTACGGCGAGCACGTATTGGTTGGTGCGCTGCAAGTCGCGCTCCAGCGCCTCCGCCTCGTCCAGCTCGCGCTTGCTGCGCCGCTCATAGAGCAGCTCATTGCCGCCGATCGCCAGCCGCGCGCCGGGCGCCAGCGCCACGGTGCCGGTGACGCGGGTGCCATCGACATAGGTGCCGTTGGTGGAGTTGAGGTCGGTCAGCACCACCTCCCCGCCGGCGATCACCTCGACGCCGATGAGATCAATCTGGCAGTGCCGCCGCGAAACCTCGCTGCCCGGCAGGATGAGGTCGGCCCCCTCAGTGCGGCCGATGGTGAGCGTGCCCGGGCGCAGGCGCACCGGCGGCGCGCTGCCGGTCGGCTGCGGCACCAGCACATGCACGAAGGCCTCCACCCCATCGCTGAGCGGCATCAGCGTGTTGGGCCGGCGGAAGACGGTCTGGTCCGCCTCGTCCTCCGCGAAGGGCGGGGGATCAGCCGGTCGGCGTGGCTGCCGCATCGCGCCCTCCCGCATTGCCGCCGAGCGCCCGGTCGGCATAGCCCTCCGGCACCGGCTTGCCGGCATCGGTGAAAGCCTTGCGCAGGGCCGCGACGTTGGGGCCGAAGATGCTGCCGCTATTGGCTTTGGCCCATTCGTAGGAGGCGCGCACGGTCTCGAGCGAGCCCTGAAAGCGCGGCATCACGTAGCGGGCGAACAGCTCGTAGCTGCGCCAGGTATCCTCGCGGCTCGCCCAGTCATTGGCGCGGAACATCACGCCACCGAAGCCGCCATCGCTGCGGTCGACTAGGTTCTGGATCCCCTTGGCCACCGTGTCGGGCGAGCCGACCAGGGTGACGCCGGCTTTGACGCCCTCGGTCAGCGGATCCTGCGCGCGGCCGGGCGGCCGGCCGAGAGCCTCCTCGAAATAGGTGACGGTCTCGATCCGCTCGCCCGCCTTCACCTGGCGCAGCGCCTGCTCGTCATCCTCGGCGACATGCATGGTCATCACCAGACGCCAGTCGCGCCGGTTCATCGTCTTGCCGTGCTTGGCCGCGGTCTCCTCGGCGATGCGCCACTGCCCGGCGATCGCCTCCGGCCCACCCGGCAGCCCGGCGCCGAGCGAGAGGATGCCAAGCCCGTGCTTGCCGGCACTGATCGGACCTGCCGGCGTGAGGGTAGATGCCACCGCGATGTCGAAATGCGGGTCGCTATAGGGGGCGAGGTGCAGGCGGGCCTCGCGCATCTCGAACCAATCGGTCTTCAGCGTCACCGGCTCTTCGCAGCGCAGCAACGCCATGATGGCATCGAGGCTCTCATCCATCCGCCGCCGCTGCGTCGAGGGTTCGATGCCCAGCATATAGGCGTCCGACACCAGGGCACCGGGCCCGCAGCCGAGCATCGCCCGCCCGCGGGTCATATGGTCAAGCTGCACGAAGCGCTGCGCCACCATATAGGGGTGGTGATAGGGCAGACTGGTGACACCCGAGCCGAGCTTGATCCGCTTGGTGCGCTCGGCCGCGGCAGCGATCACCAGTTCAGGCGAGGCGATGATCTCCCAGCCCGCCGAATGATGCTCGCCGATCCAGGCCTCGTCGTAGCCGAGATAGTCGAGCCATTCGAGCATCTCGACATCGCGCGAAATCGCCAGCGAGGGGTTGTCGCCCACGCGGTGGAAGGGGGCGAGAAAAATGCCGAAATTCATGCCGCGTCGAGCCATGCGCGCTGAAACCCCTGTTGGCGTTGAAGGCCCCATGCTGCAACGTCCGGTCATAGAATCCAAGTAACGAAGGTGAGGCAACCGCCATGGCCAGCGACGAACCGCCAGTGATCGTGATCGGCGCGGGCATTGCCGGCGCCTGCTGTGCCCATGCCCTGGCCGCCGATGGCCGCGCCGTGGTGGTGATCGACGAGAACGAGCCGGGCAGCGGCTGCTCCTACGGCAACGCCGGGCAGTTCAATCTCGGCACCACGCTCCCCATCGCGCTGCCCGGCATGTGGCGGCAGGTGCCGAAATGGCTGGCCGATCCGCTCGGCCCGCTGGCCGTGCGCTGGCCCTACCTGCCGCGTGCCGCGCCCTGGCTGCTCCGCTGGCTGTGGGAAAGCCGCCGGGCCCGCGCCTCCCGCCACTCGCTTGCTCTGCAGGCGCTGATGGCCCCCTGCCATGACGCCTATCGCGCCATGCTCGGCCCGGAGGCGGCGGGGCTGCTGGTGCAAAGCGGGCATTTGCACGTCTGGGAGCGCGCCCACCAGACCGATGGTGACCGGCTCTCCCTCGCCATGCTCGCTGACAAGGGGGTGCATCCCCAGCCGCTCGACGCCGGGGCGATCCGCGAGATCGAGCCCGCTCTGGCGCCGATCTATCAGCGCGGCCTGTTCTTCCCCGGCAATGGCTTCACCACCAATCCCGCCCGCCTGGTGCAGACCATCCTGCGCCGCTCCGGCGCCACGCTGCGGGCCGAACGGGCATTGGGCTTCGAGCGGCAAAACAATGAAATCAAAGCCGTGCGCACCAATGCCGGCACGATCCCCTGCGCCGGCGTGGTGATCGCCGCCGGCCATGCCTCACGCGAACTGGCCGCCGGGCTCGGCCTGCGCGTGCCGCTCGAGGTCGAGCGCGGCTACCACGCGATGCTGCCAACCCCCGGCGTGAGCCTGCGCGTGCCGGTCTCCAATAACGAGCACACCTTCGTCGCCACCCCGATGGAGCACGGCCTGCGCTTCGCCGGCACGGTCGAGATCGCCGGCACCGCCCCACCGCCGGACTGGCGGCGATCGGATATCCTGCTCACCCACGCCACCCGCATGCTGCCCGGGCTCAACACCGCCACGCCGAGCCGCTGGATGGGCTTCCGCCCCTCCTTCCCCGACAGCCTGCCGGCGATCGGCCGGGTGCCCGGCCTCAGCAATGCCATCGCCGCCTTCGGCCACGGGCATTACGGCATCAGCCTCTCACCGATGACCGCGCGCATCGTCGCCGATCTGGTGGCCGGGCGGCCGCCGGCGATCGACCCCCTGCCCTACCGTCCCACCCGGTTCTGACCGCCTCAGCGCGCCAACGCGACCCCGCCGATCCGCCGGCCGCGGCCGAGATCCAGCACCACCGCACGGTCCGGCCCGCCGCCCTTGAGCTGCACCACCAGGCGCTCAGGCGGCCCGGAGACCGCGGCGATGGAGGTGCCGGCCGGCTCATCCAACACCATCTCGGCCAACGCCCCCTGCGGCGCGGCGACGCGGGTGATGAGCGTGACGATGATCACCGCCACCCCCGCGACGATCAGCACCCCCATCACGATCACCGCCGCCTTCAAGCCCCGCATACGCCGCCCTCCCATTGCCGGCCGAACGGGAGTATCCCGGCGCCATGACAACAACCATCATCGCGCCCCCTGAAGCCGCCGGCCAGCGGCTCGACCGGTTTCTCGCCGAAAACATGGGCGGCATGTCGCGCGCGCGGCTGAAGTCGCTGATCGAGGCGCGCAACGTCAGCCGCGACGGCACGCTGGTGACCAAGCCGGCGGAGGAGGTGATCGCCGGCGCGCGCTACGAGATCGTCATCCCGGCGCCCGTGTCCGCCGAACCGGCGGCCCAGGATATCCCCTTCCCCATCCTCTATGAGGATTCCGACCTCATCGTGCTCGACAAGCCGCCCGGCCTGGTGGTGCACCCGGCCCCCGGCAATGAGGACGGCACGCTGGTCAACGCGCTCCTCGCCCATTGCGGTGACAGCCTGCCCGGCATCGGCGGTGAGCGGCGGCCCGGCATCGTGCACCGGCTCGACAAGGACACCTCGGGCGTGATGGTCGTGGCCAAGACCGAGCAGGCGCTGGCCACCCTCTCCGCCGCCTTCGCCGCCCGCGACCTCGACCGCGCCTATCTCGCGCTATGCTGGGGCGTGCCCTCGCCGGCCGTCGGCGAGATCGAGGGCGACATCGGGCGGGACCCGCGGGACCGCAAGCGCATGGCGATCGTGACCCGCGGCGGCCGCGAGGCGCTGACCCGCTATCGCGCGCTCGCAGTGCGGGACATGGCGGTGAGCCTGCTCGAATGCCGGCTCGCCACCGGGCGGACCCATCAGATCCGAGTTCATCTGGCCAGCACCGGCCATCCCATCGTCGGCGATCCCGTCTATCTCCGCCGCGTGCCATCGGCCGCCAAGGGCATCGCAAGCGAGTTGCGCGGCGTGCTGCTGGATTTCCCGCGCCAGGCGCTGCACGCCTACCGCCTCGGCTTCGCCCACCCCCGCACCGGCGCCCCCCTCAGCTTCACCACCCCCCCGCCAGCCGACATGCAGGTGCTCCTCGATTTGATCGGCCTCCGGGCCGACATGGCAGAAACTTAATCCTGACTTAATTAGTCCGGTATATTGACCACAGCTAGGATCGCCGGTATCAAATACGGCAGGAATGGGGCGCAGGCGTGGTCGCCCCGCCAAAAGTCCGGGGACGCGTCGCCACATCCGGGGCGCCCTCCGGGACGTAGATGAGTTGACCACGTCAAACCGTCGTCCTCCCGGTTGTAACATCCGGCTGCGGCGAAGGTCCTGATAGCAAGCTTACGGCCGATGGCGTGCGCCACAGGGCACGGACCAGGCCGCATCGACGAAAGGACAGAGGCATGGCCGCTGCCGTAATCAATATGGCTCCCGAGGGCAACCTCACCCGCTACCTCCAGGAGATCCGCAAGTTCCCGATGCTGACCGCGGAGGAGGAATCCTCTCTCTCGCGTCGCTGGCGCGACAGCGAGGACCTTGAGGCAGCGCATAAACTCGTCACCTCGCATCTGCGACTCGTCGCCAAGATCGCCATGGGCTACCGCGGCTACGGCCTGCCGCTCGGTGAGCTGATCAGCGAAGGCAATGTCGGCATGATGCAGGCGGTCAAGCGCTTCGACCCCGATCGCGGCTTCCGCCTCGCCACCTACGCGATGTGGTGGATCCGCGCTGCGATCCAGGAATACATCCTGCACTCCTGGTCGCTGGTGAAAATGGGCACCACGGCAGCGCAGAAGAAGCTGTTCTTCAACCTCCGCCGCCTCAAGGGCCAGATGCAGGCGATCGACGATGGCGATCTCCAGCCCGAACAGGTCGCCAAGATCGCCCATGCGCTCGATGTGCCTGAGGTGGACGTGGTGAACATGAACCGCCGCCTCACCGCGCCGGATCACAGCCTCAACGCCTCCGTTCGCGCCGATGGCGAGGGCGAGTGGCAGGATTGGCTGGTCGATACCTCCGACAGCCAGGAAACCGAGCTGGCCGATCGCGAGGAACTGACGGGCCGCAAGTCCCTGCTCGCCAATGCGCTGAAAACGCTCAACGACCGCGAACGGCATATCCTCATCGAGCGGCGCCTCAAGGAGGAGCCGACCACGCTCGAGGACCTCTCGCAGCAGTACAACGTCTCCCGCGAGCGAGTACGCCAGATCGAGGTGCGCGCCTTCGACAAGCTGCAGAAGGCGATGCAGATGGCCGTCACCGAGCAGCGCCGCGCCGCCGGGGCTCTCGCCCACCACTGAGCCCCGCCTCCCCTGGTCTCCCGCCACGCCATCGCCTAGCGTGGCGGGAGAAGATCACCAGGGAGGTTGAGATGCGTCACACCAAGGCGACGCTGTGCGCCGCTGCGATGGCGGCACTGCTGTGGGGCGGCGCGCAGGCGGCCGACCTCAAGATCGCGGTGCGGACGGACGTGAGTTCGATCGATCCGCACTACCACGTCTACGTGCCCAACCGGGCGATCTCCCGCCACATCTTCGACAGCCTGGTGATGGCCGATCCACGCGGCCGCAGCCTGCCGGCGCTGGCCGCCTCCTGGCGCGTGGTGGCGGACGACGTGTGGGAGATGAAGCTGCGCCAGGGCGTCACCTTCCATGACGGCACGCCCTTCACCGCCGCCGACGTCGCCTTCACCTTCGCCCGCGCGCCCAATGTGCCGAACTCGCCCTCCTCCTATTCGCAGTACACCAAGCTGATCGAGCGGGTGGAGATCGTGGATGCGCATACCGTGCGCCTGCACACCAAGGGCCCGGCGCCGACGCTGCTGGTGGATATCGAGAACGTCGGCATCATCTCCAAGGCGGCCGCCGAAGGCGCCGCGAGCTCCGACTACAACAGCGGCAAGGCCGCCATCGGCACCGGCCCCTACAAATTCGGCGCCTGGGTGCCCGGCGATCGCATCGATATGACCGCCAACCCCGCCTATTGGGGCGGCCGTGAGCCGTGGGACCGGCTGACCATCCGCCCCGTCGCCAATGACGGCGCGCGAGTCGCGGCGATGCTGTCGGGCGATGTCGACATGATCGAGGGCGTGCCGGGCGTCGATCGCGCGAAAATCGCCGCCAACCCCGCGCTGTCGCTCTTCGAGTGCGACGCCTTCCGCATCATCTACATCCATATGGACAGCGCGCGGGACGTCTCGCCGGGGGTGGCCGACATCAACGGCAAGCCGATGACGCGCAATCCGCTGCGCGACTCGCGGGTGCGCCGCGCCATCAGCCTCGCCATCAACCGCCAGGGACTCGTCGATCGGCTGCTGAGCGGCCAGGCGCATCCGGCCGGGCAATACGTGCCGCCCGACGTCGCCGGCGCCAGCCCGAATCTGAAGCCCCTGCCCTTCGACCCCGAGCAGGCCCGCGCTTTGCTGAAGGAGGCCGGATGGGCCGAGGGTTTCTCCCTGGTGCTCGCCTCCTCCAATGACCGCTTCCCCAATGACGCCCAGGTGGCCCAGGCGGTCGGGCAGATGCTGGCGCGGGTGGGCATCAAGACCGACGTGCAGCCGATGCCGGCCTCCATGCTGTTCAGCCGCGGCAGCAAGCTCGAATTCTCCATCATGCTGTCGGGCTGGGTCGGCAATGGCGAGGCCTCCTCGCCGATGACGGCACTGCTGGCGACCTTCGACCCCAAGACCGGCATGGGCCCGTCGAATCGCGGCCGGTGGTCCAACCCCGCCTTCGATGCGGCGCTCGGTTCGGCGCTGCGCACGCTCGACGAGCCCAAGCGCAACGCCTTCTATTCCCAGGCGGCGGAGATCGCGGTGGGCGATATGGGCGTGGTGCCGGTCTACTTCACCATCAACACCTGGGCGACGCGGAAGGCACTGACTTATGTGGCGCGCGGCGACGAAACCTCGCTCGCGATGGGCGTCCGCCCGGCACCATAAATAGTTTGGGCCGCGATCCCCTTGGGATCGCGGCCCTTGCCATCACGCCTTGGCGTTACTCAGCCGCAGGAAGCGGCGCTGGCCAGCTTCGGCGCTTCGCTGCCAGACGCACCGGCAAGCTTCGGAGCCTCGCTGCCAGACGCGCCGGCCAGCTTCGGAGCCTCGCTACCAGACGCACCGGCAAGCTTAGGGGCCTCGCTGCCAGACGCACCGGCAAGCTTAGGAGCCTCGCTACCAGCCGCACCGGCAAGCTTAGGGGCCTCGCTGCCAGACGCGCCGGCAAGCTTCGGAGCCTCGCTGCCCGACGCGCCAGCCAGCTTCGGAGCCTCGCTGCCGGAAGCGCCAGCCAGCTTCGGAGCTTCGCTGCCCGACGCACCGGCCAGCTTCGGAGCCTCACTGCCCGACGCACCGGCCAGCTTCGGGGCTTCGCTGCCTGACGCGCCCGCCAGCTTCGGAGCCTCGCTGCCGGACGCGCCAGCCAGCTTGGGGGCCTCGCTGCCCGAGGCGCCGGCCAGGGTCGGGGCCTTGG
>CAIPLM010000310.1 GCA_903865895.1 uncultured Rhodospirillales bacterium | reverse complement strand
TGATGACCGAGCGCGCCCATTGGCGTCATGCCGCGACCGTCCACTCCGCCGCCGACCTGCCGCCGCCCGACCCGGCGGCCGAGGCCGAAGTACTGGTGCTGCTCGCCGGCACGACCACCCTGGATGGCACTCAAGCCGGCCGGCATGACGCGATCCGCCGCGCCCCGGGGCAGGACGTCCATGCATCGGCCGACGCCCTCATCTACCGCGCCCGCGTGAGGAAGGCCAATTGACCCGGCGCTGGGCATGACCCCCTTGCCCAGCCCGGCGCACACTGCAACATTCGGCGTCCGGCATGCTCTTCCCTTGCACGGATGAACTCACCAGGAGGGTGTGATGCGCAGTTTTACGACGCTTGGTCTACTACTTCTGTTGGCCGCCTGTGACTCTCCAACCGTCGAGGCGGAGCGGTTGCTGCGGGCGCTGGAGGTCTCACCGGTCACCTATGCCGATCTCAGCAATCTCCCGGCCGACAAGCTCGCGGACAACTCTGCAACCTCGTTCACTATAGGACCGGGCAGTCCGGTGCTGGAGATCGGAGATAGCGGCAAGAGCTACGTCCGGGCGTTCGAACTTCCGCCAGGTACCCAGAACATGCGCCTGGTGGTGCGTAGCTATTTGAACGTGGGGCTCACGGACGAGTCCCGCGCTTTTTACCCCATCCTGACGCTTCTCGATGCGGAGCGTCGGCCCATCGCCACCACGACCTGGAGCGATGCGCCGTTCAAGACCACGAGCAGCCTTTCTGAGTCCAACGAACCCAACCGTCTGGAGTATTCCGGAATTCTGTCCGGTGAACGTCGCGCGAAGGCGCGGTTTGTGGTGATCTCCACGAATCTCAGGGCGGCGCAGCTATCCGGGCTCGAAGCCCCCTTTGCACCATATCGTATCGCGGCCACCACCTATATCCCGATCTTCATTCCCTCCGGCGGGCCGCGGAAGCCGATCCTGCCGCCGCGCTGGTCGGTAGCGGGTCGGCTCAAGATCATCGTTGGCACCCCACCGTTATGACCTGCGGGCCGCTATCCGTACCCGCGAAGCTCGGTTATCCTGGCTCAAACACACAGCGGAGGGCGCCATGAAACTCGCATTCTTCAACGATTTCCGTCTTGGAATCGTCATCGGTGACGGCATTGTCGACGTCTCGGCCGTGGCCGAGGTGCCGCACACCGGCCCGGGCAACCACATCAGCAACCAGATCGGCGATTTCGCCCGCTACCGCACGCGCCTTGAAGCCGCCGCCGCCCGCGGCACCGCGGTGCCGCTCGCCGATGTCACCCTGCGCCCGCCGCTGCCGCGCCCGGCCAACATCGTCTGCATGGCCGTCAACTACATGGAGGACGGCACCAAGACCGAGCCCGCCCCCATCAACGCCTTCCAGAAGGCCTCCACCGCCATCATCGGGCCGGGCGATCGCATGGTGCTGCCCGATGTCGCGGCCACCATCTTCGAGGGTGAAGCCGAGCTCGCGCTGGTGATCGGCAAGACCGCCACCAACGTGAAGGCCGCCGACGCGATGGACTACGTGTTCGGCTACACCTGCTTCATCGACGGCTCCGCCCGCGGCGTGCCGGCCTTCTACCAGATGAAGTCCCGCGAGACCTTCGCCCCCATCGGCCCGTGGATCGTTACCGCCGACGAGATCGCCGATCCGCAGAACCTCCAGATCAAGCTGTGGAACAACGGCGAGATCAAGCAGAACTTCAACACCGATGACATGGCGCACAAGATCGCCCGCTGCATCGAGTGGGTCAGCTCCGTCCACACCCTGCTGCCCGGCGATATCCTCGCCACCGGCACTAACCACCGCGGCCTGCACGCCTTCCAGCACGGCGACAAGATCGACCTCGAGGTCGAGAAGGTCGGCAAGCTCTCCATCACCGTGCATGACGACCTCAAGCGCACTTGGGGCCGCGACACCCGCCTGGAGCGCGCCGGCATGACGCCCGACACCTCGCCGCAGCTCACCGGCAAATACGCCAAGGCCTGACCCATGAAGATCGAGATCCTCTGCACCGGCGACGAAGTGCTGACCGGCAAGATCACCAACACCAACTTCTCCTACATGGCGCAGAAGCTGGAAGATGTGGGGCTCTCGGTCTACTGGGGCACCACCGTTGGCGATGACCGGGAGGCACTGCTCAGCGCCTTCCACCTCGCCTCCGCCCGCGCCGACGCGGTGATCGTCAATGGCGGCCTTGGCCCGACCGTCGATGATCTCAGCCAGGAAATTGCCGCCCAGGCCGCCGGCGTCGGCCTGGTGCTGGACGAAGAATGGCTGGCCCGCATGGAGCACTTCTTCACCAGCCGCGGCCGCACCATGCCGCCCAACAACAAGAAACAGGCGATGCTGCCCGAGGGGGCCGAGTTCATCGACAACCCGATCGGCACCGCCTGCGGCTTCGCGCTTGATATCGGCAAGGCCCGCTTCTTCTTCACCCCCGGCGTGCCGCGCGAGCTGCACCGCATGCTGGAACAACAGCTCATCCCCCGCCTGCTCGACCGCGCCGGCGCCCCCGGCATGATCAAGCTCAAGCGCTTCCACTGCTACGGGCTAGGCGAATCCCATATCGACCAGATCCTCGAAGGCGTCGAAGACCTGGCACCCGACGGCTCCGTGAAGCTCGGCTTTCGCGCCCATTACCCGCAGATCGAAATCAAGCTCACCACCCGCGGCTCGGACGCCGATGACATCGAGACCAAGCTCGCCCCTGTGCAATCCGAGGTGAAGCGCCGCATCGGCAACTTCATCATCGCCGAGGACGACCAGACCCTCGAAGGCGTGGTGCTCGCCGCCCTCACCAAGGAAGGCGGCACGCTCGCGGTGGCAGAAACCTTCACCTCCGGCATCATCGCCTCCCGCCTGGTCTCCCACCAAAGCGGCCGGCACATCATGCGCCGCGGCGTCACCACCCGCGATCGTGAGGAACTCTTCCGCGCCACCGGCCTCGCCGGCTTCCCCCACCAGGACGCATACGACGCCGATATCGCCGCCGCCGCCGCCGAAAACCTCGCCCGCGAGGCCGGCGCCAGCCATGCCCTCGCCGTCCTCATCGACGTCGATGAAGGCCCGGACCGGCGCGACCTCGGCGGCCTCATCCAAATCGCCATCGCCAGCCCCACCGGAACCGTCACCCGCACCACCCGGATCCTCGGCGGCTGGGAATGGATCCGCCTTGGCGCCGCCGAACTCGCCCTGGACTGCCTCCGCCGCCACCTGCACGGCCTCCCCGTCCACGAACGGACCGACTTCGAAAAACGCTGAGGATGGGGCGGACGGAGAGAAGCAAGGCAAGGGGGCGCTGCCCCCTTGACCCCCGCCAGGTGCCGAGCACCTGGACCTCATGCATTTGAAGGCATGCTGCTGAAAGAGAGAGGGGGCCTACTCGGTGGTTGCTACCATGGAGTAGGCCCCCTCTCTCTTTCAGCAGCCTCTTAAACGGATGGGGGTCTGGGGCCTCAGGCCCCAGCGGGGTCGAGGGGCAGCGCCCCTCGCCTTACTTCGCTTCCACCCGCGTCAGCCGCAGCATTTTCCAAGCCGCCCAGCACGCGGCGAGGGGGACGATGGCGAGGGTGCCGAAGAGCCAGGCGGTGGTGTGGCCCAGTTCTGCGGTGGTGGTTGCGGTGGGGAGGCCGGCGAGGTTGGCGACGAGTCCGGCCAGCGCGGAGCCGAAGACGGTGGTGAGGGTTTGGGTGGTGGTGATGAACGGGCCGGCCATTTCGCGATCCGCGGGGGCGGCGACGGACATCATCATGGCGCCGAGATGGGCCCAGACGAAGCCGATGCCGACGCCGAGCAGGCCTTGGCCGATGATCACGAGGGGGAGGATGCCGGCAGGCAGGGTGGCGCCGATCAGCAGCAGTCCGGCGAGCATGGTGGCGGGGCCGGCGAGCATCAGTGCGCGGGCGGTCTGCCCGGCGGCGGCGGCGGTGACGAAGGAGCTGGCCGTCCAGGTCAGGGCGTAGGTGGCGCTGATATAGCCGGCGGCCAGCGGCGGCACGCCGTGCGCCTTTTGCAGCATGAAGGGCAGGAAGGTGCAGGGCGCGGCGGAGAGGTTGAGCAGCCCGAGCGAGGCCGAGGCGGCGCCGAAGGGGGTGCGCCAATCGAAGGCGCCGGCGGGGAACATGCGGCGGGTGGCGGCGCGGTCGATCCGCAGGGTGGCGGCGAGGCAGGCGATGGCGACGATAAGGCCGAGGGCGGCGTAGAGCGGCTGGGCGCTGGCGCCGCCGGTGCTGACGGCAATTGCCGCCCCGGCGAGGAGGGCGAGGCGCGCGCCGGGGATGCCGGGGGCCGGGCCACCTTCGCCGCCGCGCGGCAGGATGGCAGCGGAGGCCAGCACGAAGGTGATCGCGATCGGCACATCCACCCAGAAGGCCGCCCGCCAGGTGGCGTATTGCGCGAACAGCCCGCCAACGGCGGGGCCAGCCAGGGCCGCGATGCCCCACACCGAGCCAATCACCACGATGCCGCGGGCGTGCAGTTCGGCCGGGAAGATACGGCGGATCAGCCCGTAGCCGAGGGCAGGCAGCATACCGCCGCCGAGCCCCTGGATCAGCCGCCCGGTGAGCAGCAGCGGCATATTGGTGGAGAGCGAGCAGATCAGGCTGCCAATGGCGAATAGCAGGCAGGCGAGCCGGTAGGCCCCGCGCGGCCCGAGGCGCGCCATCAGCAGCGGCACTGAGGAGGCCGACGTGAGGGAGCCCACCACATAGAGCGTCGAGGTCCAGGAGAAGAAGGCTAGGCCGCCGATTTCACTGACGACCACCGGCATCACGGTGGCGACCACGTAGATCGACACCGCATGCAGGCCGACGCCGCCGGTGATCACGAGCGTGCGCAGCAGATTGGCGCCGCGCAGCAGCCCGCCCCAGCCCGCGTTGGTGTTCCCCGTGTTCATCCCGCTGCGTCCCACGCCCGGGCGGCGGCGGCAAGCGGCTTTGACAGCAGGGCGGGGCTGTGTTGGCTATGGGGCGGGGGGAAATGATGGGACCGGCAGGGTGATTGGGGTAACCGGGGGTCTGTTCGCGGTCGCCGATTTTCGCCGGCTGTGGTGCGTCGGCCTGGCGCTGTTCACCGTGCGCTGGCTGGAGATGATCGCCTTCGGGGTGTTCACCTACGCCGCCACCGGCTCGGCCTTCATTGTCTCGATGGTCACCATGCTGCGCCTGCTGCCGATGGGCCTGTTCGGCGCCTTCATCGGCGCGCTGGCCGAGCGGGTGGAGCGCCGCACCGCGCTGCTGGGGGTGGTGACGCTGCTGCTGGCCGGCGAGGCGGCGCTGGCGGTCTCGGCCATGACGGGGCATCTCGCGGTGTGGCAGATCGCGCTGGCGAGCTTCATCAACGGCTGCGGCTGGGCGGCGGACAACCCGATCCGCCGGGTGATGATCGGCCAGGCCGCCGGCGCGGAGCGCATGAACATCGCGATGTCGATCGACGTCGGCGCCAACAACGCCAGCCGCATGCTCGGCCCCACCGTGGGCGGCGCGCTGCTGGCGGCGATCGGCATCCAGGGTGCGCTGGTGCTTGGTGTCGCGCTCTACGGCGCGGCCCTGGTGATCCTGCTGCGGCTGGGCCAACGCAATCCACCCGCGGTGCCGCAAACGGCCCGCGTGTTGGCGACCATTCGCGAGGGTCTGGTGTTCGCCTGGCGCGATGCGCGGCTGCGCGGGATCCTGTGGGTGACGGTGGTCTATAACCTGTTCGGCTGGCCCTTCACCGGCATGATCCCGGTGATCGGGCGGGACAGCCTGGATCTCGGGCCGCAGGGCGTGGGTATTCTCGCCAGCATGGACGGCATCGGCGCCTTTTGCGGGGCGCTGTTCATGGCGCGCTGGTCGCGGGCGGACAACTTCCGCCTCGCCTATGTCGGCGGCTGCATCGTCTACCTCGCCGCCATCGCGGCCTTCGCGTTGAGCCCGGGCTTCTGGCTGGCCAGCGCCTCGCTGTTCCTCACCGGCTTCTTCGGCACCGGCTACACGGTGATGCAGGCGACGCTGACCTACCGCGCCGCGCCGCCCGAGATGAAAAGCCGCATGCTCGGCGTGCTCAGCGTCTGCATCGGGCTCGGCCCGATCGGCTTCCTGCTGCTGGGCGGGCTTGCAGAGGTGATGGGCGCGCCCTGGGCGACGGCGCTGTGTGCCCTGGCCGGCGTCGTCGTGCTGGCGACGACCGGCCGAGTCTGGCGGGCGATCTAGCCGACGTAGTAGAGGGTGCTCACCGATGGAGGAGCAGACCATGAAGCGCGCCGATTTGTCCGCCTATGGCATCCCGCATGAGGTGATCGCCTGCGTCGATGTGCCCGATGTCGGGCCGCCCGGCCCCGGTGAGGTGGTGTTCGACGTGCTGGCCTTCCCCATCAACCCCGCGGATATCGGCTTCTGCACCGGCAATTACCGCCTCCGCCCGCCACTGCCGGCCACGCCCGGGGCGGAATGCGTCGGGCGGGTGATCGCGGTGGGCGAGGGCGTCTCCGATGTTGGCCCCGGCGACCTCGTGATCAACCTCCAGCGGGAGAACTGGGCGCAGCGCCGCCGTGTGCGGGGCGAGGACGCGGTGCCGCTGCCGGCGGGCATGGACCTCAAGCAGGCCGCGATGGTGCGCATCAACCCGCCGACCGCACTGTTGTTGTTGTCCGACTTCGTCACGCTGGCACCGGGCGAATGGGTGATCCAGAACGTCGCCAACTCCGCGGTCGGGCGCCTCGTCATCATGCTGGCCAAGCGCCAGGGCCTGCTCACGCTGAACGTGGTGCGCCGGGAGAGCCTGTTCGGCGAGTTGGCCGCGCTCGGGGCGGATGCCTGCATTGTCGATGGCGATGATCTCGCCGCCCGCGCCAAGGCGGTGACCGGCGGGGCGACGATCCGCCTCGGCCTCGATGCCGTTTCCGGCGCCGCCACCGGGCGCATCGCAGCATGTGTTGCCGATGAGGGGCATGTCGTCACCTACGGCTCGATGTCTGGCGAGGACCCCAAGGTGGACCGCGCGAACTTCGTGTTCCGCGGTGTCAATCTCGGCGGCTTCATGCTCGGCCGCCACATGGCGCGGCGCGACGCGGCGGCGATCCGGGCGATCTATGCTGAGCTGGGTGGCGACATCGCGGCCGGGCGGCTGCACACGCCGGTCGAACGCATCTACCCTATCGAGCAGATCAAGGACGCTGTCGCGCATGCCCAGCAGGGCGGGCGCAACGGCAAGATCCTGGTGACCCCCAACGGGGCAATCTGAGCCGCCCGGGCTGACTTTCGCCGCCCGCATTGCCATCTGAGTGTCCCCGGCCGGGCGTTCCCGGCCGGCACAGGAGTGCCGTCATGTCCGAGTTCCGCGTTGCCATCGTCCCGGTCACCATGTTCCAGCAGAATTGCAGCCTGATCTGGGATACCACCACCATGCAGGCGGCGGTGGTCGATCCCGGCGGCGAGCCCGGTAAAATCCTCGATGCGATTGGCCGTCTTGGCCTCAAGGTCGAGCTGATCCTGCTCACCCATGGGCATCTCGATCATGCCGGCGGCGCCAAGGCGCTGAAGGGGGAGTTGGATGTCGAGCGGGCGAAATCCGGCCTCGCCGCGGTGCCGATCGTCGGGCCGGATGTGCGGGACCAGTTCTTGCTCGACGAGATCGAAGAATCGCAGCGTAAGTTCGGCATGAGCGGGATGCGCAACGTCACCCCCGACCGGTATGTCGAGGAGGGGGAGACGGTGGCGCTCGGCCCGATGAATTTCGAGGTGCTGCACGTGCCCGGCCATACGCCGGGGCATGTGGTGTTCGTGGAGCGTGAGAAGCGCTTCGCCTTCGCCGGCGATACGGTGTTCCAGGGCTCGGTCGGCCGCACCGATTTCGCGTATGGCGACGGGCCGTTGTTGATCGCAGGCATCAAGGCGAAGCTGCTGCCGCTCGGCGATGACGTCACCTTCGTGCCTGGCCACGGCCCGGCATCGACCTTCGGCGCGGAACGGGAGGGGAACCCGTTCCTGCAAGATTAGCTTGCGATGCCAGAGGCTTATCGGATGGTGGGCGCGACAGGGATTGAACCTGTGACCCCCGCCATGTCAAGGCGATGCTCTCCCGCTGAGCTACGCGCCCATCCGATGAAGGGCTTCTAGCCCGCGCCCCCCTGGGCCGCAACCCCTTTTCCGGCGGATGGCGGCGTGCGGGTTGCCGGGAGGGAGGCGAATCCGCTTAATGGCGGGATGGATTTCTCTCCAAGCTGTGAGGACCCGGAAGTGCCACCGCCTGTCCGGATTGTCCGGCCGGAGCGGCACAGCGCGCCCGTGGTGTTCGCCTCGCCGCATTCGGGCCGGGCGTATCCAGCGGAGTTCGTGGCGGCCTCGCGCCTCGATCCACTGCGCCTGCGCCGCAGCGAGGATGGGTTTGTCGATGAACTATTCGCCGCCGCCCCCGCCCATGGCATGCCGCTGATCGCCGCCACCTTCCCGCGTGCTTTTTGCGATGCCAATCGCGAGCCCTGGGAACTCGACCCCGGGATGTTCGAGGACGAGTTGCCGCCCTGGGTGAATACGATGAGCCCGCGCGTGGCCGCCGGGCTCGGCACCATCGCGCGCCTGGTCGGCTCGGGAGAGGGGATCTACAAGCGCCGGCTGCGCTTCGCCGAGGCGGAGGCGCGGGTGCGGGCGTGCTGGCACCCGTTCCATGCCGCCCTGCGCGAGGCGATCGCCGCGACTTTGGATGAGCACGGCGGCTGCGTGCTGGTGGATTGCCATTCCATGCCGAGCAACGCGATCGCGCCGCGGATGAGTGCGGATATCGTGCTGGGCGACGGGCATGGGCTGACTTGCAGCCCGCGGCTGATGCGGGCGGTGGAGGAGATGCTGGTTGATCAGGGGTTCTCGGTGCGCCGCAATGACCCCTATGCCGGCGGCTACATCACCCGAAATTACGGGCGGCCGCGCGAGCGGGTGCATGCGTTGCAGCTGGAAATCTGCCGGTCACTTTACATGGATGAGGCGCGGATGGAGCGGCTTGGCAGTTTCGAGGCGGTGCGCCTGCGGCTGACTTCGATGGTGCGCGATCTCGCTTCCGTGGCGCCGTCGCTCGTCGAGGCCTGATTTTCGCTGAAATCTGCCGATTTGGGCAAAAAAAGTGGCGGCGCTTTGCAGCGCCGCCAAGTTTAGGGAGGAAACGTCCAAGAAGCAGGAGGGCAACATAGTCGCCCTGCTGCGCTGCACAATCTATGTGCGAGATCATTCGCGTGCAAGCGATATTTTGCGCTGCAACATGAAAATTTTGTCATCTCCCCGGCAGCACCCCGCGGCAGGACTCACGCCTTGTTAACGTCCCGCCGTATAGTGATCAGCGATGCGACCCCTCCCGGAAACCGCCGCGCTCGCTTTGGCCGCCCTCGCAGCCTGGGCCACGCCCGCGGCGGCGGCGATTCCGCTGCCGAGCCTGCAATGCCGCCAGGCCATCGCCATGGTGGAGCGCTCGACCGGCATGCCCGCCTTCCTGATGTCGGCGATCGCCCGCGTGGAAAGCGGGCGGCCGGATGGACAGGGGGGCGTGCATCCCTGGCCCTGGACCATCAATGTCGAGGGCGCTGGTTACACTTATGACAGCAAGGCCGAGGCGATTGCCGCCGTGCGCGCCTTCCAGGCCAAGGGGGCGCGCTCGATCGACGTGGGGTGCATGCAGGTCAACCTGATGTACCACCCCCGCGCCTTCGCCAGCCTCGATGAGGGGTTCGACCCGGCGGCCAATGCCGCCTATGCCGCGCGCTATCTGCGGGACCTCTACGCCCAGACCAAGGACTGGGTGAAGGCCACCGCGCTCTATCATTCGGCCACGCCGGAGCTCGGCGAGGCCTATCGCCGCCGGGTGTTCGCCGTGCTGCCGGATGAGCAACGCAACCGCTTCGTCGCCGCACCGGGGCCGCAGGGCAATGTGTGGTCCACCAATGCCTGGACGCAGAACGTCTGGAATACCCGTGGCCCGGGCTGGCCGGCGGAAAGTGGCATCCCCCGCTCGCCGCCGATGCCGACGGCCGGCGGGTTCAGCCTGTCCAACCGGGCGGATGCCGCGCGCGTCATCCCCGCGCCGCAGGGCACCGCCGGGCGCAGCCTCAATGCCTACCGCTCCGCCCCGGTGCCGGTGGCGGGCAATCCTGTCGCGCCGCCTTCGCGGCTCTGATCCTCTTCCTGTCCGGCCGGTGAAGGTCTAGCCTCTGCCCCGGAAGCCGCGCACACCATCGTGGCCGCAAGGGAGATTGAACGCATGACCATCCGTTTTGACAATCGGGTCGCAATCGTCACCGGCGCCGGCGCCGGTCTGGGGCGCGAGCACGCGCTGCTGCTGGCCAGCCGCGGGGCCAAGGTGGTCGTCAATGACCCCGGCGGAGCGGTCGACGGGCGCGGCACCGCCAATACGGTGGCCGATCGGGTGGTGGAGGAAATCCGCGCTGCCGGCGGCACTGCGGTGGCCAACTACAACTCGGTGGCGGATTGGACGAGCGCGCAGGCGATCGTGCAGACGGCGATCGATAATTTCGGCAAGCTCGACATCCTCGTGAACAACGCGGGCATTCTGCGCGACAAGAGCTTCCACAAGATGGAGCCGGCGGATTTCGAATTCGTCGTGCAGGTGCATCTGATGGGCACCGTCTACTGCACCATGGCCGCCTGGCCGCATATGCGCGAGGCCAAATATGGCCGCGTCGTCGTCACCACCTCGGGCTCCGGCACGGTCGGTAATTTCGGCCAGGCCAATTACGGCGCCGCGAAGATGGCGGTGAACGGCATGATCAACTGCCTGCGCTTCGAGGGTGCGAAGTACAACATCCTGTGCAACGCGATCTCGCCCTCGGCCAAGACGCGCATGACCGAGGGGCTGATCCCCGAGGCGGTGCTCGACTTCATGAAGCCCGAGCTGGTTTCGCCGGCGGTGGCCTGGATGGCGAGCGAGCAGTGCAACGTGTCCGGCGAAATTTTCGGCGCCAATGCCGGCTTCTACAAGCGCGTGAAATACATCGAGAGCGAGGGCGTGCAATTCGACCCGACCAAGCCGATCACGGTGGACATGTTCGCCGAGGCGCTGCCGCGGATCATGGACATCTCCAAGCCCGTCGAGCACGGCTTCGGCACCCCGCGGCTTGAAGCCCGGCTGAAGGCGATGGGCCTGATCAAGTAAGGCGCAGCCTACCGCGCAAGACCGGAACGGCGGCCCTGCGAGGGGCCGCCGTTTTGGTTCAAAACTGCTTCAGCAGCCGGTCGATGTAGTCGAGCTCCGGTGGCGGGCGGGTGCGTTCGGCGCCGCGGCGGCGGAGTTCGTCCTGGATGGCGCGGGAGCGGGCGGCTTCCATTTCCTCGGGCACCTGGGTCATGCCGCTTTCGTCGAGCCCGCCGCTGCCCTCCTTGAGCTGGCGGCCGAGCGGGTCGCGCTTCTCGTCGGCGCGGCGATCCACCCCGCGGCGGCCGCCCCAGGGGCGGTTGGGCTGGCCGGGCCCGAAGTTGCGGCCGCCCGGTTGGTTGCCGAAGCGGTTGCCGGGCTGGTTGCCCTCGCCTTGCTGGTTGCCGTCCTGGCCGTTTTGGCCTTCCTGGCCCTCTTCACCATCGTCGCCGTCATCCCCGTCATCGCCGTCCTGCTGGCCGGGGCGGCCGAACATGCGGGCCATTTGCTGGCTCATGGCCTGGCTGCCTTTTTGCAGCGCGGCGATGGCCTTTTGGGCGGCGGCGGCGGCGGCGGCATCGCGGCCCTCCTCCATCGCCTTGCCGGCGTCGCGCATGGCGCTGTCGGCCTCGCCGAGATTGGGCGGCACTTCGCCGGTGAGATCCCCGTGCTGCTGCATCAATTCGCCGAGGGCGCGGCGCAGGGCCTGCTGCACCCGCTGGTCGCCTTTGCGCTCCGCGGCGCGCTTCTCGGCGGCCTGGCGGCGCTGCTCCTCGGATTGGGCGGACTGGGCGTTGGGGCGGGGGAAGCCGGGGCGCAGGGGGTTGTAGGCGCCGCGCTCGGCGTCCTCGCGGCCTTGGGTGTGGTCGAGCAGGCCGCCCTCGCGGCGCACCATGTCCTGCACGGCGGACATTTGCTGCTCGCCGCGCTGTCGCTTTTCGGCGCGCTGCTTCTGCCGCTCGGCCTTGCGGCCGGCCTGGTTGCCGCCCTTCTCAAGTTCGTCGAGCAGCTTTTCCATCTCGGCGAGCTTGTCGCGCGCCTTGTCCATCTCGTCCTTCTGGCCGGCCTTGCGCATTTCCTCGGTGAGGCGGCGGAGATCCTGCGCGTCGAGGCGCTGGCGATCGGGGTCGAACTTGTCGGAGCCGGGATCGCGCTTGGCTTGTTCGGCGAGGGCCTGGAGGTGACGATCGAGCGCCTCCTGCACCTCCTTCATGCGCTTTTCGAGCTCGGCCTTGTCGATCTGCTCGCCGCGTTTCTCGGCCTCGAGCATCTCGCGCACGGCCTGGCGCGCCTGTTCCAGCGCCTTGGCGGTGCGCTCCGGGGCGCCCTCCTCGAAGTGCAGCGCGAGCTGCCAGAGGCGCTCCTGCGCCTCTTCCACGGCGCCTTCCTGGCGCTCGCGCAGCAGCAGGGCGGTGATGGCCTGGAGGTTGAGGAAGGCGGGGAGATCGTCCTTCCAGACGTCATCCACCGCGGCGAGGCCCTGCAACTCGCCGGCGGCGCGGGTGCGCTCCTGCGGGCGGAGGCTCAGCTGCTTGCGGATCAGCACCAGGGCCTGGGCGACCGGATGCTGGAAATCGCGCTCGGGGAGGGTGAAAGCCGCCTCGGCGCTGCGGCCGGTGAGGCCGGTCGCCTCGCGGGCCACCAGCACAGCGATCACCGGCAGGCCGGCCCAGGGATGGGGCGTGAGGTCCTGCTGGCGGGCGCCCTTGGCCTGTTTGGGGCTGCCGCCGGGGAGTGGGATGGCGATCACCAGTGGGGGGGCGTCCGGCCGGTCTTTCAGGCGCAGTTCGGCTTGCAGGCCGGTGACGCCGTGGGGGTGGCTGACCTGCCAGGGCAGGCGGGTCTGCTGCACGCGCTGGTTGGGCGCGACTCCGGGCGGCTCTGGGAAGCGGACCTCGGGGGCGCGATTGGGGATGACCGTCACGTCCCACGCCGCGATGTCGCGCCCGGCGCGGCGGACGGCGATGCGGCCGCCGGTGGCGAGGTCGCGGTCGGCCTGGAAGCTCGCGGGGCCGAGGGTGGCGAAGGGGGCGGGGCCTTCGGGCAGCACGGCCTCGGGCACGCCGTCACCGCCGCTGAGGTTGATGGTGAGGTGGGCGCCGGCCGGCACGCTGGCGGCGCCGCCCTCGGCCTTGAGGAAGACCGGCGCGAGGCCGGTATGGGCGGGCGGGGTGATCCAGGCCTGGATCAGCACCTGGGCGGGGGTGGCGGGCGGGGCGAAGCCGGGCTGGATGGCGCGGCCGAGGCGGGCGAGGGTCTGCTCGCCGGCGACGCCGAGGGCGGCGATGAGCGCCACCAGGGCCAGGGCGCGCAAGGCGTGCCGATCGATCGCGGCGAGGCCGGGGCGGGGCAGGCCGACGCGCAGGCGGACGATCTGAGCGCGGGCGCGGGCGATATGGGCCTGCCACAGGGAGTCGGCGCCGGGGAGTGCCGGGCTGTCCTGGAGGATTTCGAGCGGGCGGTGGCGCAGGCCGGTGGCGCGCTCCAGCCGGCGGTCCGCCTCGGTGACGCTGGGGGCGGCGATCCGGCGGATGCCGCGCACGAGGGCGGCGAGCATGCCGAGCGCGAAGCCGGCCAGCAGCGCGATGCGGGCCCAAGGCGGCAGCAGCGACGGCACTTCGAGCAGGGCGAGCACCAGGAAGCCGGCGAGAATGCCGAGCGGCGGCCAGAGTGCGGGCCATATCCGCTCGTACAGCATCGCCAGTCGCGCCTGGGCGCGCTTGCGCCGCAGGACGTAGAACAAGACATCGGTCTCGTCCGGCGCCTGCGGCTTGTTGGTCACGGCAGGAAATCCGGGATGGTCTCGTTGGCCCACATCGCCTCGACATCCTGGCGCGGGCGGATCACCGACCAGCGATCGCCATCGACCATGGCGATCGGCGGCAGGCCGCGGGCGTTGTAGGTGGAGCTCATCACCGCGCCATAGGCCCCGGCATCGAGGATCGCGACGCGCGACCCGGCGGGGAGGCGCGGCAGCGCGCGGGAGGTGGCGAAGGTGTCGCTCGATTCGCAGATCGGGCCGACGACGTCGACCAGGGAGGTGGCCCCCACCGCGTTGCCGGCGGCCAGCGGGACGATGCCGTGCCAGGCCTCATACATCGCGGGGCGGACGAGATCATTCATCGCGGCATCGATCACCACGAAGCGCTCGTCGCCCTTGGTGAGGATCACCGAGGCGAGCAGCAGGCCGGCCGGGCCGACCAGCCAGCGGCCGGGTTCCACCATCAATTGCAGGCCCATTTCGCCGAATGCCGCGCGCATGGCGCCGGCCAGCGCGGCGGGGGAGGCGCCCGGCTCATCCTGGTAGCCGATGCCGATGCCGCCGCCGCAATCCATCCGGCTGACCGTTTGGCCGTTGGCGCGGAGCGTACGGATCAGCTCGGCGGCGCGGGCGAAGGCGGCGCGGTAGGGCGCGGTGGAGAGGATCTGGCTGCCGATGTGCAGCGCGATGCCGACCGGCTGCACGCCGGGGAGGGTGGCCGCGTGGGCGTAGAGCGCTGCCGCGTCGTCATAGGGAATGCCGAACTTGTTTTCGGCCTTGCCGGTGGTGATCTTGGCGTGGGTGCCGGCATCGACATCGGGGTTCACCCGCAGCGCGACCTGCGCCATGCGGCCCATGGCGGTGGCGATCTGCGAAATCATCGCGAGTTCGGCCGCGCTTTCGACGTTGATCTGGAAGATGCCTTCCCCCAGCGCGAGCCGGATCTCGGCCTCGGTCTTGCCCACGCCGGAAAAGACGATGTGGTCCGCCGCCACGCCGGCCTTGCGGGCGCGCAGCAACTCGCCGCCGCTCACCACATCGGCCCCGGCGCCACCGCGCGCGAAAACGCTGAGGACGGCGAGATGGTCATTCGCCTTCACCGCGTAATGCACATGCGCATCGAGACCGGCGAGCGCCGCTTGCAGTTCCTTCAGCCGCGCCCGCATGGTGCCGGCGCCGTAGACCCAGACGGGGGTGCCCAGAGCATCGGCAATCGCCGCGAGCGGCACGCCCTCGAGCACCAGGCCATCGAAGGCATGCATGGACAGATGCGGCCGCGCGGCAATCAGCGCGGCAACGTCGGGATCGGTCGCGGAGGACAGGGGAGCGAGGGAGGCCATAGGGGGAGAGTAGCCACGCCCCGGCCCGGCGCCAAGCAATTTGCCGCGTGGCCCACACCTGCAAACACGACCCCCCCCTCCGGCGGCCGGCAGAACGGCAGAGGCGCTGGCTTGGGATGGGACGCAGCGACCCCGCCAGATGCCGTGTGCCGCGCCCAACTTTGCGGGTGGGGGAGGACGACGTCAAAAAACGCCGTACTGTACTGCGTGTAACGGCGAGAAAGTTTCGGAAAACCTCCCGCCGAGCCACGCAGAGTATCAGTTATGCCACGCCATAGCGATGCTATAACCGTTCGTGTTGACGTTGATGTCGACCTTGCTGTTCAGGTTGAGCGCCTGATCGACGAGCCCCGAACGATCGTTCTTGCCGACACTCATGCCGTGCGCGACGAAACTTTTGCCGACGCGCACGAGAACCTTGAAATCATTCAGATAGGGATCGGTGGACCCGCTATAGATAACGGAGGTGCAGGAGTTCGCTGCCAGCGAAGCACCGACGATCGCGAGGTCGCCGTCACCGGGATTGGAGCCCAGGCGAGGGGTCAACTGGACCGTGATAGGCAACGAAGACTGGTTGCAGATCTGCTTCTCGCCGGCGAGGGCAAGCCCCGGCAGGCTAGCGAGAATCACAGCCGCGGCTCCCAGGATGCGTGTTACGTGTTTCATTTAGCCCCTTCCTCATGATTGCGCTCGCTTGGATCAGCGAACTATCGGCATTTTCCACAACCTCTTCCGGCGAAACAAGACAATCACCAAAAATTTTCATCAAATATAATATTTCCGGTCGGAACCTGTTCGGAAAATCTCATCGCATACGTATTTCTGCGTATTTTCTATTTACTACGGCCGAGCGCACTCAGGCGCTGCCATTGGCGAAGATGCTGAGTACGGCGCGATGATCATTCCCCCTCAACACATAATGCCCCCGCGGATCGCGCCCGGCTGGCACAGCTTGAGACCCTCTGAGCCGCGCCCGCATGGTGCCGCCATAGACCCAGACCGGCGTGCACAGCGCATCAGCAACCGTCGCAAGAGGCACGCCGACGAGCACCGGGCGATCGAAGGCATGCATGGACACATGCGGCCGCACGGCAATCCCGCGGCAACATCGGGACCGGTCGCGGAGGACACGGGAGCAAGAGAGGTCGATGATCGCCAAATGCCCCGGGCGGGCCCTGCAACGCAGGGTCCGTCGACCGAAGAACCTCGTTCCGCTATGAAACAAGACTGCGCTCAACCGCCGGCGAAGGGTTGGTGGCGGGATTGGCAAGGGGGCTGGGATGTCGGGGGAATTCGGGGCGCGGGCGCGGGAGATTCTGGCGCGCGTGGTGGTGTGGGATGCGCATGCGGGGTTTCCGTTCGAGCGGGCGGGGGACCTGGAGGAGCTGGGGCGGTGGCGGGCGGCGGGGATCGACTATGTGTCGGTGAATATCGGCTACGACTACCAGCCGTGGACGACGGCGTTGGAGGCGGCGTCGGCGTATCGGCATTGGATGCGCGCGCATCGGGCGTTGGTGGTGCCGGCGATCGGGGTGGGGGACATTGCGCGGGCGCGCAGCGAGGGGAAGATCGCGATCGGGTTCGACATCGAAGGGGCGAATGCGCTGAATGGCGATGCGGGGATGGTCGACGTGTTCTACAAGCTCGGCGTGCGGCAGATGCTGTTCGCCTATAATCGCAACAACCTGGCGGGGGGCGGGTGCCACGACGCGGATACGGGGCTGACGGGCTTCGGGCGCGAGGTGCTGGCGGAGATGAACCGGGTGGGGATGGTGGTCGATGCGTCGCATTGCGGGGCCCGGACGGCGCGGGAGCTGATGGAGCGGTCAGCGACGCCGGTGATTTTCTCGCATTCGAACGCGCGGGCGGTGTGGGACCATGAGCGCAACGTGAGCGACGAACTGATCCGGCAATGCGCGGCGGGGGGCGGGGTGGTCGGCATTACCGGGGTGGGGCCGTTCCTGGGGCGCCGTGGGGCGGTGGCGGAGCATGTGGTGGAGCATATCGACCATGTGGTCGGGCTGGTGGGGGCCGGGCATGTGGGGCTCGGGATCGACAGCGTGCTGGAGAAGCATGGCGCGCTCGATGACATGATCGGGGGGGCGGGGGCGCGGGAGCGGTTCTACTGGCCGGAGGCGCAGTATGCGACGGGGGCGGGGATCGGGATCCTGCCGCCAGAGGCGTTGCCGGCGATCGTGGAGGGGCTGCTGGCGCGGGGCTATGACGACGCAGCGATCGCCGGGATCGTCGGCGGCAATTTTTTGCGGCTGGCGACGGCGGTTTGGAAGCCGGTGGTGGTGGATTGAGTTGGGGGGAGGCGATTGTGGAGCGACGCGGCCGACAGTGGGAGGGGTGGCATACAAGCAACAACGGCCCGGCTTGCGTCGCACGTAGCACCGCATAGTATGCGGCATCGAAATAGATGCGGGGGCACGCATGGCCGTCGAGACCGCCCTGGGTGGAGGGCTGCCGAGGATGCCGGGGATGGACCCCGCGGCGGTCAAGGCGGTGCGCGGTTCTTTCGTCGGCAAGCTGCTCGGGCGGTGGGCGGTGTTGCTCGCCAGCATCATGCTGGTTCTTGCCTCGACCAGGGGTGCCGATCTGGCACTCCAATATTTTGGTCTCGGGCTCCCTTGGCCCTGGTTGCACAACACCCTGCTGTTCGGCCTGCCCGCGCTGGTCATCGCGCTGCAGCTTGCCAACGAATGGAGAGCGGCGCGTAACCGCAAGGCGGCGATGGACCTCGCGATTAAGCCGGCCGCCGTTCCGACAGGGTATTTTCGCATCACCCCCTACCTCGCCACGGACGCGGATCGCAAAGCCTTCGCGCGCGCCGATCAGGCGCATGTCCGCGCCCTCGGCTGGCTGACCCACGCCGACGCCACACCGCTTTATCTGACAGGCGATTCCGGCGCCGGTAAAAGCTCGCTGCTCAACGCCTTCGTCCTCCCCGCCATGCTGGCAAAGGGCTGGGTCATCTCCCCGGTGCGTGCCGGTGCGGATGCCGATGCGGCGCTGCGCACAGTATTGGGCGCAACCGATGGATCGGTCCCGCTTCGCGAAACCCTGCAAGCCGCCGTCGCACACGCCAGCGGCAAACTGCTGCTTGTGCTCGACCAGTTCGAGGAGTTCATCATCCTCGGCAGCCCCGAGCGTCACGCAGGGTTCGCCACGCTGGTGAACGACCTCGGACAGCGCCCGCTCGCCGGGTTGAAGCTGCTGCTGGTGCTACGCAGCGACTACCAGACCGGGATGGATGACATCGGGCTGCCGAAGCTGATGCAGGGCATCAACTTCTTCCAGGTCGGCCGCTTCAATGAAGTCGCGGCGCGCGGCTTCGTCAAAGGCTCGAAACTCGGCCTGAAGGACGAGGCGCTGGATCGTCTGGTCAAAAGCGCCGCCGAATACGATGATTCGCCGGGCCGGGTGCGCCCGATCACGCTGAACGTGCTCGGTCATGTGCTGACCACGCGGGGCGGCAGCGTCGTCACCTCGCTGGAGGCCAACCGTCTGGTGCGGGACTATGTCGCGCAGGCGGTCGACAATCCCGCCATTCGTGCCTGGGCGCCGCGCGTGCTGGCCGGGCTGCTGACCGAGGAGGGCACCAAGCGGGCCAGGCCGGAGGCGGAACTGGCGAAGGAGGCGAAGCTGCGCCCGGCGGAGGTGCGCGCGGTGCTGATCGCGCTCGCTGAGGCCGGGCTGGCGCGCCCGCTGGAGGCGACGCAGAGCGTGTGGGAACTCTCGCACGACTTCGTCGCCCGCGCCGTCGCGACCTATCTCGGCCGCCGTCGCGCGGTGGCGCTGCGCACCCTCGCCTCCTACGCCGCGCCGCTGGTTCTGCTGATCGGCATCGTCCTGGGTGGTGGAGTGATCGGCGGGAACCACTTCACTAGTCCTCCGGTGCTGGTAGCGGTCCGGCGACAGGTGCCAGCGGCGCTGCTTCAGTGCCAGCCTCAGCCGGTGCCGCCAAGTCTGTTGCGCGATGATGCCGAGTTAGCCACATTCATCATTGACCTCGCAGCGGCCGGGGATGACTGCCGCGACAAGTTGCAACGAGTGAGGGGGCTCGAGGAATGATCGGCCCGAGTTTCCAGCGCAAGAAGATTTCCTCGGAAATTTTTACTTCACCGGACAGGTCCTTGCTGAGCTCTTTCGTCTCGGCATTTCAATATCGCAGTTGGATGAGGTGATACAGGCAACAGCGACCCGTAGGTTTCGGGAGGGAAGTCTCGGCACCGCCGGGCTCGCCAACCTGCAACGCCTCAATCTCGACAAGGCAAAGGTGCGGGACCTCGCGCCCATCGCAGGGCTCGGGAAAATGCAAGAACTCAGGCTCGATGGCACGCAGGTGAGGGATGCTTCCATGTTGCGGCATCCCATTCTCGATCTTCGCCTGTCTGAGGGCTGTAAGCGGCCTTCTTGGTATCGGGGGGACTGACTCTGGGGGGGCACTGATCTCTGCGGCTCTGGGGTGAGACTTCGTTTGGATGGTGGTGTGGCTTTGATTTTGGGCGGGCGGCGCACGGCCCCCCTCACCCCGGCCTTGATCCGCCCTGTGGCTCAAGCCCGCTGAGCGGGAGAGGGAGTCAGATCGAGCGTTGCCGGCTTCACGCCTCCCTTGATCCGCTCTGCGGCGCAAACCCGCGAACGCAGGAGAGGGGGACGTCGCGCGGGGCGCGGCTCTGTGATCTCTGTGCCTCTGTGGTGAAATTTCCTTCTCGCTGTCTCGTTGTTCCGCTTGCTTGGGGCGGTGACCGACGGATGCTTGGGTGGGGGCTTGGCCCTTCGTTCGCGCGGGTGGCGTGGATCGCTTCGGCTTTGCCTCGCGATGACGGGTGGGTTAGGTGGGCGAAGGCAAAAAATCCACGGCGACGGGCTATTTTTTCCTTGACCATAAATAACTTACAAGCTATCAAAAACGTCATGAATGATGTGACGACATCCCCTGCGCCTTCCGGCCTCTCGCCGGACCGAACCGCCGAAATGGTGGGGGCGGTGCTGTGGTTTGTCGATCGGTTGGTGCAGCAGATGTTCAACCGGATGCTGCGCGATCCGCGGCAGGATGTGGCGATGGCGATACACCGGTATTTGCGGGGGGGTGGGCGGCGGTTTGCCGCTGTGATGACACGGTTGGCGGCGGGTGGGGTGTTTCGGACGCGGAAATCGCGGGCGGGGGATGTTCGCGGGGAGCGGACGACACCGCGGGTGCGGCTGCCGGGCGGGTTTGGGTGGGTGGTGCGGTTGGGGGAGGAGGTGCGGATGTCGGCGGCGATGATTGCGCATCATCTCAATACGCCGGAGGTGGCCGCGATGGTGGCGGGGTGTCCGCAGGCGCAGCGGGTGTTGCGGCGGATGTGTTGGGTGTTGGCGATTGATGCGCCGTGTGTGGGGCGGGTGGTAAGGGGGAGGCGCGCGAAGAGTGTACCGGTTGCGCGACCCTCACCCCGCCCTTGGTCTGCTTCGCAGCCCAAGCCCGCGAGTGCGGGAGAGGGAGTCGAGCGTAAGCTGGAGAGAGTCAAGGCTGGGGAACTATCCTCATCCCGCCCTTGGTCTGCTTCGCAGCCCAAGCCTGCGAACGCGGGAGAAGGGGAGCGGGCGGTGGGGGATCGCGCGGTGGAGACACCCTCACCCCGGCCCTCTCCCCGAAACCGGGGAGAGGGAGAAGGGGAGCGGCGATGGCTGACCCGCAAGGAGCGGAAGGCGATTCTTTGGTATCCGAATTTGGAGGGGAAGCCGATGAAGTTGTTGCCGAAAAAATTGCCGCGGGATTGAGGGGGAAGGTGCGGTAATATTGTTTCGATTGTTTAACTATAGCGGCTTTTTGCCACTCAGGTCTCAGGCTAGGGGTTCGCCTTGGATGGGGGTGGCGCCGCAGCTTGCGATGAGAGTGGTGATTTCGGCGCAGGCGGCGGCGATGGCGTCGGGGTCGTTGCCTTTGGCGATGAGGGCGACGCCGTTGGCGTCGGGGCGGTAGTAGGGGTAGCTGCCGATGTCGAGCGCGGGGAAGCGGGATTGGATGGCGGCCAGGCCGTCGGCGATGCGGCCTTCGGCGAGGCCTTTGGCGTGGACGGCGCCCATGCGGATGGGCGGGCCGCCGGTGAGGGTGGGGGCGAGGTTGCGGAACATCGCCTGCATGATGCGGGGCACGCCGGCCATGACGTGGACGTTGCCGATGGTGAAGCCGGGGGCGGTGGAGATTTCGTTGTCGATCAGGGTGGCGCCGCGGGGCATGGTGGCCATGCGCTGGCGGGCGGCGTTGAATTCGCCGGGGGCGTAGCGGGCGTCAAGCCGGGCCCAGGCTTCGGGGTGGGGCTCCCAGGGGACGCCGAAGGCGGCGGCGACGCATTCGCTGGTGATGTCATCATGCGTCGGGCCGATGCCGCCGGTGGTGAAGACATGGTCGAACTTGGCGCGGGCCTCGTTGACGGTGGCGATGATGGTTTCGGGGATGTCGGGGATGACGCGGACTTCGCGGAGGGGGATGCCGATTTCGCCGAGGCCGACGGCGATGAACTTGATGTTGGCATCCTGGGTGCGGCCGGAGAGCACCTCGTTGCCGATGACAAGCAGGCAGGCGGTGGGGTTCTGGCTCATGGGCGACTCCTCGATGCTGGGACGAGCCTACAGGAAATCGCGTAGGAGGGGCACCAGGGGGCGGTCGGCTTCGGGCATGGGGTATTCGGCGAGTTTGTCGGGGCGGACCCAGGCGAGGGCCTGGTTCTCGCGGCCGGTGGGGGTGCCTTTCCAGCGGCGGCAGAGATAGAGCGGCATGAGGAGGTGGAAGGTGTCGTATTCGTGGGAGGCGAAGGTAAAGGCGGCGAGGCAGTTGGAGGCGACGTCGATGCCAAGCTCCTCCTTCAGTTCGCGGATGAGGGCGGCTTCGGGGGTTTCGCCGGGGTTGAGCTTGCCGCCGGGGAACTCCCAGAGGCCGGCCATTTTCTTGCCCTCGGGTCGGCGGGCGAGGAGGATGCGGCCGTCGCGATCGACCAAGGCGCAGGCGGCGACGAGAACGAGGGGCTTGGCGCCGTCGGCGCGGGTTTCGACTTCGGGGGCGCCGAAGAGGTCGGTGCGGTTGGCCTCGAAGCGGAGGACCTTCACGTCCCCGCCGCGGGCGAGGAAGTGCTCCTCGCCCTCGCCGACGTGGCGGAAGCCGATGCGGCGGAGGACGGCCTGGCTGGCGCCGTTGGCGGTGGCGACGGAGGCGTGGACGCGGGTGATGTCGAGATTGGCGAGCGCCCAGCGGGCCATGCGGCCGGCGGCTTCGCTGGCGACGCCGTGGCCCCAGAATTTGAGGCCGACCCAGTAGCCGAGCTTGGCGCTCTTGCCGTCTTCATCGAGCCGTAGCCCGACGCCGCCGACCAGGATTTCGCGCTCGCCCTCGCGGCCGGTGATGGCGAGGTGCCAGGCGCGTTTCTCGGCGATCGCTTCGCGGGTGTAGCCGACCCAGTTTTCGGCGATGTCGGGGGGGTAGGGGAAGGGGACCTCGGCGAGATCGCGGCAGACTTCCCAGTGGTTCATCAGGTTGTGCAACTCGGTCGCGTCCGCGGCGACGAAGGGGCGCAGCACCAGGCGCTCGGTGGCGATGGGGGGGAAGTCGAGGATGGGGGCGTCGGCCATGGCGGCTGGAGTGCCCAATCCGGTGGCGGGATGCAAGCCCGCCACCGGAGCGGCTCAGCTGCGGTAGCTGCCGTTGATGTCGATGTAGCCGTGCGTCAGGTCGCAGGTCCACACCGTCGCCTTGCCCTTGCCGAGGCCGATATCGACGGCGATGTTGACCTCTTGCCCCTTCATGTGGGCGACCACCGGGGTCTCGTCGTAGCCCGGCACCACGCCACCGTCCTTGGCCATCCAGACGCCGCCGACGCCGACCGAGATCTTGTCGCGATCGGCCGGTTCGCCGGCCTTGCCGACGGCCATGACGATGCGGCCCCAATTGGCGTCCTCGCCGGCGATGGCGGTTTTCACCAGCGGCGAGTTGGCGATCGCCATGCCGATGCGCTTGGCCGATTTCGCCGTGGTGGCGCCGGTGACGTCGATGCGGATCAGCTTCTGGGCCCCCTCGCCGTCACGGGTGACCTGGAGGGCGAGATCGAGCAGCACCTCGTTCAGGGCGCGGGCGAAGTCGGCCAGTTCCTTGCCGCCTTCGTCGGAGATTTTCGGATGCTTGGCCTGGCCGGTGGCGAACAGCATCACGGTGTCGGACGTCGAGGTGTCGCTGTCGACAGTTGTGCAGTTGAAGGTGGTGTTGACGCCCTTGGAGAGCATCGCCTGCAGCGCCGGGGCCGGGATCTTCGCGTCGGTGAAGATGAAGCACAGCATGGTCGCCATATCCGGCGCGATCATGCCGCTGCCCTTGGCGATGCCGTTGATGCGCACTTCCTTGCCGCCGATGCTCGCCGTGCGGGTGACGCCCTTGGGAAAGGTGTCGGTGGTCATGATGCCGCGGGCTGCGGCTTCCCAGCCGTCTTCGGAGAGGTTGGCGTGGAGTTCCGGCAGGGCGGCGGTCAGCTTCTCGTGCGGCAGAACCTCGCCGATCACGCCGGTGGAGGAGAGGAACACCTGCTTCACCGGCACGCCGGCGATCTTGGCGGCGGCGGCGGCGGTGGCCTTGCAGGCATCGGCGCCGGCCTTGCCGGTAAACACGTTGGCATTGCCCGCATTGATCACCACCGCGCGGGCCTTGCCGCCCGGCAGCATCTCGCGGCACCAGTCGATCGGGGCGCCGGGGCATTTGGAAGAGGTGAACACGCCGGCCACCGTGGTGCCGGAGGCGAGCTCCGCCATCACCACGTCATTGCGGCCCTTGTAGCGGATGCCGGCGGCGGTGGCGCCGAGCTTCACGCCGGCGAGCGGCGGCAGTTCGGGGAGCGGGACGGCGAGCGGGGAGACGGCCATGGCCATGGGTCGGTTCCTCTTCTTTCTTATGTTGGATCAGGGCTTGGGCGGGGGGGCCGCATCATCGGTGGCACGCCGGGGGGAGCCATCGGGGTTGAAGCGCTCAATGGTGACGGCGGCGCGGGCGGCGGCGAGCACTTTCTGCACGCCCTCCTGGATCACCTTCTGGCGCAGATCGTCCTGCGCCTGCTCGAAGCTCGGGGCGGGGGCGGCGCGGCGCTCCTCCACCTTGATGACGTGCCAGCCGAACTGGGTCTTGATCGGCTTGTCCGAGACCTGGCCAGGCTTCAGCGCGAAGGCGGCCTCGGCGAATTCCGGCACCATGTCGGCGCGCTTGAAAAAGCCGAGATCGCCGCCCTGGCCGGCGCCGGGGTCACTGCTGCGGGCCTTGGCGAGGGCCGCGAAATCGCCGCCCTTCTTGAGCTCGGCGATCACCTTCACCGCATCGGCCTCATTGGCGACCAGGATGTGGCGGGCATGCACTTCGGGCTCGCCCTCCTTGCCCGCGATATCCGTGGCGTAGCGGGCGCGCAGCTTGTCCTCGGTGATGGTCGGGCCGACATTGCGCTGCAGGATGGCGTTCTCGAGCGCCTCCTCGGTGGCGCGGGCGACGGCGCGCACCACCGTCGGATCCTTCTCCAGCCCATCCTTGCGCGCCATGGCGGCGACGGCGGCGCGGTCGATCAGCTGGTCGGCCAGCATCGGCATCAGCATGTTCTGCGGCATGCCGCGATATTCCTGCGGCAGGCCCTGCGCCGCCTCGGTGATATCGCTGACATGGATCTCGGTGCCGTTGACACGTGCAACCACGGGATCGGTAGCGGCGGCGGGTTGGGCGCGGGCAGCGGGCGAGAGGGCGGTGGCCGCGAGCAGGGCCAGGGCGAGCGCGAGGCTGGGGCGGGACGGCCGCATGGGATTTCCTTACAGAAGTCCGCCCGTATAGGCCGGCCGCCGCGCCCTGGACAAGCAGCGCAATCGGGCAGCAGAGCGGGAATTTCGCCTCTCGCGTTGACCCGGGCCGGTGCGGGTCCTATCTGACAGCCTGAGATCGACGCGCGCCGCGCCCGGCTTGCGCCACTTTGCCTGCTTCCCGGAAGGCTTGATATGTTCGCCAGACTCGCCCGTGCCATTTTTGGTACCAGCAACGACCGTTCGCTCAAGGCCTATCAGCGCCGCGTGCCCCAGATCAATGCGCTGGAACCGGCGATGCAGGCGCTGTCGGATGCCGAGCTGCAAGGCAAAACGGGCGAGTTCCGCGCCCGCCTGGCCGCCGGCGCCTCGCTCGATGACCTGCTGCCCGAGGCCTTCGCCACCGTGCGCGAGGCCGGCCGCCGCGTGCTCGGCATGCGGCATTTCGACGTGCAGATGATCGGCGGCATGGTGCTGCATGATGGCAAGATCGCCGAAATGAAGACCGGCGAAGGCAAGACCCTGGTCGCCACCCTGCCGGTCTACCTCAACGCGCTGGCTGGCAAGGGCGTGCACGTCGTCACGGTCAATGACTATCTCGCCCGGCGTGACGCGGAGTGGATGGACCAGATCTACGGCTTCCTCGGCATGAGCACCGGGGTGATCGTGCATGGCCTGTCGGAGAATGAGCGGCGCGATGCCTATGCCGCCGACATCACCTACGGCACCAACAACGAGTACGGCTTCGACTATCTGCGCGACAACATGAAGTACCGCCTGGAAGACATGGTGCAGCGGGATTTCGCGTTCGGCATCGTCGACGAGGTCGACAGCATCCTGATCGACGAGGCCCGCACGCCGCTGATCATCTCCGGCCCCGCCGAGGACAGCTCCGATCTCTACCGCAGCGTCAACATCGTCATCCGCGAACTGGTCACGGACCCCGCGAATTATGACAAGGACGAGAAATTTCGCACCGCGGTGCTGACCGAGATCGGCGCCGAGCGCGTCGAGGACATGCTGCGCACCGCCGGCATCATCACCGAGGGCAATCTCTACGATATCTTCAACGTCTCGGTGGTCCATCACGTCCAGCAAAGCCTGCGCGCCAACGCGCTGTTCACCCGCGACGTCGACTACATTGTGCGCGACGACAAGGTGATCATCATCGATGAGTTCACCGGCCGCATGATGGAAGGCCGCCGCTACTCGGAGGGGCTGCACCAGGCGCTCGAAGCCAAGGAGGGTGTCACCGTCCAGGCCGAGAACCAGACGCTCGCCTCCATCACCTTCCAGAACTACTTCCGCCTCTACCCCAAGCTCGCCGGCATGACCGGCACGGCGCTGACCGAGGCCGACGAATTCGCCGAGATCTACAAGCTCGACGTGGTGGACATCCCCACCAACGTCCCCGTCGTGCGCAAGGACGAGGATGACGAGGTCTACCGCTCGGCCGCCGAGAAATACGAGGCGGTGGCCAAGCTCATCGAGGAGGCGCGCGGCCGCGGCCAGCCGGTGCTGGTGGGCACCACCTCGATCGAGAAAAGCGAGACGCTGTCCGAGATCCTCAAGCAGAAGCGCATTCCGCACGCCGTGCTCAACGCCCGCTTCCACGAGCAGGAGGCGCTGATCGTCAGCCAGGCCGGCGCGCCGGGGGCGGTGACCATTGCCACCAATATGGCCGGCCGTGGCACCGACATCAAACTCGGCGGCAATCTCGACATGCGGCTCAAACTCGAGCTCGACGGCATCGAGGACGAGACCGCCCGCGAGGCCCGCGCCGCGGCGATCAAGGCCGAGGTGGATGCCGGGCACGAGGTGGTGAAAAAGGCCGGCGGCCTGTTCGTCATCGGCACCGAGCGCCATGAGAGCCGGCGCATCGACAACCAGCTGCGCGGCCGCTCCGGCCGCCAGGGCGACCCCGGGGCCTCGCGCTTCTTCCTCTCGCTGGAAGACGACCTGATGCGCATCTTCGGCTCCGACCGGATGGGCGGCATGCTCGCCCGCCTCGGGCTTAAGGATGGCGAGGCGATCGTGCATCCCTGGATCAACAAGGCGCTCGAAAAGGCGCAGAAAAAGGTCGAGGCGCGCAACTTCGATACCCGCAAGAACGTGCTGAAATACGACGACGTGATGAACGACCAGCGCCGCGAGGTCTATGCGCAGCGCAAGGAGTTCATGCACGCGGCCGACGTCGCCGCGATCGTCGATGACATGCGCCACGAGCTGATCGAGGACATGGTGCATCGCCGCATCCCCGAGAAGGCCTTCGCCGAGCAGTGGGAAACCCCCGCACTCGCCGAGGACGTGCAGCGCGTGCTGAACCTCCATTTGCCGATCGTCGACTGGGCGCGCGAGGAAGGCATCGACGAGGCCGGCGTGCGCGAGCGTCTGCTCAAGGCGTCCGACGAATATATGGCCGCCAAGGCCGCCAATTTCGGGCCGGACCTGATGCGCTTCATCGAGAAGAGCCTGCTGCTGCAGATCTTCGATGCGGTGTGGAAGGAGCATCTTCTGGCGCTCGACCATCTCCGCCAGGGCATCGTGCTGCGCGCCTATGGCCAGCGCGATCCGCTGAACGAGTACAAGAGCGAGGCCTTCACTCTGTTCAATGCCATGCTGGACGAGATGAAGGAGCGGGTGATCGGCATGCTCACCCGCGCCGAAATCGCGCCCGAGCCGGAGCCGGTGCCCTTCGAGGCGATGAGCGAAATCCACGCCGCGCCCGAGGCGATGCTGACCGGCGGCGATGTCGGCTACGGCATGGCCAGCCCCGCCGAGACGGGGCTGATCGCAGAAGGGATTGACCCCGACGACCCCTCAACCTGGCGCAACGTCGGCCGCAACGCCGCCTGCCCCTGCGGCTCCGGCCGCAAGTTCAAGCACTGCCACGGGCGGAATATCTGAGGCGCCGTGGGGACTTGGTTCATCACAAGTCTATCGCGTAATGTTGCTGCAATCGACAGGAGACCATCATGCGCGTGCATTCCAAACTCCTCGCCGCCCTCCTGGCCCCGGCTCTTGCCCTCGCACCGCTTGCCGCGCGGGCCGACGTGACGATTGGCGCGGTACTCTCGCTGACTGGGCCCGCGGCCTCGATCGGCATTCCCGGCCGCAACGTCATCGACCTGCTGCCGCGCGAGGCGTCTGGGCAGAAGATCCGCTACATCATCCTCGATGACGGCAGCGACAGCACCAATGCGGTGAAGGCGTTCCAGAAGCTGGTCAGCGAAGAGAAGGTTGACCTCGTCTTCGGCCCCTCGGTGACTCCGACCTCGCTGGCGGTGCTCGATGTCGCCGGCTCCACCGCGACGCCCTTCATCAGCCATGCCGGCTCCGAGGGCATCATCTCGCCGCAGGAAGGCAATCGTCGCTGGGCCTTTAAGCTGGTGGTCACCGAGTCCGTGATGGTGCGGCCGCCGCTCACGTGGCTGAAGGCGCATGGCGGCAGCAGTGTGGCCGGCATCGCCATGGCGACCGCCTTCGGCGATGCCTTCATTGGTGCCGCCAAGGGCGAGGCGGCGAAGCTTGGCCTCACATGGCAGGGCGAGGAGAAGTTCAACCCGGCCGACACGTCCGTCACCCCGCAGGTGCTCAAGCTGCTCACGAAGCAGCCCGATGCCATCTTCATCGCCGCCTCCGGCACGCCCGGCGCCCTGCCGGTGATTGAACTGCGCGCCCGAGGCTACAAGGGTGCCATCCTGCATAACCAGGGCATCGCCAATCCCGACTTCCTGCGCGTCGCCGGCAAGTCGGCCGACGGCATGCTGGTGGCGCTCAATCCGGTGATGGTGGCCGAGCAACTGCCTGACAACGGCGATCTCACCAAGTCCTCGATGGATTTCGTGCGCAGGTATGAGGCGAAGCACGGTGCCGCTTCCCGCTCGCTTTTCGGGGCTCTGGCGTGGGACAGCTACCTACTGTTCGCGGCAGGATTGCCGGAGGCACTCAAAGCCGCTCAACCCGGCACGCCCGAGTTCCGCAAGGCGCTCCGCGATGCCATGGAACAGATGACAAACCTCAAGGGCGCCGCTGCCGTATATGCGCTCTCGCCCACCAACCACAACGGCGCCGACGAACGCTCATTGGTGTTGAGCACCGTGCAGAATGGCGTCTGGAAGGTCGTGAAGTAGCCGTATCGGGCGGCTCGCGTGTTCCGCGTGTTGGTTTTCCGTGGCCGGCGTTTGCCTGACCGCGGACCGGAATCAGAGCGTGGCGGAAATTCGATGTGTGCTGATCCCCGATCGATCGGCAGGATCATACCCAAGTTTGTCTCGGGCGCGTCTGCGCTGAGATCACAATGAACGAGGTGCTGATCACGACGTGCCGAAATATCGGCCGCTTCGGCTCCACGTGTGAGGCGCTTTGCTCCCGTTCAATTATTGCTATATCGGCATTTTGACACATGCGCGGACCGGCGCAGATGCGGCACGAGGAAGCGATTTTGGGACAATGTTGACATGATCGATTTCTTCCCCCTGTTTTCCCGAAACGCGGCTGAATCGCCGTTTGGCCAAGCCCTCCGTGCGATCGGCGTTCCTCACCGTATTCACGCCGCATATGTTGACCTCTCGTACCGCACATTGGCCGGCTACTTGTTTCGATGCCTTCCGGGCATGGTTCGCGTCGCCCTGGATAACGCCCGCCTGGCTTTCTACCGAAGCTCGCCGCCGCCGGACACGGTCGTACTCAATTACGACATCGAAGTTTTTGTGTTCGCGCTTATTCGATTTCTCAGTGGTCACCGCGCGACCCGGATCGTCGTGAATACGTTCATCCTCACGCCGCGGCGCTCGCTGATCCTCAATGCCATGCGCAGAGCCTATTATTCCGCCGTCCTTAGTTTTGTGGATCTCGCGATCGTCCATTCACGCACCGAGGTAACCCGCTACGCGGTGCTTTTTCCGAGCACACATTTCGTCTTCGTCCCCTACGGATTATCGGTCGATGCGGCATCGACGCTCATAGCCGATTCCATCACGGAACGGGCCGCGCATATCCGCCCGGTCATAGTAACGGCGGGCCGCTCGGCGCGTGATTACCCGACCTTGTTCGCGGCCATCGCGGGGCTCGATGTCGAACTACGGGTCATTTGTGACGTTCGTGCCGCAATCCCTCCGCTGCCGGAAGACGGCTACGTCGTCATCCTCGATCGCTGCTATGGCACGGGATACCTCCGCCAAGTCGCCGCCGCTGACATCGTCGTCGTTCCGCTCGCCGCGGACGATATCTCAGCGGGCCAAATGGTGATGCTGCAGGCCTGGGCGCTCAACCGGCCCGTGATTGTGACCGACACATTGACGATCCGCGAATATGCAACCGATGGCGAAGACGCAATTCTCGTTTCCCCCCGCGATCCCGCAGCCCTGCGCGCCGCCATTCTCCGGATTCTCGGCGATCCCGCATGTGGCGAAGCACTCTCCGCCCACGGGGCCCGAACATTCCTGGAACGGCATAGCACAGACGCTGTTCTGCGCGGCGTCGTTTCTGCGATCATCGAACGCGGTGAGTTGGCCGATGCATAACCTCATTCCGAGCCACGACAAGGAATGCGTGACCGGCCTGTGCGGCCGCGCGCGGCTCTGGCCATGGCCGATGATCGCGGCGATGGGCATGATCGATCCCGGCACCGGTGATCCCTGCGATCATCCAACGCTCATTCCCTCCATGCGCTCGGCGGCGATAGAGATGGGCGGTACCGGGGACTATCTGCTTGTCGTCGCCCGTACACCTGCCGCGGCGGCGTGAGGCGATGAACAGCATCCGGGCGCCCCGACAACCTATTACCCCCCTCCTCATCGCCTCGCTGGCGATGCTGACGGCTTTCGCGCCGATGTCGATCGACATGTATTTGCCGGCCTTCCCGACCATCCGGTCGGAGTTCGGCAGTTCCGCCTCCCAGGTGCAGCTCAGCCTTTCCGCCTTCATGGTGGCCTTCGGCTTCGGGCAGATCGTCTACGGCCCGCTCGGCGACTATTTCGGCCGCCGCCCGGTGCTGATCGCCGGGATCGTGCTCTACATCGCCGTCTCGGTGCTGTGCCTGCTGGCCCAATCGGCGCCGCAGCTCATCCTGTTGCGCTTCATCCAGGGCCTCGCCGCCTGCGCGCCGCCGGTGATGGCGCGCACCATGGTGCGCGACCTCGCGGAGCGTGACCAGGCGGCGCAGGTGATGTCGATCCTCATGGCCTCCTCCTCGATGGCGCCGATGCTGGCGCCGTTGATCGGCAGCCAGGTGATGTATTTCTTCGGCTGGCGGGCAATCTTCACCACGCTGGCGGTGTTCGGCGCCCTGTCGCTGTGCATGGCGCTGATGGTGACGCGGGAGACCCTACGGCCGGAGCATCGCGGCCCGCTCGCCTTTGGCGGCATCATCGCGCGCTTCGCCGAATTGCTGCGCTCGGGCACCTTCCTCGGCTATGCGCTCACCACCGGCTTTCTGTTCGGCGCGATGTTCTCCTTCATCTCGCTGTCCTCTTTCGTGCTGATCGGCATCTACGGCCTGGCGCCGGCGACCTACTCCTTCGTGTTCGGCGCCACCGTCATCACCATGACCATCGGCGCCTCGATCAACAGCCGGCTGACCCGCCGCGTGGGGGCGGAAGTGATGCTGCGCCGGGCCACCTGGGCGCCGCTGATCGCCGGCTGCGGGCTGATCGTCTGCGGCATCATCGAATCCACCACCGGGGCGCTCGGCTGGTTCCCCTTCGTGCTGCTGGCCACCGGGCTGATCGGGGGGATGAGCTTCGTCGCCCCCAACGCCACCGCCTGCGCCCTGCAGCGCTACCCGCACATGGCCGGCACCGCCTCCTCGCTGCTCGGCGTCATCCAGTTCGGCAGCGGGGCGGCATTTGGCGCAATTGCGGGTGCCCTTTTGAACCAGACGGTACTCCCGATGGCCCTGTTCATGGGTGCCGGAGGAATCGCGAGCTTCGTGGTCTACCGCCTGCTGGTCTCCCGCGATGCCGGTTGACTTCCCCGCCCCATCGGCGAAACCTCCCGTCAACTCTTGGAGGACACCATGACCGCTCCCCGTCAGATGCTGACCGGCCGCGCCGTCTGGACCGGCGCTGAACTCGACCGCGCCGGCGACTGGATCCGCAGCTTCTCCCCCGCCCATCTCGCCGAGATCGATGCGGCGCTGCAGGCGCTGAAACGCCGCGGCACCAAGCTGTTCGGCTTCGGCGCCGAGGATTTCCCGCTGCCGCAGACCGCCGAGCTGCTGGAGGATATCTCCGACGAGCTCGAAAACGGTCGCGGCGCCGTGCGCCTGCGCGGGATCGACCCCACGCGCTATGGGGATGACGATCTGCGCCAGATCTTCTGGGGCATTGGCCGCCATCTCGGCACCGCCATCTACCAGAATGCCTCGGGCGAAATCATGGGCGAGGTGCGCGACGAGACCAAGCTCGCCACCAAGACCTTCGATGAAACCGCCGAGGGCGCCGTCGCCTCCGCCCGCGCCCGCTCGCGCTCTACCGGCCCGCTGCGCTGGCATACCGACCGCTGCGACGTCATCGCCCTGCTGTGCGCCCGCAATGCGCGGGAGGGCGGCATCTCCAAGCTCGCCTCCATCCCCGCCATCCACAACGAAATCCTGCGCCGCCGGCCGGATTTGCTGGAGGTCCTGTGCCACGACTACTGGCGCATGCGCCCGCGCGATGAGGATGGGGTGTCGAAGGACAACGTCTTCGCCCAGCCCGTCTTCGGCTTCCGCGACGGCAAGATCACCAGCCAGTATTCGCGCACCTATGTCGAGCAGGCGCAGGAAGTCGCCTGGGTGCCCCGCCTCACGGCGGCGCAGAACGAGGCGCTCGATCTGCTGGCCGCGGTGGCCGAGGAGATCTGCGCCCTCTCCGCCTTCGTGCCGGGCGACATCCAGCTGCTCAATAACCACGTGATCTATCACGGCCGCACCGCCTATGCCGACGATGCGGCCAGCCACCAGGAGCGCCTGCTGTTCCGCCTCTGGCTCGCCATGCCCAATAGCCGCGCATTGCCCGAGGGGTTCGACACCCTCTGGGGCAGCATCGCCCCCGGCGCGCTGCGCGGCGGCGTCCTCCAGCCGGCGACCGGCCTTCGCATCCCCGCCTGACCTCAAGGACCCGCCTCATGCCCGACGATACCTCTCCCCCCGCCGGCAGCGCCCTGCCGCTCGCCCGCCTGACGGTGCTGGACCTCACCCTCGCCCGCGCCGGGCCCACCTGCGTGCGCCATCTCGCCGACTGGGGCGCCAACGTGATCCGCATCGAGCCTCCGCCGGGCGATGGCGAGGGCATCACCGGCAACCGCGACGGCTCGGACTTCCAGAACCTGCATCGCAACAAGCGCACCATGTGCATCGACCTCAAATCCCCCGAGGGCCATGCGGTGTTCATGAAGCTGGCGGCCACCGCGGATATCGTGGTCGAGAACATGCGGGCCAACGTGAAGCACCGCCTCAAGGTGGATTACGAGACCATCCGCGCCATCAACCCGCGCATCGTCTACGCCTCGATCTCCGGCTTCGGCCAGGACGGGCCCTACGGCAAGCGCGCGGGCGTGGACCAGATCGCCCAGGGCATGGGCGGCCTGATGTCGATCACCGGTGAACCTGGCCGCGGGCCGATGCGGGTGGGCATCCCGATCGACGACCTGACCGCCGGCAATCTGCTGGCGCTCGGCACCATGATGGCGATCTATGAGCGCGAGACCACCGGGGTCGGCCGCTGGGTGACCACCAGCCTGCTCGAAGCGCAGATCTTCATGCTGGATTTCCAGGGCTCGCGCTGGACGATGGATCAGGAGGTCGCCGGCCAGGCCGGCAACGACCACCCGACCGGCATTCCCACCGGCGTGTTCCCCACCGCCGACGGCTACATCAACATCGCCGCCTCCTCCGGCCGGCTGTGGGAGCGCTTCGCCGAGGTGAGCGGCCATCCGGAGTGGACCACCAAGCCGGAATGGTCGACCCAGAAGGGCCGCAGCGCCGATCGCAAGGCGATCAACGCGGCGATCGGGGAAGTGACCAAAACCATGCCCTCCGATCATTGGATCGAGCTGTTCGAGAATGCCGGCGTGCCGTGCGGGCCGATCAACACCATCGACAAGGTGTTCGCCGATCCGCAGGTGAAGCATCTCGGCATGGCCGTGCCGATGGCGCATCCCCGCCTCGGCACCAAGGATGTCGTCGCGTCCGCGATCAACATCTCCGGCCATCGCCGCGACATTCGCATCGCCACGCGGGACCTTGCGGCCGACACGGATGCCATCCTCGCCGAGGCCGGCCTCTCCGCCGATGACATCGCCACCCTGCGCAGCAAGAAGGCCATCGTATGAAGTCCTACGCAGACGGAAAAATGCTGGCGGAGGTGGAGGAGGGCATCGGCCTCATCACCTTCAACCAGCCCGAAAAGCGCAACGCCATGTCGGTCAACATGTGGCACGGGCTGACCGAGATCCTCGATGATTTCGAGGCATCCGACGCCGTGCGCGCGGTGGTGATGACGGGCGCGGGCCATAAGGCCTTCGTCTCCGGCGCCGATATCAGCCAGTTCGAGCAGCAGCGCGCCAATGCAAATGCCCAGCTGGAATATGACCGTCTGACCTCGGCCGGCCGCGCCCGCCTCGCTGGCTTTCCCAAGCCGGTGATCGCCCGCATCCGCGGCTTCTGCCTCGGCGGCGGGCTCGGCATCGCCATGCAGGCCGATGTGCGGATCGCCGCGGTGGACAGCGAATTCGGCATCCCCGCCGCCAAGCTCGGCATCGCCTATGGGTTCGACATGGTGCGCAAGCTGGTCTCCCTGGTCGGCCAGGCGCATGCCCGCACGCTGCTGTTCACCGGCAACCGCATCGATGCCGCCGAGGCCGGGCGGATCGGGCTGGTGAACCAGGTGGTGGCGGACGAGGACCTCAACACCACCGTCTACGAACTCGCCCGCACCATCGCCGACAACGCGCCGCTCTCGGTGAAGGCGATGAAGATGGCGGTCAACGGCACCATCCAGGCGGAGTCCGAGCGCGATCTCGCCGCCATCAACGCCGCCGTGCTCGCCTGCTTTGACAGCGAGGATTACCGCGAAGGCCGCACCGCCTTCATGGAAAAGCGCAAGCCGGCCTGGAAGGGGCGCTGAACCATGAGCGTGATCTGGTGTGCCGGCATGTATGGCTCGGGGTCGACCTGGGTGTTCAACGTCATGCGCGGCCTGGCGGCGATCGATTCGGCCCGCCCGGTGCACGCCCTGTTCGCCAGCTCCATGGCGGATCTCGCGCGGGTGACCGAGGAAGGCAGCGTTCACGTCATCAAGTCGCATGACCTGCCGGATGACGCGGCGGTGCTGCTGCATCGCCAGCAGCCGCGTGTGGTGACCACCATTCGCGACCCGCGGGACGCCGTGGTGTCGCTGATGCTCTATCAGGGCTTCCCCTTCGGCCTCGCGCTGGCCGCGGTGAACCGCTCGGCCCGCTTCGTCGCCGCCACCGCGCAGCGGGCTGGGGCGCTGGTGCTGCGGTATGAATCGGGCTTCACCGAGAACGCGGAGAGCATCGCCCGCATCGCCGAGGCGATCGGCGCCCGCGTCGATGCGGCGGCGGCGGCGCGGATTTTCGCGGAGAACAGCCGCGCGGCGGTGGAGCGACTGATCGGCAGCCTCGACACGCTCTCCCGCGCCCAACGCGGCCAGGTGACCGGGGACGTCTATGACCCCGAGACCCAGTGGCACAAGCACCATGGCGGCCGCACCGGCGAGGTCGGCCGTTGGCGGCGGGCGATGCCGGAGATGCATATCCGCGAAATCGAGGTCATGCTCGGCGACTGGATGGACCAGGCGGGCTACGAGCGCTCCGCCACCGCCAAGGCGGCCAGCAGCACGGCCCGGCTCGGCGGCGTCGACTTCAAGTTCGACTGAGCGATGAGCGTTTTCTGGTGCGCTGGCATGTACGCCTCGGGCTCCACCTGGGCCTATAACGTCATCCGCGCCATCGCCGCCGCCACCTACCCGGCGCGGCGGCGCACCAGCCGCTTCGCCAACACGGTGGCCGATCTCGCCGGCATCGAGGACGACGCCTCGCTGCATGTGGTGAAGACGCATGACCTGCCGCGAAATGCCGCCGACGCCCTTTTGGCGCAATCGCCGGCCATCATCGCCACCATCCGCGACCCGCGCGATGCCGTCACCTCGTTGATCCGCTACCAGCATTTCGGCTTCGAGCAGGCCGGCCAGACCGTCACCAAATCGGCCAATTTCACCGCCCGGCTGATGGAGCGCGCCAACCCGCTGGTGCTCCGCTTCGAGGACCGTTTCTCGGAAGACCCCGAGACTGTGCTGCGTATCGCCGCGGCCTTGGGGGTGGAACTCGATCCCTCCGTCGCCCTCGGCATTTTCGCCGCCCACCAGCGCCAGGTGGTGGAGAAATTCATCGGCGCGATGAAGGACGATCCGGCGGCGCGGCATGATCCGCGCTCCGGCGATTTCTACGATCCCGCCACCCAATGGCACCGCCACCACGCTGGACGCGATGGCGAAATCGGCCGCTGGCGCCGCATGCTCGCCCCCGGCCAGCCCGCCGCCATCGAGGCCGATTGCGCCGCCGCCATGGCAAGCTTCGGCTACAAGCCGGAGCCGCTGCACATGCCCGGCTATTCCCTCAGGGTCGGCGGGTTCAAACTCGACATCTGATCGACCGAACGTCTTGCGTCCTTTCGTTATCGCCCCCGCCGCCGCCCACCCCCCTTGGCCTTCTTCGGGTCCCAGCCCCCGCCGCCCGGCCCCATCGGCTCCGGCATCCAGTCCCGCTTGGCGCGGCTGACGGCGGTGGCGACCGGGGGCGGCGCGAGACCAAGATCGAGCGCCTCGAGCCGGCGGATCTCGTCGCGCAACCGCGCCGCCTCCTCGAATTCGAGGTTCCCCGCAGCTGTGCGCATGCGCTTCTCCAACTCGGCGATGCTCGCCTTGAGGTCCTTGCCGACGAACTCGGCGGTGGTGCCCTTCACCGGCGCCACCGTCACGTAGTCCTGCTCGAACACGCTCTCCAGCACCTTGCCGATCTGCTTGCGGATGCCCTGCGGGGTGATGCCGTGCGCCTCGTTCCAGGCGCGCTGCTTGTTGCGCCGCCGCTCCGTTTCCTCGATCGCGTAGCGCAGACTCGCGGTCATCACGTCGGCATAGAGGATCACCCGCCCGTCAATATTGCGCGCGGCGCGGCCGATCGTCTGGATCAGGCTGGTCTTGCTGCGCAGGAAGCCCTCCTTGTCGGCATCCAGGATCGCCACCAGCGCGCATTCCGGGATATCCAGCCCTTCGCGCAGCAGGTTGATGCCGATCAGCACGTCGAACACGCCGAGCCGCAGGTCGCGGATGATCTCGATGCGCTCCAGCGTATCGACGTCGGAGTGCAGATAGCGCACCCGCACGCCCTGCTCATTGAGATACTCGGTGAGGTCCTCGGCCATCCGCTTGGTCAGCACCGTCACCAGCACCCGCCCGCCGGCGGCCGCCACGATGCGGATTTCCGCCAGCAAATCATCTACCTGGCGCTCAACCGGGCGGATATCCGTCACCGGGTCGATCAGCCCGGTCGGGCGGATCACCTGTTCGGCGAACACGCCCTGGGTGCGCTCCATCTCCCAAGGGCCGGGCGTCGCGCTGACGAACACGGTTTGCGGGCGGAAGCGCTCCCACTCCTCGAATTTCAGCGGCCGGTTGTCGATGCAGGAGGGCAGGCGGAAGCCGTAATCGGCGAGGATCGACTTGCGCGCATAGTCGCCGCGGAACATGCCGCCCAGCTGCGGCACGGTCACGTGGCTCTCATCCACCACCAGCAGCGCGTTCTCCGGCAGATACTCGAACAGCGTCGGCGGCGGCTCACCCGGCTTGCGGCCGGAGAGGTAGCGCGAATAATTCTCGATCGACTTGCAGGCCCCGGTGGTCTCCATCATCTCGATGTCGAACGTCGTCTTCTGTTGCAGCCGCTCGGCCTCCAGCAGCTTGCCGGTGGCGACGAAGTGGTCGAGCCTGTCCTTGAGTTCCACCTTGATGTCCCGCACCGCCTGGGTCAGAGTCGGGCGCGGCGTCACGTAGTGGCTGTTGGCGTAGATGGTGATGGTGTCGAGCTTGGCCGTCACCTCGCCGGTCAGCGGATCGAACTCGCTGATCGCCTCGATCTCGTCGCCGAACAGCGAGACGCGCCAGGCGCGGTCCTCGTACTGGGCGGGATAGACGTCCACCACCTCGCCGCGCAGCCGGAAGGTGCCGCGCTGGAAGGCGGCGTCATTGCGGCGGTACTGCAGCTCCACCAGCCCCTTGGCCAGCTTGTCGCGATCGATCCGCCCGCCGACATCGAGCTTCACCACCATCTTCGAGTAGGTCTCGACCGAGCCGATACCGTAAATGCACGAGACCGAGGCGACGACGATGACGTCATTGCGCTCCAGCATCGCCTGCGTGGCGGCATGGCGCATGCGGTCGATCTGCTCGTTGATCTGCGAGTCTTTCTCGATATAGGTGTCGGTGCGCGGAACGTAGGCCTCAGGCTGGTAGTAGTCGTAGTAGGAGACGAAGTATTCCACCGCGTTGTTGGGGAAGAAGGACTTCATTTCCGCGTAGAGCTGCGCCGCCAGCGTCTTGTTGGGCGCCAGCACCAGCGTCGGCTTCTGCACCGCCTCGATCACCTTGGCCATGGTGAAGGTCTTGCCCGAACCGGTGACGCCGAGCAGCACCTGGTCCCGCTCGCCCGCCTGCACGCCGGCCACCAGCTCGCGGATCGCGGTCGGCTGATCGCCCGCCGGCTCATACTCGCTGACCACCTCAAGCCGCCGCGTCGCCGGGCGCGCGGGTTGCTTCTGCGGCATGAACAGCATCGGCGGCAGACCCAGCAGAACGTCGGACATGGCGTAGCCCTCCTGAAGATCGGGGTGGCCTCCGGGCCCAGCCCGTGGACGGTGCGCGCCCGGTGAGGGAAATTGATTATAAATTGCCGGGCAAGCGATAGCAAACAGATCAGGAACGGCAACAGTACGGCATTGCCGCGCGGCCGCTACCCGCCTTCTCGCCGATATGCCACACTCGCCCGCCAGCGCGCCCGAGGCCAAAGTGAGCAAGGCGGGTGCTGGCGCCATAGTGGGAGGAATCGAAGTCCAATGAACGCCTTCAAGCAAGCCATCAAGGCTGGAAAAACCGTCGTCGGCACTGCCGGCGCACCGAATGTCGACTCGGCGCTACTGGCCGATTCCGGCTTTGACTTCCTGCTGTTCGATACGCAGCACTCGCCTTGGGAGCTGAAGCAGCTCGGCCCGTCGATCCAGGCGATGCGCGGCAAGAAGGCGGTGCCGATGGTGCGCGTTAGCGCCAACCAGCCCGACCAAATCTGCTTCGCCCTCGATGGCGGCGCGCGCGGTATCGTGGTGCCGATGGTGAATACCGCCGCGCAGGCGGAAGCGGTGGTGAGCGCATGCCGCTACTACCCCGCGGGCACCCGCAGCAACGCCGGCATGCGCGGCGAGTGGGGCGAGTTCAAGAGCTACCGCGAGTACATGGACACGGTGAATGAGGGCCTCGTCATCGCGCCGATGATCGAGACCAACCAGGCGCTTGAGAACCTCGACGCCATCGCCGCCGTCCCCGGCGTTGACGTACTGCTGATCGGCCCGTCCGACCTGTCGATCGAGCTTGGCGTGCCGCTCGACTATGGCTGCGATACCTATCTGCGCGGGCTCGACAAGATCGCCAACACCGCGGCCAAGCACGGCATCGCCGCTGGCATGTATTTCATCCCGCCAGAGATGGACCCCAACTTCTTCGTTCAACGGGGGTTCAGCTACTTCACCATGCCCTGGGCCGGCTGGGCGAGCGCCGGCATCCAGAACGGGCTAACCGGCATCGAGCGGGAGCGCAAGGCGAAGCGCGCGGCGAAGAAGAAGTAGGAGCGGGTCAGTCTCCGCCCAGCGATACAAAGGCCCCCGCGATGCACATCGCGGGGGTTTTCGTATCACCGCTAACCGGCAGCCCGCGGATAGCGCAGCCATTGCGCCGCGAACCGTACCCCCACCCGGCTAGCCCCGCACACCTCCACAACGGCCTCCCCATCCGTCCAGCGCCATGCCGCTGCCTGGTCCGTTTCGACGGGATGGAACCCTCCGCGAAGGCGCGGCGAGTCGAGCGCAACCGGCTGCCCGTCCAGCGCCAGATGCGTCACCGCGACGCCCAATTGGCGGGGGTCCTGCCGGCGATCGATCTCGCGGGGAACCGCGCTGTGGCTGGCCAGACGCAGCCAGTGCGTGCCAGGCGGAAGGTGGGCCATCAGGCCATCCGGACCGTCTGCCTCGGACACCAGTTCCACGCCATCTGCGAATAGCGCGATCGCCGGATCGGCGGACCATTCGCCCGCCCGCCGCGCCAGCCGCGCATGGGTGGCGTCCACCGCCGGGCCATCCAACAGCAGCGCTGCACAGGCCCGTGCGTCCCAAACGCGGGCGGCGAAATTCGGGTGTAGGTCGCGCACCACCCCGGCATTGGCGAAGGCGCCTCGGTTGCCGGTGTCGAGATAGCTCTCCGCCGGTAGCCCCTCCGCCAGCAGGATGGCATGGCGCTCCAGCTCGACATGGAAATACGCACCAGCCCCGTCGCCGCCTCCCGCCGGATGCTGATGCCGTTGACCAGCGACTGCACCTGCATCAGCACGCCATCGACGAACACCGCATGGTCGGGCGACAGCAGCAGATCGCGATGCGCCACCCCCGTCGCAAACGCCCCCGCCACCACCCGCACCGGCGCCACGCTCGCGCCATCGCGGTGCCGCGCCGGCTCAACCTCGCTGTGGCCGATCCATCGCACCGCCGCCAGCCCCGGCGCCGGCCCCACCGTCACCGCGACATCCCCCTCGCGCAGATCCTCGACCGCCACCTCCCCGCGCGTCGTCAGAATCCGCGACCCCGCGACGTAGCAGGGGGTCCTGTAGACGATATCCGTCCCGCCATGGCCATCCGGCAGCAAGGCAAAGGCGGCGGTGACATGGCTGCCCGTCATCGCCAGACCCGCCACCTGGTTTGCGCCGTTCATCACGTGCAGCACACCGCCAGAGAAGGTCTCGGAGGTCGCGACCACCCCCTTCAGATTGATGGTTTCCTGGAAATTGAAATTCGTGATCGTCCCCGCCATCGCGCTCGGCATGCCAAGCACCAGCGACTCGCCGAGGAAGCCAGAGAACGCCACCGTCTGCCCCGCGCCCAGCGTGCCGTCCACCTCCAGCGTGCCGCCTGTGGTCGCCAGGGTCCCGGTCCCGCTCACGCTGCCACCGATCAATGCCGTGCTGCCGATGAACGCCGAGACAACCTTGTTGTTGACCACGTCACCGGTGACAGCCAGCAGCCCGCCGTCGGTCGCCTGCAACGTGCCGGCATTGTTCACCGGATGGGACCCGGTGTTCAGCGTGATCGTTCCCGTCGCGCTCACCATGCTATAGGTGTCGCTGTTGTTGAACGCGATCGCGCCGCTGCCGATATGCCCGCTGCCGGTGATGGTGTTGTTGTCGCTCGACAGCGTCTGCCCCGCCACGCCATCGATCGTGGCGTTCGGCCCATCCAGCAGAACCTGCCCGCCATAACTCTCCACCAGCGCGCCACTGCCGCCCAGCCGCAGCGTCCCGCCATCCTGCACCTCAATCACCCCGGCGAGGTGAATCATATGATCGATCGTCGAGAACACCTCCGAATTGAGGATATTGCCCGAGAGTGTCAGTGTCTGGCCCGTCAGCGCCACGATGGTGCCGAAATTGCCCATCACGTCGCCGCCGGAATCCAGCGTGCTGCCCGCCGGCGACGTCGTCAGCCGCACGCCGGTGAAGATCTGCGCGCCGACCAGGTCGCCGGCAAGCGGGTTGCCGGCATGGTCGAGCCCGCCCAGCACGAACGTGCCGCCATTGCCCAGGCTCTTGAGATTGCCCGAATTGTTGATGGTGCCTTCCAGCACCATCAGCCCGCCCGCCGCGCCGGTCGCCAGCGTGCCGCGGTTCAAGAACTCCCCGCCGGCATCGAGCACCAGCGGCACCGCCGGGTTGGTCGCCACCACCAGGCTATCGTTCTCCACTTGCGCGCTGCCCGCGCCAAGCTGCCCGAAGCCCTGGATGGTGTTCTGGTTGATCAGCCAATTGCCCGGCACGCTCGCGGCGATCCGGTCGGCGGCGTTGCTCAGCGTCACCACGCCGCCGCCGAGCAGCTCGACATTGAGATTGGCCACCAGCAGCGTCGCCCCATTGCCGCTGGCGCCCTGTAGCGTTACCGACCCGTAGTTGTTCAACACCACCGTATTCAGCGGCTGCGGCCCGTAGGGAGCCAGCGTATCCGACGCCAGCGTCAGCGTCTGCCCAGCCAGCACGCGCAGATCGGCGTAGTTGGTCAGCGCCGAATTGCGCGCATACGGCGGCGGCTCGTTGCCGAACGGAATGACCAGACTGCCCAGCAACAGGGACGCATTGCCGGCAACGTCGATTTGCCCGCCATTCGCGCTGTTCAGCAGCCCCTCGGCGATTGATCCGCCATTCAGCAGCACCACCGAATTCGCCCCGTCGGCCTCGATCGTGCCGGCACCGTTGCGGTCGACGAAGCCGAAATCCAGCGTGACGAAATTCTGCACCAGGCTGTTGATCTCGAGCGTGCCCCCGCCGCTCGCCCGCATCAGGCTCGCATTGTAGATAACTCCGGTCATCCCGCCGTCCAGCACCATCGTGCCACGCGCGACATTCGCATCGATCGTGCCGTAGGCCGAACCGGCGAAGCTGTTCTCGAACACCGCCCCCTCGCCGCCAATGCGCCCGGTGCCCTCGATGGTGTTGTCGACATTGCTGATCGCGCCAGAGCCGATTACCCCGTCCAACCCGAGCTGGATCGTCCCGCCGCCGCGCAGCTCCGACGGGAACAAAAATGCGCTAAACGCCAGCCCACTCAGCATGGCGAAGTGATCGGTTCCGTCGTTCGTGCCCTGCAACACCACCAGCCCGCTGTTCTGCAACACGTCCAGCAGCGCCAGTGTTCCATCCCCACCCACAGAGATCGTTCCGGTGTTGACCGGCTGGGTGCCCAGCGTTAGCAGCCCGCCCAAGCCAACCTTGAGCACCCCATCGTTTTGAAGCCCGTTGAGCGTCCCGCCGCCCACCTGCACCGTGCTGCCCGCCGCCACCGTCCCGGTCGCCAGCGCCGCCGCGCTCGCCGCGCCGAACAGCACCAGCCCCGTGGTGGCGATCTTCCCGCCCGCCGGGTCCACCGTCCCGTCGATCACCAGCACCGCGCCCGGATCGGCCTTCAGCAATCCGGCATTGACGATCTGGCTCGCCTGCACCTCAAGCGTCCCGTTCTGGGCCTCGATGGTGCTGCCGGCGCCCAGGGCGAGCGTCGCGAACCCCGCGATCAGTCCCTGGCCGACGATCGACTGCTTCACCAGCGTCAGCGTCGCGCTGCTGCCGCCATTGATTACATCCGCCGCATCCCCCAGCGCGATGGTGCCCCCGGCGTCGAGCGACAAGTTGTTCGCGATCGCCAACGTCGCCCCGCGGTCGACGCTCTGGATGTAGTCATAGGTCCCGGCGAGACTGACGGTGCCGGAATTGAAGATTGTGGTGGTCGGCGATTGCGCCGAGCCGAACGTCAACGTCTGGTCCGGCCCGACCGTCAACCCGCCATCGAGCGTCGTCCCCTCGATCAGCGTACTGGCACTGTCCCCCAGGAAGACGTTATAAACCCCACCGACGATATGCATCCCATCAATGGTCGCGCTGGTCAGGAACATGGTTCCCCGGCTCGCGTCGATGGTGGCGGGGCTGCCCACATAGGGCACGATACTGCCCGACAGCGTCAGCGTCGCGACGTTATCGACCGGCAGCGTCCCGCTCAGGAAAACCGGATGCGCCGCCCCGTCCAAAGTCACGATATTCGCCACGTCGAGCGTGCCGCCCGGCTGCGCGATGATATTGCCGCCATGGATAATGGCGGCGTCCAGCACCACCGTGGACCCGGCATCGGCGATGATGCTGCTCGATACGTGAAACACCGGGTCCGGCGATTGGTCGACCGACCCGTTGATGTCCAGCATCCCTCCGCCGGTCGCCCGCAGCCCGAGCCCCTGGTTGAGGACAACCGCGTCGAGGACCAGGGACGTCCCCGGCACGTCGGCGACCACCGTCGAATCCCCGGATTCCGTGAGCAGCAGCCGGTCGAGCGACGCAGTGGTGTTGCGCCCGATAAAGCCCGCGCCATGAATGGTCGTCTGCGTGCTGATCAGCGAGTCGTACTGCGAAAGCCCGCCCCCGCCCCCCTGCACCCGTCCGCCGATGCTGCCGCCGAGCAACTGAATGTCGCCGGTGCCATCCATCGTCAGGGTGGCGCTCGTCGTCGAGGTGACGCCCAGGGTCTGCATCTCGCCGCCGGCTTGGATATTCAGATGCCCATTCACCGTCAGCGTCCCGGCGCCGATCAACAAATTGCCGCCCGCCACCAGCAGCAGGCCCTGAACGCTGGAACTGAAATCGCCATTCGCGACGATGAAATCCCCGCCGTTGACGTCGATTTCCCCGTTCGCGCCGATCAGCAGGCTGTTGACATCGGCTGTCTGGCTGCTGCCGATCGTGCCGACGTTCACCACCGGCTTGGTGGAGACGACCACGTCCACGCTGGCAGTGGGGATGCCCGCCGGCGACCAGTTGTTAGCCTTGTTAAAAGCCCCGGTGGCCGACGCTTTCCAAGTCACTGTGGTCGTCATATCGGACTCCGCGATTCTTCTGTTAACGCATCGTGAACGCAAACCATGGGAATGCCAAGACGATTTCGGTGTATCTGCGGCGTTACGTTTCCACGGCCGGAATTGCGATGCGCCGGCAACGATGCTGACTGGGCCACGACGTCATCGCCGGCAAGCGCCGCTGTCGCGCGGTGCCCGGGCGTTAGCGCGGCTACTCCATCTCCCAGTCACGCCACCACAGCGTGGCGACCTGGGCTTCGACGGCGCGTTCTTCCGCGCTCATGCCGAGCCAGACCCGCAGGCGTTGCAGCACGCGGCGCTGCGGGCCGGCGAGGTCCATGGCGAGGGCCTCCTCGACGCCCCACCAGCGGAGGTCCTCCAGTTCGCCCGACCCTGCGAGTTCGCCGCTGACGTGGCTGGCGTCGACCACGAGGAAGCGCGCATCGAAGCGCACCGGGGAGGGTTCGGGGGTGACGGCGCGGCAGAGATAGTCGAGCCCGTGCAGCATCGGGGGGGTGCCGAGGGTGAGGCCGGTCTCCTCCTCCAACTCGCGCGCCGCGGCGACGCCGAGGGCGCGGGCGAGGGCGGGATCGGCGGCGCGTTCCAGTCGGCGCAACGCGTGGTCGGGCATGGCGCTGGCGATCTCGGCGGTATGGTCCGCCGGGTCGACCGCGCCGCCAGGGAAGACCAGGCGGTTGGGCATGAATTTGTGCTTGGCGCCGCGCATGCCCATCAGCACCAGCGGCTCGTCGCCCTGCAGCACCAGGAGGCTCGCGGCGGGGCGGGGAATCACCTTGGGCGTCGGGTCGGCTTGGGTCATCATGAACTCCTTGGCGACAGGGTCGCGCCAAGGGCGGCGGCTGGCAAGCCCCGCCGACCAAAGCCTGTTGGAACATTATTATTTGCTGGAATAGCGTACCGAATGAACTGTGTGACCGAGACGCCGGACGCTGCGCATATTCTGGATCTGCCGGCGGCGGGCAGCCAGCGCCGCGTCGGTGTGGCCGCCGCGATGGCGCCTGCGCCGCCGCCGTTGCTGTTACCATCCTGTGATTTCTATCCGGAATGGCTGGCCGAGGCACATGGCGAGATGCATGGCCCAGTCGGCGAGCTGGGCTGCTGGATGCTACCCGGCGGCGTGCTGGGCGGCGGTGGTATCGCCGGGGCCCGCGGGCGCAGCCTGGTGGCGCGCGATCTCACGCCGCCCTATGTGCGCGGCCTGCTGGACAGCGACTCCCTGCCCGACGCGCCGCACCGGCCCGGCCGGACGGTGCGGCGTGTAGCGGGCACGGTGGCGGGGATCGCCACGCCCGGCTACGACACGTTCGGCCATTGGCTGCTCGACATTCTGCCGCGGCTGTGGACACTACGGGAGACCCTGGGTCGCGAGGCCGTGGCGATGCGGCTGGCAATGCCGGCCGGGCTTCCCGCTTGGGGCCGGGGCATGCTCGCCGCGCTCGGCGTGTCGCTCGACCGGCTGATCCCATATGATCCGGCGCAGGAGTTGCTGGAGGCGGAGATGCTGGTGCTGCCTTCGCTGGCGCATGAGGAGTATCGGTTTCACCCGGGCGCGAACCGGTTTTTCGACACGGTGGTGGCGCGGCTTTGCCCGGTGCGTGCGCCACAATCGCCGCGGCGGATTTTCGTTTCGCGCGCCGGCTGGGCGGCGGGCGCGGCGGCGATGCGGCGGGTCGTCAACGGGGAGGAGATCGCGGGGATGCTGGAGGCGCTGGGCTTCGTCACCGTGCATCCGGAGCGGCTGGCCTGGCCCGACCAGGTGGCGCTGTTCGCCGGTGCTGATCTGGTGGTGGGCGAGCATGGCTCGGCGCTGAAAAACCTGCTTTTCGCCCCGGCGGGGACCGCGGTGATCAATCTGCATTTTCTCAACATGACGCAGAGCGGCATCGCCGCTTTGCGGGGGCATAGAATGATGTATCTCGACAGTGACATCGAGGAGGTTTCGCCCGATGGGGTGGTGGCCTACCGGATCGACCCCGGCAAGCTGCTCGCCTGCGTTGATGCCGCCATGGCGGCTGGCTCGTGAGCGGCGGCTTCGCGGCGGCGATCGCGGCGTGGCGGGCGGAGCAGCGGGTGCGCAGTGCCTTCGTCTGCGAGGGCATGCCGCTGGAGGCGCTCGGGCGCTGGAACATGGCGGAGCGCGAGATCGCCCATGCCACGGGCGGCTTCTTCCGCATCATCGCGGTGCGCACGTCGAGCAGCGATACGGGGATCGATGGCGAGGCGCAGCCCTTCATCCTGCAGCCGGAGATTGGCATTCTCGGCTTTCTCGCCCGCCGCGGCGCGGCCGGGCCGGAGTTGCTGGTGCAGGCTAAGACCGAGCCTGGGAATGAGGGGGCGGTGCAGCTGGCGCCGAGCTTCCAGTGCACGCCGAGTAACTACACCGCTCGGCATGGCGGCACCCCGGCGCCGTTCTTCGAGCATTTCGCCGAGCCGCCGCCGGGCGGCGTGATCAGCGATTTGCGACAGAGCGAGCAGGGCACGCGCTTCCTCGGCAAGTTCAACCGCAACATGGTGGTGGAATTGCCGGACGCCCTGGCGCCGCAGGAACCCGGCCCGGCCTGGCGCTGGCTCGATGCCGCGGCGCTGCGCGGGCTGCTGGTGGCCGATAATGTGCTCAATACCGATGCCCGCAGCGTGCTGGTCAGCACACCCTGGCGCTACTGGGCGGGGGGTGAGCCCTTCGCGCGCTGGGCCGGAACGGATGGTTTTGGCGCGGCGCTGCTGCACTCTTACCGGCAGGCGGTGGAGGATGATGCGGCCGCCTGGCTGCTGACGCGGCGCGCGGCGGTCTCCATCACGAATAAGCGCCTCGCGCTGACCGATCTGCCGGGGTGGCGGATGGCGGATGGCGCGCTCGCCCCGATCGTGCCCGGCAGTTTCGCGGTGCGCGGCTACCGTGTGCAGGCGCGCGACCGTGAGGTGCCGAACTGGGAGCAGCCGCTGGTGGATAGCGCAGGCGAGGGGCAGATCACCCTGATCTGCCAGCGCCACGGCGGCGTGCTGCGCGTGCTGCTGCGGGCCCGCGCGGAGCCGGGGCTTGGCAACCGGGTGGAGATCGCAGCCTCCGTGCAGGTCGCCCCAGGCTCCGCCCCCGAGGCCGGGTTCGAGGCCGAGCTGACCGAAGCCGCGGCCGGGGCACAGGTGCATCTCGCCTGCCACCAATCCGAGGAGGGTGGCCGTTTCCACCGGGACGGCAATGCCTACCGCATCGTCGAACTGGACGCGGCCATGCCGCTCGCGCGGCCGGCCGCGTTCCGCTGGGTCACGCTGCGGCAGCTTGAGGCGCTGTGTACCACGCCGGGGTTGGTGACCAACGAAGCGCGGAGCGCGGCGAGCCTGCTGCTGTCGCTGGCCTGAGCCTTCTGGCACGTCGCGACCTTTCGGGGCATGCTGCGCCATCGCCCTATCACGGAGAAAGCGACCCATGAGCTATCTGCACACCATGCTGCGCGTCGGCGACCTCGAGCGCAGCGTCAAGTTCTACACCGAGATCTTCGGCATGAAGGAACTGCGCCGGCGCGACGTGCCGGAGGGCAAGTACACCCTCGCCTTCCTCGGCTTCGGGGATGGCGGCACCGAGCTGGAGCTGACTTATAACTACGGCACCGAGAGCTACGACGTCGGCACCGGCTTCGGCCATCTCGCCTTCGGCATGCCCGACGTCTACGGCGCCTGCGAGAAGATGCGCGCCGCCGGGGCGAAGATCACCCGCGAGCCCGGGCCGGTGAAGTTCGGCACCACGGTGATTGCATTCGTTGAGGATCCGGATGGGTATAAGATTGAGTTGATTGAGCGGAAGTAATAGTAGGAAGGGCTTCTTTTTGAAAAAAGAAGCAAAAACTTTTTACCCGTTTGTTGCCGTTGGCTTGCCCTTGCGGGATGGTTTGGAGCGGTAGGAACCAAAGTGGGAAAAGTTTTTTGCTCCTTTTTTTCAAAAAAGGAGCCCTTCCCTGCCTCCCTGTTGATCGTTGCCCGCATACCAGTCCAGGATGCCGGCACGATCACCCAGGGAGACAGACCATGCGTCGCAGAGACGTCCTGAAATCGACCGCCGCCGCCTCCATCGCGCTGGCCGCACCCAACCTCGCCTTCGGCCAGGGAGCGGCAAAGACGCTGAAATTCGTCCCCCATGCCGACCCCGCCTCGCTCGACCCGGTGTGGACGACGGCCGACATCACCCGCAACTACTCGCTGGCGGTGTTCGACACGCTTTACGGGCTCGATGCCCAGTTGCAGCCGCGGTTGCAGATGCTGGCCGGCGAGAAGGTCGAGAATGACGGCAAGCTGTGGACGCTGACGCTGCGCGACGGGCTGCAATTCCATGACGGCACGCCGGTGCTGGCGCGCGACTGCGTGGCCTCCATCAAGCGCGGCGGCCAGCGGGACCCGCTGCTGAATCTGGTGATCGAGCGGTCCGAGGAAATCACCGCGACCAACGACAAGACCATCACCATCCGGCTGAAGAAGCCCTTCCCGCTGCTGCGCGACGCGCTGACCGGGGCGCCGGCCTCCATCATGCCGGAGCGCGTGGCCAAGACCGACGGCAACACCCAGATCACCGAGTTCATCGGCTCCGGCCCCTTCAAGCTCAACAACAAGGAGCGCGTGGTCGGTGCCAAGCTGATTTTCGACCGCTTCGAGGGCTATGTGCCGCGCGCCGACGGGGTGGCCTCGTTCTCCGCCGGGCCGAAGATCGCCTATTTCGACCGCGTGGAGTGGCATTCGATCCCCGATCCGGCGACCATCGCGGCGGCGCTGACCAATAACGAGATCGAGTGGTGGGAAAACCCGGCGATCGACCTGCTGCCGACCCTCAAGCGCGACAAGGCGATGGTGGTGAAGACCATCGATCCCTATGGCTCGATCGGCTGCCTGCGCTTCAACCACCTGAACCCGCCCTTCGATAAGCCCGCGGTGCGCCGGGCGGTGATGGCGGCCTGCAACCAGGACGAGTTCATCCTCGCCTTCGCCGGCGCCGATCCCTCGATCATCAAGAACCCCTGCGGCCTGTTCTCCCCGGGCTCGCCGCTCGCCAGCACTGCCGGCACCGAGGCGGTTGGCCGGCTCAGCGGCAAATACGACGATGTGAAGAAGGAACTCGCGGCCGCGGGCTATAATGGCGAGAAGATCGTGCTGCTCGGGCCGACCTCCATCCCGGTGCTGCACGCCTATTCGCAGGTGGCCGCGGATCTGCTGAAGCGGATCGGCATGAACGTGGACTACCAGGCGCTCGAATGGGGCACCGTGGTGCAGCGCCGCGCCAGCAAGGAGCCGATCGACAAGGGCGGCTGGAACATCTTCATGACCAATCTCGGTGGCAACGGCAACGTGTCGCCGGCGGCCGCCTCGGCGATCCGCAGCGGCCAGGCGGCGTGGTTCGGCTGGCCGAGCATGCCGAAGATGGAGGCGCTGCGCGACAGCTGGCTCGATGCGCCGGATCTCGCGGCGCAGAAGTCGATCGGGCTCGAAATGCAGAAGCTGCTGTTCGTCGAGGCGCCCTATGTGCCGCTCGGCTACTACGCGGGGCCGACCATCCACCGCAATTCCATCAAGGACGTGCGCGATGGCTTCCCGCAGATGTATGGGGTGAAGCGGGCTTAAGGAAGGAAGCGCTTCTTTTTGAAAAAGAAGCAAACACTTTCTATCCGATTGCCGCGTACTCCCCCGGGAGGGCGCGAAGCAAACCGGATAATAGCTTTTTTCCCCGATTCTGTGAGGTTGCGGCGAATCCTTCTTGTACGGCTCGGGGATGTTTCTGCATTCTGTCGTCATGAAGGGCGCTGGTTTCCTGACTTCGGAAGATCGACAGACGTTGCTGGAGCTGGCGCGTGACGGCCTGGCTGAGCACCGTCTGGCGCGCCGGGCGAATGCGCTGATCCTGCTCGATCGCGGGATGAGTTGCGCCGAGGTCGCGCAGGTGCTGCTGCTGGACGACGACACGATCCGCCGCTGGCGCGATCTGTTCGCGCGCGACGGTGTCGACGGCCTGGCGGGCTTCCATTTCGGCGGCCGCCAGCCGTTTCTGTCAGTGGAGCAGCAAGCGCGGCTGCACGCCTGGGTCGGCACGCAGTTGCCGCGCAGCACCCGCGAGGTGGGGACCTGGATCGAGGCACAGTTCGGCGTGATGTTCGAGAGCCGCTCCGGGCTGATCAAGCTGCTGCACCGGCTCGGGTTCGAGCATCGCAAACCTGAAGCAATGGCCTGCAAGATGGACCCGCACCAGCAGCGCCGCTTCATCGACCACTATAACGCCCTGCTGAACCATCTGTCGCCCGATGAGACGGTAATGTTCATCGACGCGGTGCATCCGGTGTATGGTGCCGAGCCGGTCGGGTGCTGAGCGCCGCGCGGTGCGGCGGTGGCAGTCGAGCAGACGACCGGGTGCGAGCATCTGAACATCCACGGCGCGATCGACCTGGAGACTGGGGCGACGCAGATGCTGCTGGTCGAGCGCGTCGACACGCAGAGCACGCTCGCGCTGCTCACCGCGATCGAGCGTCGCTTTCCCCGCCAGCGGCGCATCCATGTCTTCGCCGACCGGGCGACGTGCCACCGTTCGCGGCCGATCTGGGACTGGCTGAGCCGGACGGGCTGCCGCATCAGGTTGCATCTGCTGCCGCCCCATTGCCCCCATCTGAACCCTATCGAGCGGCTTTGGGGGCGATGCACAGGGCAATCACCCATAACCGGTGTTCCAGATCCTTCGCAGCCTTCCGCGTCGAGGTCCTCACCTTCCTGCGCCACACCGTCCAGCAAAACTGGGCCACGCTCTGTGACACCATCACAGACAACTTCAGAGTCAGAGACCCAGCACTTTTCCGAATCCTCAAGTAAAGGGAGGATTGCTTCTTTTTTCAAAGAAGAACCCCTTCCTTCCCCCCTTACCTGCGCCTAACTTCCAACCAGGGCAATAAACACACAGGAAACGCCATGAGCGACAAGGCACTGGTTCGGCTGGAAAAAGACGGGGACGTCGCGGTGATCGTGGTGGACAATCCGCCGGTCAACGCGCTGAGCCCGGGCGTGCCGGAAGGCATCATCGCTAGCCTCAAGGCCGCCAATGATGATCCCGCGGTGAAGGCCATCGTGTTGATCGGCGCCGGGCGCAGCTTCATCGCCGGCGCCGATATCCGCCAGTTCGGCAAGGCCCGCCCGCGCACCCCGATCGGCGAGCGCACCTATGACGTGATGGACCAGAGCGCCAAGCCGATTGTCGCCGCGATCCATGGCTATGCGCTCGGCGGCGGGCTCGAGAACGCCATGGGCTGCCATTATCGCATCGCCGTGCGCAGCGCCAAGGTCGGGCTCCCTGAGGTGCTGATCGGCATCCTGCCCGGCGGCAACGGCACCCAGCGCCTGCCCCGCCTGATCGGCGCCAAGCGCGCGCTCGACATGATCGTCACCGGCCGCCACGTGCCGGCCGAGGAGGCGCTGTGCTTCGGCATTCTTGACAAGGTGGTGGACGGCGACCTGCGCGCCGAGGCCGTGGCCTTCGCGCGCTCCAAGGCCGATATCCGCCCGCTGCCCCGCGTGCGGGACCGCGATACCCAGCTTGCCGACTACCAGGCCGATCCCGGCATGTTCGATGCCATGCGCAAGTCGATCGCCCGCAAGTCGCGCAACCAGAAGGCCCCGTATAACTGTATCGCCGCCGTCGAGGCCGCCTGCACCCTGCCGTTCGATCAGGGCATCGTGCGCGAGGCCGAGCTGTTCGGGGAATTGGAGAACGCCGAGGAAGCGAAGTCGCTGCGCTACGCCTTCTTCGCCGAGCGCGCGGTCGCCCGTATTCCGGGGCTGGCGGAGAGCACGCCGGTGCGCGAAATCGCCTCGGCCGCCGTGGTGGGTGCCGGCACCATGGGCGGCGGCATCGCCATGTCCTTCGCCGATTTCGGCATCCCCGTGCGCGTGCTCGAAGCCTCGCCTGAGGCGATGGCCCGTGGCATGGAGCGGATCCGCAATAACTACGCAACCTCGGTCAAGCGCGGCAGCCTCTCCCAGGCCGAGATGGACGCCCGCCTCGCCCGCATTCACCCCGTCGACACCTACGAGGCGATCGCCGACGCCGACGCGGTGATCGAGGCGATCTTCGAGGAAATGGGGCCGAAGAAGGAGGTGTTCACCAAGCTCGACGCGGTGATGAAGCCCGGCGCGCTGCTGCTCTCCAACACATCCGCGCTCGACATCGACGAAATCGCCTCCGTCACCAAGCGCCCCGAGGACGTCGCCGGCGCGCATTTCTTCTCGCCTGCCAATGTGATGAAGCTGCTGGAGGTGGTGAACGGTTCCAAGACCGCGCCCTCCACCTTCGCCTCGGTAATGAAGATGGGCCGGGCGATCGGCAAGATCAGCGTCGGCTGCGGCAATTGCGACGGCTTCCTGGCCAATCGCAGCCGCGCGCCGTTCAGCATCGAGACCATCATCATGCTGGAGGAAGGCGCGCTGCCGGAGCAGATCGACAAGGTGATGGTGGATTTCGGCTACCCCATGGGCCCCTTCGCGGTGGGTGACCTCGCCGGCCTCGACATCGGCTGGGCCAGCCGCAAGCGCCGCGCCGCCGCTAGCCCCAACTACCGCAAGCAGCCAATTCCCGATCGGCTGTGCGAACTCGGCCGCTTCGGCCAAAAGACCGGTGCCGGCTGGTATCGCTACGAGAACGGCGACCGCACCCCGTACCCAGACCCCATCGTCGCCGACATCATCCGCGAGGAAGCCGCCAAGCTCGGGAATCCCGCCCGCAGCTTCACCAACGAGGAAATCCTGCGCCGCCTACTGTTCGCCTCCGTCAACGAGGCCTGCAAGATCCTCGAGGAAGGCATCGCCTTCCGCTCCTCCGACATTGACATCATGTGGCTGCATGGCTTCGGCTTCCCGCGCTATCGCGGTGGCCTCATGTACTGGGCCGATGGGATCGGAGTGCGCGATGTCTACAACCAGGTTGCCGCCTGGCATCAGCAATACGGCGAACGCTGGTCCCCCTCCGCCCTACTGCGCCACCTCGCCGAGACCGACACCAACTTCCGCGACGCCAAATCGGGCCAGTAACCACCGCACCTGCGCTGGCGGGAATGTAAGGCAAGGGGCAGGGCCCCTTGCCTACCTCTCCAATCCGCGCCGGCCAGCGATCGGCAGTATCACCCCAGCAGCCAGGGCGCGCCGCGGTCTTGGGCGAGGGTGCGGAGTTGGATGAGGAGGCCCGGGCCGACGGGGATACCGGATTGCAGGCGGCGGGCGGCGTTGCGGCGTTCGGGATCACCGGCGACCATCACGGGGTCCGCGGGGTCGACCGGCTTGGTGCCGCGGAGCGCATCGGTGAAGGAGATCACGTCGGCACGGAAGTCGTCGGTTTCGCGAAAGAGCGAGGGGTTGAGGGCGAGGAAGAAGTGGCCGATGCCCATGGTGCCCGGGTGCTTGGTGTGCATCGGGTCGGTGATCATGCTGGCGCCGGAAAGGGCCGAGGAAAGGATGTTGACCATACTGGCGAGGCCGTAGCCCTTGTAGCTGCTGCTTTCACGCGTGCCACCGAGCGAGGTGAGGAAGCCGCCCTTCTCGCGGGCCTCCAGCGGGTCAGTGCTCGGCAGGCCGTCCTTGGTTTGCACCCAGCCGGGCGGACATTGCACGCCCTCGTTGGCTTTGTTGCGAATGCGCCCGGCCGCGACGGTGGTGGTCGCCATGTCGAGCAGGAAGGGCTCTCCGTCACGCCCGGGGGCGGCGAAGGCGATGGGGTCGGTGCCGAGGCGGGCCTGCGCGCCACCGGTCGGTGCCACCTGGATGCCGGAGGCCGACGTGGTGACCAGGCCGATGAGGCCGGCGTCGGCGGCCATTTTGGCGTAGAAGCCGCAGGCGCCGAAATGCGACGAGTTGCGGACGGCGGCGACGCCGATGCCGATGGTTCGCGCCTTGGCGATGGCGGTGTTCATGGCCAGGCGCGAGGTGACATGGCCGAGGCCGCCATCGCCATCGACCAGGGCGGAGACCGGGGTTTCCTTGACGATGCGCGGCTCGGCCAGCATGCGCATCTTGCCGTCCAAGGCGCGGGCGGCGTAGGCCGGGATCATCGAGATGCCGTGGCTGTCGATGCCGTGCAGGTCGGCCCAGGCCATGATTTCGGCAGTGCTTTCCGCGTTGGCGTCCGGCATGCCGAAGGCGGTGAGGAAAGCGGCGATCTGCCGGCGATGCACTTCGTAGGGGGCGGACATCTCAGGCCTCCCGCACGAAGCGGTTGGTGAGGGTGCCGATGCCGGAGATCTCCACCTCGACGAGATCGCCGTGCTTGAGATCGGGCGAACTACCATCGGTGCCCATCCACATCACGTCGCCGGGATAGAGCGTGCAGTATTGGCTAGTGACGTGGATGAAATGCTGGATGGAGAACAGCATGTCGTTGGTCGGGAAAGAGGTGCGGACTTCGCCGTTGAGCCGCACATTGGTGTGCAACTTGGCGAGATCGACCTCGGTTTCGATCCATGGCCCCATGGGCTTGAAGGTGTCAGTGTTTTTCGAGCGGAAGAAGGTGCGATCCGCCTTCTGCCAGGTGCGCTCGGACACATCGTTGCCGATGGTGTAGCCGAACACGCAGGAGAGGGCGTCGGCCTCGGAGAGATTCTTGGCCTTCTTGCCGATGATGACGACGAGTTCACCCTCGTAATGCACCTTGTCGGTAGCATCGCGCGGGATTACTACGTCCTCGCCATGGGCGATGAGCGCGTTCTGCGCGCGGTAGCCGATTTCGGCTCGGGCGGGGATATTGGGCGAGGTGCCGGCCTTCTCGGCAGCCTCCTTCACATGCGCCACGTAGTTGAGGCCGGCGCAGTAGAAGGTGCGCGGCATCACCGGAATTTCGATCTTCACGTCGGCAAGGCGGTGAGTGCGCCCGGTCTTCTCCCAGGTAGAGAAGATGTCGCCACGGGTTTCGATGACGGTGTCGCCCTCGACGATCCCGTAGGCAGTGGTGCCGGCGGCGGTAAAATTGATCCAGAGCATGGTGGAGTTTTAAGGAAGCGCTTCTTTTTGAAAAAAGAAGCAAAAACTTTCTATCCACTTGGTTCACTGCTCCCTCTGGGAGACTGCAAAGCCTTCGGATAACAATTTTTTGCTCCTTTTTTTCAAAAAAGGAGCGCTTCCTTCCTTTCTTAGTTAGGTTTGATTGTGGTCGTCGCCACGACGGCACTTTCCACGCCGGTGCGGCTGAGATGGACGGTATGGTACTCGCCGGCGAGCCATGGACCAAAGCGATCCCGATAGAACGGGGAGCCAGGCACGCCGGAATTGCCGATGTTCTGCACCGCGCGGAAGCTCTCGGGCGCCGAGAAATCCACGATGATGCGGTATTCCGCGCCGGAGGCGGCGTTGTGCGGCGGGAGTTCGCCGCCGGTATTGCGGATGGTGTGCGAGCCGCCATTGACCGCGGCGGGGCCGATATCGAAGGCAGCGGAATTGGCCGGCGTCGAGAGCGGGTGTTTCCAGTGCGCGATATGCACTTTCCCCCAGGCCCAGGCGGCGCGGTCGGCGCCGAGGCGGGTGGTGAGGGTGACGATGGATTGTTTGGCGGTTTCGGCGATGACGGAGGCGAGCCCCTCGGGGAAATAGTTGGGGACGTCACCTTCGATCACACTGGTGCACAGCCCGGTCTGCTGCACCGTCAGGTCCAGCAAATAAGCGGGGAGATGGACGGACTGCACACGGCGGTTCCACAGCGCCATGAAGGTCTCGAACAAGGTCGGCGCGGCGCTGTCGAGGCTGTAGAACTGGTCCCAGCCCGCGAAGGCGGCGGCGATCTCGCGTACATCCGCATCGGCGTTGTCGGCGAGTGCCTTGAGGATATGCGGAATGGTACGGGTGGCGCGGACGTTCTTCACGTCGTTCTGCAGCGCGATATTGGCCGCGACGTCCATCTTCAGGCTCCCGGAGAAAATCTCGTCCAGCCGCACGCCTCGGTGGCCCTGGGAGTAGGAGCCGTAGATCGGATATGGGTAGTCGGCGGCGACGATGCGCTGGTTTGCACTGGCCACCGCGCCGGTCGCGGGATCATACCGGTTGGGCAGGCCGTCGAACGGGATATAGCCGATCCAGCGATCCTCGGGGTTGTTGGCATCGCGCACGCCGGGCCAGGCGCGGCCGCGGATGGGGATGCGGCCCGACATCTGGTAGCCGATATGGCCGTCGCGATCGGCGTAGATGTAGTTGAACACCGCCACTGCCCAGTCCTTCAGGACAGTACGGAAATCGGACCAGGACTTCACACGGCCGAGGCCGACGATCGCGCGCAGGTCATCCAGGTGTTCCATGCCGACCCAGCGCAGCGCCATCGGCGCGTCGCCGGCCGGATCGATGGCGGGCACGATGGCATTGATGATCGGGCCGCGCACGGTGGAGCGGATGGTCAGCGTGTGGTCGGCGGCGCCGCGCACCTTGATGGTGACGTCGCGGAGTTCGAAATTGCGCCAGGTGTCGCCGTCGCGGTAGCGGCTGGGATCGGCGGGGTCGACCTCCTCGCGGTAGAGGTCGCGGGTGGAGGCCATGTTGTTGGTGAGGCTCCAGGCGGACTGGCCGTTGCAGCCGTACCAGAAGCCGGGCACGCCGGGATGGCCGCAGCCGGCGGCGTTGTCTTCCGGGCCGTGCAGGGCGAATTCGTACCAACTCGCCGGCACCCAGAACGGCTGGTGCGGGTCGCCGGCGATGACGGGGTAGCCGGTTGTCGATTTGGCGCCCGAGATCGCCCAGTTGTTGGAGCCGGTGGCGTCATCCGTGCCCATCGGGTTTTCCGGCTTGGCGTAATGGGGCGGGATAGCGCCGGGGAGGACGAGGTTTTCGGAAGCCTCGGGCGTGAGGTAGAGCGCCTGCAACGTGTCCGGCAGCAGGGTGGAGGCTTCGGCGGCAATGATGCGGTCGATGCGGCCGTTGAGCGACCACCAGAAGCCGCGCGTGGTGGCGATCACGTCGCGCACCGTGAAGGGCTCCGGCTGATAGCCGATGATGAGGAACTCGACCGGCAGATCCGCGTCCATGGCAGCAATACAGGCGTTGATGCCAGCGACGAAGGCGCTACAGACGGCGCGCGTCGCGGGGTCAATAAGGATGTCTTCACGATCGCAGATCTCGGGGATGCCGACCGTGCGGTGCGCAATATCGGCAGCGAGATAGGACGGGCCGAGGATTTCCGCCTGGCGTCCGAGGGCGCGGCGGCGCAGCCGGTCCATCTGCCACAGCCGATCCTCCGCCATGGCAAAGCCAAGACCGAAATACACGTCCGCCGTGGTCCCGCCATAGATATGCGGCACCCCTGCCGTGTCGCGCAGGATCTCAACCTTGCCGTCGACCGCGGCGGCAAGCGTGCGATCACGCGGTGCGGCGCGGCGGGCGAGCCACGCATCGCGGGCAGCCGGGAAATCGGCATCGGGCGCGCGTTCACCGCGCAGGGTGGCGAGAATAGCGGCATCATCGAGCATGGCAGGACTTTCAGTCTCTGGACGGTTTCTTCATGGCCGCCGCGCCGGGCGGCGGGAGATTTCGAGCAATACGACGGTGCCGACCGACAGCACCACCAGGATGGTGGAAATCGCCGCGATGGTCGGCTCGATCTGGTCACGCAGCGCGTTGAACATCCGCCGCGGCAGGGTGGAATACTCGCCGCCGGAGATGAAGAAGGAGACGATCACCTCATCGAACGAGGAGATGAAGGCGAGCAGCGCGCCGGACAGCACGGGCAGGCGGATCTGCGGCAGGGTGATCGCCCAGAAAGCGCGCGGCCAGGAGGCGCCGAGGCTGCGGGCGACGCACTCCTGCGCCATATCGTAGCTGCGCAGCCCGGCGCTGACGCTCACCACCACGAAGGGCAGTGACAGCATGGCGTGGGCGATCACCAAGCCGAACAATGTGTTGTTCAACCCGAGCATGGCAAACACATAGAAGATGCCGACCGCGGTGAGGATCACCGGCACCAGCAGCGGCGCCAGCACCAGCATGCGCAGCACCCCCGTGGCGCGGAAGCCGCCGAGATGCAGCCCGTACGCCGCAGCCGTGCCGAGCGGGGTGGCGACAATGGTGGTCAATACCGAGACCTGCAGGCTCATCCAGGCGGCGTCACGCCACTCCACTGAGCCCAGCAATGCCTCGTACCAGCGCAACGAATAGGCGCGCGGCGGGAATTCCAGCAGCGAGGAGGCGGAGAAGGACAGCGGGATCACGATCACCACCGGGATCACCAGGAACCCGATCACCAGAGTGGCCAGCGCGTAGAGCCAGAGCCGGGAGCGATGGGGGACGAAATCCTCGTTCACGAGCCGCCCACCTCGGTGATCCGGCGCAGCGGGAACAGCCGCGAGAATCCCCAGAATATCAGGATGGTCGAGAGGAACAGCACCACCCCAAGCGAACTCGCAGCGCCCCAGTTGAAATAGGTCGCGACGTTCTGCTGGATCTTCATCGAGATCGTCGTCACCCGTCCTCCGCCGAGGAATTGCGGGGTGATGTAGAAGCCGAGGCAAATGATGAACACCATCACCGTTCCCGCCGCGAGGCCGGGGATGGAGAGTGGGAGATAGACCTTGAAGAAGGCAGTGACCGGGCTCGCGCCAAGACTGGCGGCAGCGCGCACGTAATCGCGGTCGATCGCGCGCATGTTGGCGTAGAGCGGCAGCACCAGGAACGGGATCATGATGTGCAGCATGCCGATCGCCGTACCGGTGAAATTGTGCACGAGCTGCAGGGGCTCATCGATGATGCCCCAGCTCATCAACACCGAGTTCACCACGCCGCGGCGCTGCAACAGCACGAGCCAGGCATAGGTGCGCACCAGAATCGCCGTCCAGAACGGCACCAGCACCAGTGTCAGCGTGATGGAGGCGGCGCGCGGCGGCAGCATCGCGATCATGTAGGCGACGGGATAGCCAAGCAGCACGCTCAGCACCGTCACAAGCACGCTGAGTTCGAGCGTGGTGAGGAAAATCGAGCGATAAGCCGGCTCCACCACCATGCGCGTGTAGTTTTCGAGTGAAAATGCGCCGTCTTCGATGAAGGAGAGCCAGAACAGCCAGCCCACCGGGATAAACAGCATCAGCCCGAGAATAACGAATGACGGCGCGGTGAGCGCCGCCAGCGCGCTCTTCTCCCGCCGCGCATCTGCACGGATGCCGGCCGCGTTCAGCCTATCTGCCACGGCCTCCGCCGTCACGGCGCAGGCACCAGCAGCGTGTCCGCCGGGTCGAACCCGAGCCGCACAATGCTCCCCGGCGGCGGCAACGCAGCGATCCGCCCGGCGCGCGCCAACTCGCGCAGGGTGACGATGTCGCCGCCTGCAAGCCGCACATCCACCCGCACGGAATCCCCCTGGTAGACGATCTCCGCCACCTCGGCGTCGATGCCATTCAGGTCTGGCGCGCCACCCAGGACAAGTTTCTCCGGCCGGAGCACCAGCAGATAGGCACCGTCGCGTGGGGCCGTGGGCAGCCGCAACGGCACGTCGCGCCACCGCGCCACCCCTCCTGCCACCGTGACCGGCACGAAAGTGGAATCGCCGATGAAATCCGCCACGAAATGACTGGCCGGTTCCTCGTACAAACGCTGTGGCGTATCGATCTGCTGAATCTGGCCCTGGTCGATCACCGCGATCCGGTCGGACAGCGTGAGCGCCTCGCGTTGATCATGAGTGACGTAGATCACCGTGGTGCCGAGACTGCGATGCAGATGCCGCAGCTCGATCTGCATCTGCTCGCGCAGCTTCTTGTCGAGGGCCGAAAGCGGCTCATCCATCAGCAGAATGCCGGGCTCGAACACGATAGCGCGGGCCAGCGCCACACGCTGCCGCTGGCCGCCGGAGAGCTGATCCACCCGGCGCCCCCCGAGCGCGCCGAGTTGCACCTGCTCAAGCGCCTGCTTCACCCGCCGCTCCCGCTCTGCCCCGCCAACCCCGCGCAACGTCAGCGGAAACGCCACGTTTGCAGCGACATCCATGTGCGGAAACAGCGCGTAGGACTGGAACACCACGCCCAGGTTCCGCTTATGCGGCGGCGTGCGGACCATCTCGACATTGCCGAACTTCACACTGCCCGCATCCGGCCGGGTGAACCCGGCCATGATCATCAGCAGCGTCGTCTTGCCCGACCCGGAGGGGCCGAGCAGGGTGAGGAACTCACCCTGCGCGACATCGAGATCGACCCCGTCAAGCGCCGCGACTTTGCCGTAACGGCGCACCAACCCGCGCACCGTGATCGGCAGCGCCCGTCCCGCGGTCATGCCGCGCTGCCCCTACGACCGCTCACTGTTGCAGGAACGCGTCCATCCGTTCCGTCAGCTTGTTGAGGTTCTCGCGCCAGTAGTCGAAGTTCATGTTGGTCTGCTTCGCGGCGTTCACCGGCGAGGAGTTGATGGAGGCCTTGGCGGCTTCGGGGATCTTGCCGGTGTCGAAGGCCTTGCTGTTGATCGGGCCGTAGTCGATCAACGCCGGGATGTTGGCCTGGAGCTCCGGGGACACCATCATCGCGATGACTTTCTGGGCCAGCGCGGCGTTCTTGGCGCCCTTGGGGATCACCAGACAGTCGATGTTGAAGATGCCCTGGTTGTAGTTGATGGTCGCCTTGGCGCCGTCCTTGATCACCGCGCCGGCGCGGCCGTTCCAGATGGCGACCATGTCGGCCTCGCCGTCCTTCAGCAACTGGGCGGACTGGGCGCCCGAGGCCCACCAGGCGACGACGTTCTTCTTGATCTTCTCAAGGCTCTTAAGCGCGCGGTCGACGTCAAGCGGATAGAGCTTCTGCGGATCGACGCCATCGGCCATCAGCGCGATCTCGAAGGTTTCGGCGGCACCGCGGCCGAGCGAACGCGTGCCGGGGAACTTCTTGGTATCCCAGAAGTCGGCCCAGCTCTGCGGCCCGTTATTGCCGTATTTCTGCGTGTTGTAGGCAATGACGGTGGAGTAGTAGATCACCCCGATCCAGTCCTTGGAGGCCATCGCCTTGTCGATGCCGTCGGTCTTGATCACACTGTAGTCGAGCGGCTCGAACAGCCCTTCCGCAGCGCCACGGGCGCAGCTGACGCCGCCGAGATCGGCCACATCCCACTTCACCGCCTTGGCGCCGACCTGGGCGCGCACGTCGGCGATGCCGGTGAGGGTGTCTTCCTTGATGGTGATGTTGAGCGCCTTCTCGATCGGGTCGAGCAGCGCCTTGCGCTGGGCCGCCTGATAGGCGCCGCCGAAGGAGGCGAAGGTGATGGTGGTTTGTGCAGCCGCCGGTAATGCCGCGGCGATGCTCAGCAGCAAAGCGGCCCGGAAAGTGGAGAACATGCGCATCGTCTAGCCCCCGTTGTTTTTGTCATGCGTCGTCGGCGGCATCATCGGCCCGGAATCGCTCACCCGCCAAGGGGGAAATTGCGTCCGCCGCGCAACGCGGGCTAGGTTTTGTCTGTTGCCCGTGTCGCCAGGAGGCCCGCTTGCCCGCATCCGCCCCGCTGCCGCCCAGCCTCTATGCCGATACCGCCCGCCCGCCCGCCATGACACCGCCGCTCGATGGTGATAAGCGGGCCTCGGTCTGCGTGATCGGCGCCGGCTTCACCGGGCTTTCCGCCGCGCTGCACCTCGCGCAGCAGGGCACGGATGTGATCGTGCTCGAGCGCAACGAGCCCGGCTGGGGCGCCTCCGGCCGCAATGGCGGGCAGGTCAACCCGGGCCTCAAATGGGACCCGGACACGGTGGAGAAGGATTTCGGCCCCGATCTCGGCCGCCGCATGGTCGCGATGTCCTGGGACGCGCCGAACGTGGTGTTCAACCTCATCGCCCAGCACCAGATCACCTGCGAGGCCTCGCAATCCGGCACCATGCGGGCCGTGTTCCAGCAGAACAACGTCGCCGAGATCGAGAGCGCCTTTGAGCAGGGAGTGCGGCGCGGCATGCCGGTCGAGCTGCTGGACAAGGCGGCGATGCGGCAGAAAATCGGCGCCGAGCGCTACCTCTGTGCGCTGCTCGACAATCGCGGCGGGCACGTGAACCCGCTCGGCTATGCCCGCGGCATGGCCCAGGCGGCGCAACAACTCGGCGTAACCGTGCATGGCGGCAGCCCGGCCGAAAAGGTGTGGCGCGAGGGCACGTCCTGGAAGGTGCAGACCCCCACCGGCACCGTGACCGCCGACCGGCTGGTGATCGGCACCAACGGCTATACCGACGATTTGTGGCCCAAACTGCGCAAATCCGTGGTGCCGGTGTATTCCGGCATCGCCGCCTCGGAGCCGATCCCCGAGGAGATCGCGCGGGAGATCATGCCGCATCGCGCCTCGATCTATGAGCTCGGCAAGGTCACCACCTATTACCGGCTCGACAAGTCCAACCGCATCCTGATGGGCGGCCGCAGCCGGCAATCGCCGATCAGTGCGCCAGGCGACGTGCAATGGATGGTCGACTACGCCCAGCGCCTGTGGCCGCAGATCAAGCCGTTCAAATGGACCCATGGCTGGAACGGCCAGCTCGCCATCACGCCGGACCACTACCCGCACATCCACGAGCCGGCGCCGGGCGTGCTGGTCTGCGTCGCCTATAATGGGCGCGGCGTGGCGATGGCGACAGCGATGGGCCCGCAGCTCGCCAAGCGCACGCTCGGCGGCAGCCAGGCCGAGATCGACATGCCGATCACCGACCTCAAGGAAATTCCCTTCCACGCTTTGTGGAAAACCGCCGTCGCCGCGCGCGTGCTGTACGGCCGGGTGCGTGATTACCTCCATATCTGACAGGCCATCCCGATGAGCATCGACCGTTCCAGTATCGCCGCCGCCGCGGCGCGCATTGCGCCGTACGTGCGCCACACCCCCATATTCCGCCTCGTAGCCGGCGATCTCGGGCTGCGCTTCCCGGTCACGCTGAAGCTCGAGTTGCTGCAGCATGCCGGCAGCTTCAAGCCGCGCGGGGCGTTCAATCGCATCTTGCGCGCGCGTGAGGCTGGGGAACTTCCAGCTGCTGGCGTGATCGCCGCCTCGGGCGGCAACCATGGGGCCGCGGTGGCCTGCGCTGCCCAGGCGCTTGGCCTCAAGGCGGAGATATTCGTTCCGCAGCATACGCCGGAATCCAAGCGCAAGCGCATCGAGGGCTACGGCGCGCGGCTGGTACGTGGCGGCGAGGCCTATGTCGACGCGCTGGCGGCGAGCCGCGCGCGACAGGCCGAAACCGGCGCGATGGAGGTGCACGCCTTCGACCATCCCGATGTATTGTCCGGCCAGGGCACCACGGCGATGGAATTCGAGGCCGATGCGCCGGACCTCACCCATATCCTGATCGCCACCGGCGGCGGCGGGCTGATCGGCGGCATGGCGGCATGGCTCGCCGGGCGGGTGAGCGTCGTCAGCGTCGAGCCGGAAGGCTGCCCCGGGCTGCACAACGCCCTCGCCGCCGGGCGTCCGGTGGAATCTCCGGTCGGCGGGATCGCGGCCGACGCGCTGGGTGCGAAGCAGGTCGGCGCGCTGATGTTCCCGATCGCCCAGGCCAATGTGAGCGCCGCCGTCCTCGTGACCGATGCCGCCATCGTCGCCGCACAGAAGATCTTGTGGGACCGCATGCGCCTGGTCGCCGAACCCGGCGGCGCCACCGCTTTGGCCGCGCTGCTCTCCGGCGCCTGGGTGCCGCCCGAGGGTGCCCGGGTCGGCGTGCTGGTCTGTGGCTCCAACACCGATCCGGCGCTGGTGGTGTCATGAGCTCCGTCCTGCTGGAAATCGACCCGCGCGGCGTCGCCCATGTCACCCTCAATCGGCCGGAGGTGGGCAATGCCTATGACGAGGCGCTGCTGGCGGCGCTGATCGACGGTTTGATCAAGCTCGAGGCCGATCCTTCAATTCGTGCCCTGGTAATCCGCGGCGCCGGCAAGCACTTCCAGGCCGGCGCCGATATCAAATGGCTCCGCCGCGCCGCCGATTATCCGCCGGAACAGGCCTTCGCCGCCTCGATGGCGACCACGCGGGCGATGCAGCTGCTGAACGAGTTCTCCCGCCCGACCATCGCCGTCATCACGGGCGCCTGCTTCGGCGGCGGCGTCGGCATCGCCTGCTGCGTGGATGTGGCGCTGGCCACGCCCGAGGCGCAGTTCGGCATCACCGAAGTGCGGGTCGGTGTTTCCCCCACGCCGATTTCGACCCACATGGTCAACGCCATCGGCCTGCGCCAGACCCGCCGCTACGCACTCACCGGCGAGCGCTTCGGTGCCACCGAGGCGTGCCGGATCGGCCTGGTGCACGAGATCGTCGCCGCGGAGGCCATCGAGGCGCGGGTAGAGGAGGTGCTGGACGCCGTGTTCCTCTCCGCCCCCGGCGCCATTGCCGGCACCAAGCACAGCTTCCTCGCCGCCAATGGGCTCAAGCTCGATCAGCGCGCGATGGAAATCCTCGCCCATGAAAGCTGGATGCAGCGCAACGCCGCCGAAGGGCACGAAGGCACCACGGCCTTCGCCGAGAAACGCCGGCCCGGCTGGTACGTGCCCGCCGGGCCGCGGGAGACCTAGGCGCCCGACAGCGCCTTGCGCGCCTTCTCCATATCGAGCTGGCCTTCCCACCAGGCGACGAAGATCGTCGCAACCGTGTTGCCGAACAGATTGGTAATGGCGCGCGCCTCGCTCATGAAGCGATCGATCGCCAGCACCAGCACGATGCCGGTCACCGGCACCTTGCCGTTCAGCGTGGCCAGCGTGGCCGCCAGCGTGATGAACCCGCCGCCGGTAATCGCCGCCGCGCCCTTGGAGGTGAGCAGCAGCACGGCCAGGATCAGCGCGTAATCGCCCCAGGAGAGCGGAATGTTGAGCGCCTGGGCGATGAAGGTGATCGCCATGGTGAAGTAGATCGAGGTGCCATCGAGGTTGAAGGCGTAGCCCAGCGGCACCACCAGGCCCACCAGCGGGCGGTTGCAGCCGAGCTGCTCCAGCTTACCCATCAGCGAGGGCAGCGCCGCCTCGGAGGAGGAGGTGCCGAGCACGATGAAGAACTCCTCGCGGATGAACTTCAGCACCGGCCACAGCCGCAGCCCGGTGATGCGCATGACGATGTTCATGCCGACGAAAATGAACAGCGCGCAGGTGATGTAGAAACACGCCATCAGGTAGCCAAGCTGCACCAGCGAGCCGAGCCCGTAGCGGCCAATGGTGAAGCTCATCGCCCCGAAAGCGCCGAGCGGCGCCACCTTCATGATGATCCCGATCACCCGGAACAACGCAGCACCGGCCTCGTCGAGGAAATGCACCACATTGCGCCCGCGCTCGCCCATGCCGGCCAGCCCGATGCCGAACATCAACGAGAAGAACAGCACCGGCAGAATATCGCCCTTGGCGAAGGCGCCGACGATGGTGTCGGGGATGATGTTCAACAGGAACTGCGCCACCCCCACATGCGGCGCATTGGTGTAGGTGGCGACGCGGGACTTATCGAGCGTCGCGGGATCGATGTTCAGCCCGGCCCCAGGGGCGATAAAATGGCCGACGACCAGGCCGATCAGCATGGCGATCGTGGTGAGGATCTCGAAGTAGATGATCGCCTTCAGCCCGATCCGCCCGATTTCCTTGGTGTCGGTCAGCTTGCCGATGCCAACCACCACGGTGATGAAGATGATCGGCGCGATCATCATCTTCACCAGCTTCACGAACCCATCGCCGAAGGGCTGCATCTCCACCGCGATGGAGGGCCAGAAATGGCCGAGCACAATGCCGATGGCGATCGCCACCAGCACCTGGACGTAGAGGGACTTCGACTGCTGGGCCTGGCTCATCCGCTGCTCCCCGCCGGCACGCTGACTGGCCGGCCATATACGGAAATGCCCTTACAAGCCGGGCCGCGCCAAGGCAAATCCCGCCCACGTTGCGCGCCCGCCCAGCTCGCTTGTATGAACGCGGCCTTGCCCCGCGCCAGAAGGAACGCCCCGATGTCCGGCTTCGTCATCGCCCCTCCGCCCGTCAGCTCCGTCCCGGTCGCCGGCGGTGGTGCCTTCCCGGTCCGCCGGGTATTCTGCGTCGGCCGCAACTACGCCGAACACGCCCGCGAAATGGGCGCCGACCCCGATCGCGAGCTGCCGTTCTTCTTCTGCAAGCCGGCCGATGCGCTGGTGACCGGCGATGCCGACATGCCCTACCCGACGATGACCTCCAATCTGCACCACGAGATGGAGCTGGTGGTTGCCATCGGCACCGGCGGCAAGGATATCGCCGAGGCCGACGCGCTCGCCCATGTCTGGGGCTATGCCGCCGGGCTCGATATGACGCGGCGGGACCTGCAGAACGCCGCCAAGAAGGAAGGCAAGCCCTGGGACATGGGCAAGGGCTTCGACCAATCCGCCCCGATCGGCGTGATGATCCCCGCCAGCGCCTTCCCCGACCCGACCAAGGGCAAGATCGAGCTCAAGGTGAACGGCGCCGTGCGCCAGGTCTCCGATCTCTCGAAGCTCATCTGGTCGGTCGCCGAGACGATCGCCTATCTCTCCAGGCTCGTCGCCCTTGCGCCCGGTGACCTCATCTTCACCGGCACCCCCGAAGGCGTCGCCGCGGTGGTGAAGGGGGACCTGCTGGAAGGCGTGGTCGAAGGCGTCGGCACCGTAACCGCGCGGATCATCTGAGCCGATGGGCAATACCCTGCGGGTGGCGACGTGGAACATCAATTCCCTTCGCCTGCGCCTGAAACTCCTCGGCCAACTCGCCGCGGAATTGAAGCCGGACGTCATCTGCCTTCAGGAAACCAAGGTGCCGGACGAGCTGTTTCCGCCCCATGCAACCACTGAACTCGGCTACGAGCACGTCGCCTATCGCGGCATGAAAGGCTACAACGGGGTGGCGATCTTCTCCCGCCTGCCCCTCGAAGTGCTCCCGGACACGCCGGACTGGTGCGGCAAAGGCGATTGCCGCCACCTCGCCGTGCGCGTCGCCACGCCCGGCGGGCCGATCGAACTCCATGACTTCTACGTCCCCGCAGGCGGGGACGTGGCGGACCGCGAGGCCAACCCCAAATTCGGCCACAAGCTCGATTTCATCGCCGAAGCCACCGAGTATTTCCGCGGTCGCCAAGATCTCAAGCGCGCCATTATAGTCGGCGATCTCAATATTGCCCCGCTCGAACACGACGTCTGGAGCCACAAACAACTGCTGGACGTCGTCAGCCATACCCCGGTCGAAACCGCCGGGCTGACCACCTGGCGCGAAGCCGGCTTCCACGACGCCATGCGCCACTTCGTGCCGGACGATCAGAAACTCTATACGTGGTGGTCCTACCGCAACCGCGACTGGAAAACCGCCAACCGCGGCCGCCGCCTCGACCATATCTGGGTCACCCCCGACCTTACCCCAGGCCTGCGCAACCTCACCGTCCACACCGAAGCCCGCGACTGGCCGCAGGGCAGCGACCACGTGCCGGTGATGTTGGAACTGGCGGTATAGCGCGTCGAACTGGCGGCGATGGGGGAGGGCCTGGCTGACCTTCGCCAATAGCTGTCAGCATCGACAATCCCGGGTCGACTGGCGCAATCTCGTGGCAATGAGTCGGGAGGTGACGATGGCGCGGATCGGGCGGCGGGCAGTGCTTGGCGGCATGGCGGGGGCGGCTTTGGCCGCGCCGGCGATCGCGGTGGGGGAGCGGGCGCGCGAGATCCGCTTCATGCCGCAGATCGACCTGGTGTTCCTCGATCCGCATTTCAGCATGACCAATATCAGCCGCAACCATGGCGGGCTGGTGTTCGACCAGCTCTATGGCACGGACGGCGCCTCGGTGGCCCATCCGCAGATGGCCGAGGGCCATGTCGTCGAGGATGACGGCAAGCGCTGGAAGATCACGCTGCGCGAGGGGCTGCGCTGGCATGACGGGCCGCCGGTGCTGGCGCGGGACTGCGTGGCCAGTATCCGCCGCTGGGGCGGGCGGGATGTGCTGGGCCGCGAGGTGCTGGCGATCAGCGACGAGATCTCGGCGCTCGATGACCGCACCATCCAGTTCCGCCTCAAGCGCCGCTTCCCGCGCCTGCACGAGGCGCTCGGCAAGCCCGGCGCCTATATGCCGGCGATGATGCCGGAGCGGCTGGCGATGACCGATCCGTTCAAGCAGATCCCCGAGATCATCGGCAGCGGGCCGTTCCGCTACGTCGCCAATGAGCGGTTGCAGGGTGTGCGCAACGTCTATGCCAAATTCGAGGGCTACGTGCCGCGCGCCTCCGGCACGCCGGATCGCGGGGCGGGGCCGAAGATCGTGCATGTCGATCGGGTGGTGTGGTCCACCATGCCCGACCAGGGCACCGCTTTCGCCGCCCTGCAGAAAGGCGAACAGGATTGGTGGGAATACGCCGCCCAGGACCTGCTGCCGCTCATCCGCAAGGACCGCAATTTGCGCGGCGAGGTGCTGGAGACCGAGGGCAACTACATGTTCGTCCGCTTCAACCATCTCCAGCCGCCGTTCAACCGGCCGGAGATGCGCCAGGTGATCATGCGGGCGATCGACCAGGTGGATTTCGTCAACGCTGTCGGCGGTGGCGAGGCCGAGTTGCAGCGCCCGGGCGCCGGGTTCTATCCGCAGGGCATGCCGGACGCGACCGAGGCCGGGCTCGCCGCCATCCGTCCGCATTTCACCGCCGCCCAGGCGCGCGCGGCGCTGGCGGCGGCCGGCTACAAGGGCGAGAAGATCATCCAGATTTCGCCGGGCGATTACCCCAATGTGAAGGCCGCGAGCGAGGTGCTCGCCGATCTGCTGAAGCGCATCGGTGTCAACCTCGACAATATCTACATGGACTGGGCGACCATGACCCAGCGGGTGATCAAGAAGGACCCGCCGGAATCCGGTGGCTTCCATCTGCACATCCTCAATGTGCCGAGCCTGTCCGTCGCCTCGCCGCTGGTCAATTCCCGCCTGCGCGGGGTCGCCGCCGAGGAATCCGGCTGGTACGACAGCCCGCGCTATGAGGAGCTACGCACCGCCTCGCTGCTCACCACCGACCCGGCGGAGCGGCGGCGTTATGCCGAGCTTTTGCAACTGGAATGCCTGCAATCCGTGCCGCTGGCGCCCTGCGGTGTTACCCTCCAGCCATCCGCCTGGCGGCGGGACCTTGAGGGGGTGTTGCCGGGCGTGCCGAAATTCTGGAACGTCCGCCGTGTCTGAGCAGGAGCAAGCGATGCCGAAACCCACCCGCCGTGCCGTGATCGCCGGTGCCGCCGGCCTGCTGGCCGCCCCCGCCATCGCGCAGGATACGCGGGCGCGCACGCTGCGCTTCATCCCGCAGGCCAATCTCACCGTGGTCGATCCGGTCTGGGGCACCGCGACCGTCACCAACGGGCACGGCAACTACGTGTTCGACACCCTCTACGGCTGCGACAGCAAGCTCAATCCGCGGCCGCAAATGGCCGAGGGGCACGAGGTCTCGGCGGATGGCCTGATTTGGCGGATCAAGCTGCGCGAGAATGTGTGGTTTCATGACGGCACCCCGGTGCTGGCGCGCGACTGCGCCGCCTCGATCGCGCGGTGGGCGAAGCGCGACACGTTCGGCCAGTTGCTCAACCGGGTGGCCGAGCGCTTCGGCGCGGTGGATGACCGCACGATCGAGATCCGCCTCACCCGGCCCTTCCCCATGCTGGCTGACGCGCTCGGCAAGTCCGAAGGCCCGGCCTTCATCATGCCCGAGCGGTTGGCGCGCACGGATCCCAACAAGGCGGTGAGCGAGATGGTCGGCTCCGGGCCATACCGGTTCCTGCCCGACGAGTACAACTCCGGCTCGCGCGCCGCCTATGCGCGCTTCGAGCGCTATATGCCCCGCCCGGAGGCGGCTGACGTGATGGCCGGCGGCAAGGTGGCGCATTTCGATCGCGTGGAGTGGATCGTCATCCCCGACTACGCCACCGCCGCCGCGGCCCTTGGCAATGGCGAGGCGGATTGGTGGGAGCGACCGCTGGTTGATCTGGTGCCAACCCTGCAACGCAATCCGGCCGTCACCGTGAGGGTCGCCGATCCGGCCGGGCGTCTGGCGCTGATGCGCATGAACATGGCGCAGAAGCCGTTCGACAACGTGAAGTTGCGCCGGGCGATGATGGCCGCGGTCAACCAGGAGGACTATATGCGCGCCGCCCGCGGCGACGATACGTCGCTCTGGACGGATTGCCGCAGCGTCTTCCCCAAGGGCACGCCCTACTACCGCGATGCCGGCACGGCGCTGATGCCCGGGGACCTCAAGGCGGCGCGAAAGCTGCTCGATGCCTCCGGCTATGCCGGCGAGAAGCTGGTGCTGATCAACCCGACCGATTTCCCCGATATCGGCCCGCTCGGCCAGATCACCAATGAGTGGCTGGTGAAGCTCGGCATGAACGTGGATTTCCGCGAAACCGATTGGGGGACCGTGGTGCAGCGGCGCGCCAGCCGCGAGCCGGTGGAGAAGGGGGGGTGGAGCATCTTCCACACCACCGGCTCGGCCGAGGCCTATGCCAACCCCGCCGTGAACTACCTGGTGCGCGGCCCGGGCGAGGCCGGCTGGTTCGGCTGGTGGCGCAATCCGCCGAGCGAGACCCTGGCCGAGGAGTGGCTCGCAGCCGCCGACCCCGCCGCCCAGGCGCGGATCGCGCTGGAGATGGGGCGCATGGCGATGGAGGAGGTCTCCTGCGTGCCGCTTGGGCAGTTCTATCTGCAGACCGCCTTCCGCAAAAACCTGACGGGGGTGTTGACCGGCCCGTCGCCTTACCCGTGGAACGTGCGGCGAGTGTGAGGGAATGGAGGTCGCGACGGCCCGCCGACCTACTGATCCTCGCCCTCGTTGCCGAACTCCACGTCCCGATGGACGTGCACGCTCATCAGCAACCCCATGCCGATCATCACCATGATCATCGCCGAGCCGCCATGGCTGACAAGCGGCAGCGGCACGCCGCCGACAGGGATGGAGCCGGTGACCATGGCGATGTTTACGAAGACGTACATAAAGAAATTGGTGCTGATGCCGATCGCCACCAGCCGGCCGTACTGATGGCGGCAGCGCAGGCCGATCATCATGCCACCCATGGTGATCACCGCCAGCAGCCCGAGCAGGCTGATGCCGCCGGCGAAGCCGAATTCCTCGGAGAGCATGGTGAAGATGAAGTCGGTCTGCTTTTCCGGCAGGAAGTTGAGGTGCCCCTGGGTGCCCTGCAGGAACCCCTTGCCCCAGAGGCCGCCGGAACCCAGCGCGATGCGGGACTGGATGATGTTGTAGCCAGCGCCCAGCGGGTCACTCTCGGGGTGGAGGAAGGTGGTGATGCGGGCGCGCTGATAGTCGTGCAGATGGTCGTAGGCGATGGGGGCGGCGATGGCGATGGCGGCCACCACCAGCGCGACCTTCCACCAGCGCACCCCGGCGCCGAGGAACACCACACCGGAGATCACCGCGCAGATGACGGCGGTGCCCAGATTGGGCTCCTTCAGGATCAGCACCACCGGCACCAGCGCCGAGACGATCGGCACCACCAGGAACAGCGGATTGCCCACCCGCTCCCAGGAGGCCTTGTGGAACCAATGGGCCAGCGCCAGCACCAGGCCGATCTTCATCAACTCGCTGGGCTGCCACAGCGTGCCGCCGAGATCGATCCAGCGCTGCGCCCCTTTGCCGACATGGCCCATGCGCAGCACAAGCACCAGCAGCGCCACACCGCCGCCATAGACCAGCCATGACAGCCGGGCAATCAGCCTGATGTCGATCAGCGCGATGGTCAGCATGATCACCAGGCCGAACCCGAAGCGGAGGATGTGCTTGGTCGCGAAGGGCTCGGGCGAGCCGCCGGCGGCGGTGTAGAGCGCCACATAGCCGACGCCGGCCAGCGCGCAGAGCAGCAGCACGAACAGCCAGTTCACCCGCCATAGCTTGCTGGTGAGCCCGAAATCGGCCTCAGCGCGGATCAGCCGGCGCTGCATCAGGGCCATTGCTCAGCTCCGCACGGCGACACGGGGCGGCTCGGTGCGCCGCGCCGGATCGCGCTGCAGCACGTCGGCCATGATGTCGCGCGCAATCGGGGCCGCGGCGGCGGAGCCGGCATTGCCGTGCTCGACGACGAGCGCCACCGCGTAGCGCGGCGCGTCATAGGGCGCGAAGCCGACGAACAGCGCATGCGGCCGCAGCTCCCATGGCAGGTTCTCGGACTTGTAGCCCTTCTCGCGCTGCTCGCGGGTGACATTGCGTACCTGGACGGAGCCGGTCTTGCCGGCGAACTGCACGCCGGGAATTTCGAGCTTGGCGATGGTCGCGGTGCCGCCCTGCTCGTTGATGACGGACCACATCCCCTCGCGGACCGCCGAAAGCATCCGCTCCGGCAGGCCGAGCGAGGGCCAGTCCTCCGGCTTGCCGCCCGGCACTGCGGCGCCGGCGATGGCGCGGGTGAGGTGGGGTTCCACCGCGCGGCCGGTGGCGAGCCGCGCCGTCATGGTGGCGAGCGCGAGGGGGGAGAGCTGCAGGTAGCCCTGGCCGATGCCGCAGACGATGGTATCGCCGATATTCCACAGCTTGCCCTGGCCGGCCCGCCACGCCCGTGTGGGCACGAAGCCCTGGCGGGTGCCCGGCAGGTCGATCCCGAGCTTCACGCCGAGGCCGAAGCGGTTGGACATGGCGGCGATCTTGTCGATGCCGGTGCGCCGCGCGACCTCGTAGAAAAACACGTCGCAGCTGTTTTTCAGCGCGCCGCGCAGATCCATCATCCCGTGGCCGCCCTTGCTCCAGCAATGATAGCGGCGATCGCCATAATCGAGGTAACCGGGGCAGCTCACCTTGTCGTTCATCGTGATCGCCTTGGCCTCGAGCCCGGCGAGCGCCACCACCATCTTGTAGGTGGAGCCCGGGGCGTAGAGGCCGGAGGCGGCCTTGTTGATCAGCGGCGCGCGGCGATTGGAGGTCCATTCCACCCATTGCGCCTGGGAGACGCCGGAGTTGAACAGGCTCGGGTCGAAGGATGGGTTGGTCGCCATGGCGAGCACTTCGCCATTGCGCGCATCCATCACCACCGCCGAGGCGCTCTCCTCGCCGAGGCGGCCAAGCACCTGCTCCTGCAAGGCGGCGTCGATGGTCAGCGTAACGTCCCGTCCGGGGGTGCCCTCCTGGCGATCGAGTTCGCGGATCACCCGGCCGACGGCGTTGACCTCGAGCTGCACCGCGCCGGCGCGGCCGCGCAGGGTGGCGTCATGCGTGCGTTCGAGCCCGGCGCGGCCGACCCGCATGCCCGGCAGCGCGAGCATGGTGTCCTGCGCCACGTCGGCGTCATTGGGCGGCGCGACGTAGCCGGCGACATGGGCGAGGTGGGGGCCGAAGGTGTATTCGCGCGTCGTGCCGACATCGACCAGCACGCCCGGCAATTCCGGCGCGTTGACCTCGATGCGCGCCATGTCCTCCCAGGAGAGGAATTCGCGCAGCACGATGGGGATGAAGCGGCGATGGCGGCGCAGATCCCGCTCGATGCGGGCGCGCTCGGACTCGGCCAGCGGGATGTAGCGGGAGAAGGCCTCGATGGTGGCCGGCACGTCGGTGGTCTGCTCGGCGATCAGCAAGGCGCGCCAGTTCTGCCGGTTGCCGGCGACGACGACGCCGAAGCGATCGAGCAGGCGGCCGCGGGGGGGCGCGACGAGGCGGCTTGATATGCGGTTGGCCTCGGCGAGGGTGGAGTAGCGCGCGCCTTCCTCCACCTGCACCTGGTAGAGCCGCGCGCCGAGGAAGCCGAGCGCGGCGAGTTGCCCGCCGGCCACCAGCAGGGCGCGCCGGGTGAACACGCCGCTGCGTTTGTTCTCGCGCTTCATTCGTCTACGTGCTCCGCCAGCGCCTGATGCGCGCGGGTCAGCAGCACCGCGAGCGGCGGGTAGATCCCGGCGGCCAGCGCGGCCTGGAACAGCACCGGCACCGGCGAAAGCAGCCGCAGCATCAGCGCGCAGGTCAGCGCCCATTGCAGCACCGCGGCGCCGAGGGCGACCAGCACGAAGGCGAGCCACACGGTCAGGAACCCCTGCCGCGTCAGGAAGCGCCGCCAGCGCAGCGCCAGGCCATGGGCGATCAGCAGCAGCAGCACATTGATGCCGATCGGCGCGAAGCCGAGCAGGTCGGCGAGGATGCCGAGCAGGAACACCAGCGGCGGCGCCATGCAGGCGGGGCGGAACAGTGACCAGAAGAAGATGCAGGCAATCGCGATCGCCTGCAGCAGTTGCGCCTGTCCGGGGAGGCCCAAAGGGGCGGCAATCGTCAGCAGCAGCAGGGCGGTGCTGGCGCCGGCGAAGCTCTGGCGGGCGAAGGCGTCGATCCGCTGCCAGAAGCTCGACTGGGGCCGAATGCCGGGGAAGCGCTCATCCATCGCTAGCGCCGCCGGTCGAGGGACCGGTTGGGCGCGTCGGGCGACGCGGCACCGCGCATCCCGTAGTCGAACAGGCGGATCACCTCCAGCCGGTCAAGCCGGGCGGCGGGCTCCACTTCCGGGATATTGCCGGGCGAATAGCGCACCACGCCGATCGGCAGCCCGGCGGGGAAGGCATTGGCCTCGGCGGAGGTGACGATGCGCTCGCCCTCGGCAGGCTGCGTGCCCTCCGGCCAGTGCAGCAGGCGCGGCCGGTTGCCGTTGGTGCCGATCAGCATGGCGCGCGCCCGGCTGGTCTCGAGGATCACGGGAATGCGGCTGTTGATGTCGGTCAGCAGCAGGACACGGGCACTGCGGCCGCCGATCTCCGTCACCCGGCCGACCAGCCCACGATCATCGAGCGCGATCTGCCCCTTGGCGATGCCGTGGTTGGGGCCGAGCGAGACGAGCACGGCACGGGCATAGATGCCGCCGGCATCGGCCACCACGCGGGCGGTCACGTAGGTCGGCAGCGGATCGGGCACCCAGCGCAGATTGGCCTTCAGCATGGCGTTCTCGGCATCGAGCGCGGTCGCCACCGCCTGCCATTTGCGCAGCCGCTCATTCTCCTCGCGCAGCCGCACGTTATCGGCGAACACCGTCACCAAATGCTGGGCGTTGTCGATCGCCGAGCGCACGCTCGCCAGCGGTGCCGCCAGCAGCCCGTAGATCGGCGAGAGCGTGTCGGCCAGCACCATGCGGGCGCGCTCGGCCAGCACCGTATCGGCCTTGCCGACCAGCATCAGTCCGAAGGCGGCGGCAATAAGCACCGGAAGCGTGAGCTTCGACAGCGCCTGCCGCATCTGGATCGACAGCCGGATCACGCGATCGCCTGCCCTTTCACCAAAGCCCTATAGATTGGACACGTTCGCGCCGAAGCAAGCAAGCCGCCGTAATCAGTACATCGAGGTGAGCACGTTCCGCAGCCGCTTCATCTCCTCGAGCGCGCGGCCGGTGCCAAGCGCCACGCATTGCAGCGCGTCCTCGGCGATCACCACCGGCAGGCCGGTCGCATCGCGCAGCACCTGGTCGAGCCGGAACAGCAGCGCGCCGCCGCCGGTGAGCATGATGCCCTTGTCGACGATATCGGCGGCGAGTTCGGGCGGGGTGTTTTCCAGAGCCACCTTCACTGCCTCGACGATGGCGGCCACCGGCTCGGCCAGGCTTTCGGCAATGGAGCGCTGGCTGACCTGGATTTCCCGCGGCACGCCGTTCATCAGGTCGCGGCCCTTGACCTCGCGAATCGGCCCCTCGTCACCGTCATACGGGGGGGCGGCGGCGCCGACCTCCATCTTGATCCGCTCGGCCGAGCTTTCGCCAATCAGCAGGTTATAGTTGCGGCGGATATAGGAGATGATCGCCTCGTCCATCTTGTCGCCGCCGACACGCACGGAGCGGGCATAGACGATGCCGCCGAGCGAAATCACCGCCACCTCAGTGGTGCCGCCGCCGATATCGACGACCATGCTGCCCGAAGGCTCTGTCACCGGAAGCCCGGCGCCGATCGCGGCCGCCATCGGCTCCTCGATCAGGAACACCTTGCGGGCCCCGGCGCTCTCGGCGCTCTCCTGGATCGCGCGGCGCTCAACGGCGGTGGAGCCGGAGGGCACGCAGACGATGATCAGCGGCGAGGCGAAGCCGCGGCGGTTATGCACCTTGCGGATGAAATGCTTGATCATTTCCTCCGCCACCTCGAAATCGGCGATCACCCCGTCGCGGAGCGGGCGGATCGCCTGGATGTTCCCGGGGGTACGGCCGAGCATCTGCTTGGCCTCGTCCCCCACCGCGAGCACCTGCTTCTTGCCGCGCACATCGGCGATCGCGACCACCGAGGGCTCGTCCAGCACAATGCCGCGTCCCTTCACGTAGACGAGGGTGTTTGCCGTACCAAGATCGATGGCCATGTCGGCGGACATGAAGCCGAGGAGACGAGAAAACATAGGTTGAACCCTGTTGGCCATAGCACGGGTGAGCGCCACGGCTTAGCCCCGCGGCGCCGACGGAGCAAGTGGCGTGCGCTCCGACGGATGCAGGTCAGGGGGGCTCCTTCGGATTGCCGCACCTCGCGCGACCGGGCAGGCTGTGCCGAACATCGCAAATGGACCGTTCATGGACTGCCATATCCTGCAATTCGGGACCAGCGGCTTCCTTCAGGCCCATGTCGATTTGTTCGTCGCCGAGGCCGGTGGCAGGCCGATCGAAATGGTATAGATCACAAATCCCCCAGACAGTATCGCCCGTATCGCCGGATTCGGCTCCTTGCGACCATTCCCGGTGCATTTGCGCGGAGTGCAGGATGGGGCGCCGGTGGATCGTACGGTCGCCGTCGGCAGCATTGGTGCGGCCGTCAACACCGATCAGGACTGGGAGGAACTGCGCCGGCGCTTCATCGCTGCACGCTGGATCATCTCCAACACCGACGACCGCGGCTATGAACCTCAGCTTGGCCACCGTGATCGTGTCCCACTGCGTGGTGTAGTAGCGTGCTCGTGAGGAGCGTTGGCTGCTGTGTCAGTCTGCCAATTTGGGCAAGCTGACGATGGGATGATCGCTCATCGGTGCGATTGTTTCCAGTGTCATGTATCGCGCCCTCTGGACTGCCCATTCGTCGTTCTGCTCCAGGAGGAGTGCGCCGATGAGGCGGATGACGGCTGCTTCGTTGGGAAAGATGCCGACGACATCGCTGCGTCGCTTGATCTCGCCGTTGAGCCGTTCGAGGGGGTTGGTCGAATGGATCTTGGCGCGAT
>CAIPLM010000309.1 GCA_903865895.1 uncultured Rhodospirillales bacterium | reverse complement strand
CGGCCTGGCGCGCGATGCGATCGGGCTGGCAATCGGGCAGTCGCAGCAGCAGAGCCGCTGGGTCGGCAATGGCGCGCGGCCGTCGGTGATCCTGGAATCCGACAAGAGCCTCAATCCCGAGGCGGCGGCCCGGCTCAAGGCCGGCTGGGAATCATTCAGCGCCGGCATCCAGAACGTCGGCCGCACCGCGGTGCTGGAGAACGGGGTCAAGGCCAAGGCGTTGCAACTGACCTCGGTGGACCTGCAATTCATCGACCAGGTGAACCTCACCGTCCAGGACATCGCACGGTTCTTCGGCGTGCCGACGCGCAAGCTGATGCAGCCGGACAGCACGCGCGGCTCGACGATCATCCAGGAAGAGCAGGCCTATGTGAATGCGACGGTCTCGCCGCTGCTCGACATGATCGAGCAGAAGTTCGAACAGGTCTTCGATCTCGACCGGGAGGGTCTCGAACTCGACCTCAACGAGGACGCGCTGCTGCGGGCCGACCCGCTCACCCGCTACAATCTCGGCCGCATCGGCAAGCTGTCCGGCCTGATCTCGACCAACGAATTCCGCCGCGCCGAGCGCCTGCCGGCGGTGCCGGGCGGCGATGTGCTGATGCAGCCAGTGAACATGGCCGCCCTCGGCAGCAACATGAACGGCCAGGCCGCCGACGGCGCGGGCCGTCCGAAGGACGGGCAAGGACCGGTCGATGGCGCGGCGTCCGGCGGTGCCGATGACGTGGCCCCGGAGGGTTAGGAGCAGACTATGGCGATCAATGTGAGGAACGTCGCCCACGGCAGCGTGGGCGGCACGACGATCTATGTCGACCTGGCGCGCATCGACCACGGCGCGGCGGCGGTCAAGGTGATGCTGTCGGCCAGCTATGTCCGCGCCCGGCAGCCCGGCACACCTTCGGCACCGGGCTTCACCGGCGCGCCGGCGGCTTCGCTCGACTATCCACGGACCCACCCGAGCGGCACGGTCCTGACGCTGCACAAGGCCGAGGCCGACGCGCTCGTGGCCGCAGGTGCTGCGGCGTACGCGTGATGTCGATGATCCGCAAACTGCTCCCGAGCCAGGTCACCGAGATCGGCGACGACGAGGTCGAGGTGGTGATGTCCACCGGCGCCATCGCCCGCGATGGGCATATTCTGGTGCCCGGCGGCGCCGATCTCGCGCAGTACCGGGCCAACCCGGTGGTGCTGTGGCAGCATGATCCTGGCCAGCCCGTCGGCACGGCCGAGGGTATCAGGGTCGACGGCGACAAGATCATCGCGCGGGTCCGCTTCGCTCCGCTGGGTATCTCTGAAGTCGCCGACCGCACCCGCGGGCTGGTCAAGAGCGGGGTCATCGGCGCGGTCAGCGTGGGCTTCGAGCCGACCGAGGGCGAGCCGCTCGATCCGGCCAGGCCGCGCGGCGGGCAGCGGTTCACCGGCTGGGAGTTGCTGGAATGCTCGTTCGTCAGCGTCCCCGCCGATACCGGCGCCGTTGTCACGGCGCGGGCGCATGATGTGGAGGTTCGTGCCGGCAAGATACTGTCGCAGGCCAATCGCGCCTCGCTGGAAGCCATCCACGGCAGCATCGACGACGCGCGCAGCGCGTTGCGCGACTTCATCGACAGCACCGACACCGATACCACCGACATCCAGACCAGCGACGGCACCGATGAAGCCGGCGGCGCCGCCAATGGCCGCGGCCTGAGCCTTGATGCGCGCCGGCGCCGCGCCACGCTTCTCGATCTCGCCAATATCGACTGACCCGATACCGGGGTAACCCGGAGGCCCCAATCGCCGTTTGGGCAACGGCTGGTCCCCTTCCTCCCCTTTCCAAGGAACTCACCATGACCCCCAAGCTGGCGGACCTCCGCAAGCAGCGCGCTGCCGCGTTCGACGCGTTCAAGGCGCTGGCTGAACAGCCCACCCTCTCCGATGCCGAGCAGGTCGACTACGCGGACAAAGAGACCGCCGTCCGCGCCTTCGACGAGCAGATCACCCGCGCCAAGGCCGCACAGGACCTCGCCGGCGTCTCGGCCGAGCCGGTCGCCGGCCAGGCACCGAGCGTCCCTGCGGCGCCCGAGACTGACAAATACGCCCAGGAGCGCTCCCTGGTGCTCGGCGGTGCCATCAAGATGCTCGGCCTCGGTGGCGGCAGCATTTATCAGGCACGTGCCGCGGCGATCGAGATCTACGGCGAGAGCCACCCAGTCACCCGCGCCCTGATCACTTCGGCCGGCACCTCGGGCGGCTTCCTGGTTCCCCCGGACGTGATGCCCGGCGTGATCGAACTGCTGCGCGCCCGCGCCGTGGTGCGCAGTGCCGGCCCGCGCATCATCCCGATGCCCCGCGGCACCATGACCCTGCCCGGCCAGAACAGTGCCGCCAGTGCCTCCTATGGCGCCGAGGGCGCCAAGATCGCCACCTCGCAGCCCGGCTTCAACTCCATCGTCGCCAGCTACAAGAAGATGGTGGCAATGGTGCCGGTGTCCAACGACATGATGCGCTATGCCGATCCGGCGGTGGACGCCAGCGTGCGCGACGACCTGGTCAAGGTGATCGCGCTGCGCGAGGACCTCGCCTTCCTCCAGGGCGACGGCACGCTGGACGCGCCGAAGGGCATGCTGGCCTTTGCCAACGACTGGGCCAAGGCCGCCGGCGGCGTGGTCGGCACCTTTCTGCTGGGGGCCAGTTCCACCGCGGCGTCGGGCGGCAACTTCATCACCTCGACGGCCTCCTACACCCTGGCCACGGTGGCGTCCG
>CAIPLM010000308.1 GCA_903865895.1 uncultured Rhodospirillales bacterium | reverse complement strand
CCTATCCCGGCCACGCCGCCGTGCGCGAAACCGCCCCCGTCGTGTGGCTGCCCGCCATCAACGCCTACGGGGTGGGCCGCCACGCCGAGGTGCAGCACATGCTGATGCACTGGGAGGAATACCCCTCCCGCCGCGGCGTCGGCATTCGCGACTACAAGGTGCATCCGCCCCTGCGCGGTCCCTCGATGATCCTGGAGATGGACCCGCCGATCCACACGCGACGCCGCGCCGTGCTCAACCAGGCGCTCGCCCCCGCCGTGGTGCGCGCCCTGCGCCCCAGCTTCGAGGCCGCGGCCGCCGCCCTGGTGGAGCGCCTGCTGGCCAAGGGCGAGATCGACGCCATCGCCGATATCGCCGAGGCCTACCCGCTCGGCGTCTTCCCCGATGCGCTGGGCATGGAACAGGGCGGGCGGGAAAACCTGCTCCCCTTCGGCAATTTCGTCTTCAACTCCATGGGGCCCGACAACGCCCTGCTCGCCGCCTCGCTCGCCGAACTGCCGCCCTTGGCCGAATGGGCGACACGGCAATCCCAGCGTGACCGTCTGCGCCCGGGCTCCATCGGCATGATGATCCACGAGGCCGCCGATGCCGGCGCGATCTCCCACGACGAAGCCCCCCTCCTGGTGCGCGCCCTGCTCTCCGCCGGCGTCGACACCACGGTGAACGGACTCGGCGCCGCGCTCTACAACCTCGCCCGCTTCCCCGAGCAATGGGACCGCCTGCACGCCGAACCCAGCCACGCCCGCGGCGCCTTCGAGGAGGCGGTGCGCTACGAAAGCCCGGTGCAGACCTTCTTCCGCACCACCGGCCGCGATACCGAGCTCGCCGGCACCGCACTCCCCGAGGGCGCCAAGGTGCTGATGTTCCTCGCCGCCGCCAACCGCGACCCGCGCCGCTGGGACGCGCCCGATACCTTCGACATCACCCGCAACGCCGCCGGCCATGTCGGCTTCGGCGCCGGCATCCATATGTGCGTCGGCCAGATCCTGGCCCGGCTGGAGGGCGAGGCGATGCTGGCGGCGCTGGCAAAGCGCGTGGCCCGGCTGGAGATCACCGGCACCCCCACGCGCCGCTACAACAACACCCTGCGCGGCCTGCGCACCCTGCCGCTGCGCCTGCACGTGGCCTAGCGCGGACCGCGCGCGATCCGCGCTGGCAGTAGAAAGGAGAAGATTCACCACAGAGGCAGTAAGACAGTGAGGGATGCGTCGCCCTCCTGCATCGTGGGGCCGCGCGCGCCTCACTGCCTTACCGTCTCTGTGGTCCCACTTTTCTTCCGTCCTGCCGCTCAATCCCTTCGCCCTCCAGGCCAGGTCTCGCGCGCAGCGCGATCCATAGGCTGCGCCGACAGATCACCGTTGCGCGCATGCGAAAACCCCCGCGCATCGCCATCAGGCCATGCCGGGCAGAACGTCAAAATGGCCGAAAACCGCCCAAGGCGGCCCCCGCATCCGCGCGGAGAGGCGCACGCCGCACCGCCGCGCGTCCTGGGGATGCCCGAAGCTCGCCTCATGCCGGCGCGGCAATAGGTGCCCATTGCGCCACGGCGCCGGCACGGCCACCCATTCCACCCAGGGCTCGTAGTCCAGATCAACCGGCTCCTGCGGCACCGCCGCCATCAACCCCTCGAACGCGAGCGCACGTCGCCGCCCTCTGGCCCCGCCCAGCAGGGCGGCCAGCAGCGCGATCAGCAACCCGCACAAAATGGCGGCGATGCCGGGCGCGTCGTCCGGGAGAGGGGCAGGCGGGCGGCTCATAAGGGTATCGACACTCCTAATATCATTAGACGCATATTAGATAACTCACGCTGCGCAATGCAAGCCGAATCTCTGCTCCCCACCCACATTTTCCGGTATCGCATATTCCGCCAACAGGCCGGCACAAAGCCTGTGGATAAGTCTGGGGATGCAAATTTCCGGACATCGCTAAGTCACGGATATTTCAGCTTCCCCGCGCCGGCGGCCAAATCCGCCAAAATCTCTAAGTCTCTGAAAAACAACAAAAAGAATGTTAATGTTTTGTTACGCCGCGACCAGTGGCCGCTAAGTCCTTGGAGTCAGGCGAGTCAAGCGGGCCACGGGATAATTCTCGCGGGAATATCCCGCGGCGCCCTTCGTCAGGCGCCGCGGGACGTTTTCATCAGAAGCCAAGCGGCTCCGGAATGGCCTTGATCCACTTCCCGCCCTTGACCTGGGCGAGGAAGCTCTCGGTCGAGCCGGAGTGCTGGTCCGCCGAGAAGGTGATCGCGGGGGTGCCGAACATGTCCTTGTAGCCCTTCACCTTCTCAAGCCCGGCGAGGAAGCTGTCCACGTTCAGGTCACGCCCGGCATTCTGCAACGCCTGGATCACCACCTGGGCGCCGGTATAGCCAACCTGCGCCGCGGGGTTCGGCTCCTTGCCGAACAGCTTGACGTAGTTGGCATAGAACGCCTTGCCAGCGGGGTCCGGGTTTTCCGCGCCCAGCAGGATGAAGGTCGCCATGGCGTAGTAGCCATCGGTGATGCCGCCCGGCACTTCGGCGATGGCGCTGTCATAGGAGGCGACCGAGCCGACCAGATCGACGTCCCAGCCCGACTTGCGGATCGCCGACATCGCCAGGATGGAATCGCGCACGATGGTGGCGAAGAACACCACGTCGCACTTGGCGTCACGCAGGCGCGCGGCGGCCGAGGTGAAATCGGTGTCGGTCGGCTTGTGCTTGGTCTCAGCGGTCAGGGTGAGTTTCATCGCCTTGAGCTGATCGGCAACACCATCCGTCACGTCACGGCCGAAATCGGTGTCCTGCGCGAGGGTGCAGATCGCCTTCTTGCCCTTCTTCTCCACGAAATACTTCACCGCCGCGCGAGCACCATCATAGTACGAGGCGAGCAGCGCGAACTTCAGCTTGTGGTGCGGCTCGGCCATGGACCGGGCCGAGGTCAGCGGGAAGATGTTCGGCACGTTCTTGGCGAGCTGATCCGGCAGCACCGCGTTGTTCATCGGCGTGCCGCCATTGGCCACCATGAAGAACACGTTGTCGCGGTTGATCAGCTTGTTGGCCGCCTGAATGGAGCGCGGCACCTGGTACTGATTGTCCTCGACGATATACTTGATCTTGCGGCCATGAATGCCGCCCTTCGCGTTGATCTCGTCGAACGCCATGCGCCAGGCGTTGGAGTTGTTGACACCCCAGGCGACCGTCACGCCCGAAAGATCGGTATAGGTGCCGACGGTGATTTCCGTATCGGTCACGCCACGCACCGGATCAGCGGCGGATGCCGCCCCGGTCAATCCCGCCGCGAGTGCCGTGGCAAGTAGAAGCTTACGCATCCGTTCCTCCATTTTAACGCCGTTGATGTGTTGCAACCCTCCGCGTGCCCCCGGCGATCAGGCGGCGCGGTACATATCGTCGATCAGGTCGTCGTATTTCTTTAGCACGAAATGCCGGCGCAGACGCATCGCCGGCGTCACTTCCGGGTCACCCGGCTCGATCCGCTGGCCGACGATGCGGAACTCCGCCACCACCACGCCCGAGGATCGCGCCCGCAGCTCGCCGGCGATCAGCTCCACCACTTCAGCCGCGCGCGCCAGCGAGAGCGCCGAGGTGAAGGGGATGTTGCGGTCCTGCGCCCACTTCTCCACCACGTCATGCTCCAGCATGACGAGACAGCCCAGCCGCGCCTGTCCGTGGCCGACCAGCACCGCATCCGCGATGAACGGCGACAGCTTCACCGCGTTCTCGAACGCCGAGGGCAGGGTCTCCTTGCCATCGGCCGCCACGATCGCGTCGCCACGCCGCCCGGTCAGCACCAGCTGCCCGGCATCGAGCCGCCCGAGATCGCCAGTGTGGAACCAGCCCTCCGCATCCGTCACCGGCAGCAGCACGCCGTTCTGCCACAGCCCGGCCGCGACATGCGGGCCACGCAGCAGCACCTCGCCGTCATCCCCCACAAGCAGCTCGCCATAGCTCACCGGCGCACCCACCGCCTCGGCCCGCAACGCCCCGGCCGGCGACAGCGCCGCCACCCCCGCGCATTCCGCCACGCCATAGGCCTGCCGCAGCTCGACGCCGAGCGCCCGATACCAGCGCATCAACTCGGCCGACACCGGCGCCGCGCCGACAAAGGCCAGCCGCAGCCGATCAAGCCCCAGCGTGGTCCGCACCGGTTTCAGCACCAGCCGATCAAGCAGCGCATCGAGCGCCCCGGGAGCGCCGCCCGCCGCCACCCGCGCCGCCGCCCGCCCGATCGCCCAGCGATACAGCCCACGTTGCAGCCGCGTGGCACCCGAGGTGCCAACGGTGATCGCCGCGTGCAGCTTCTCCCAAATGCGCGGAATGGCGAACATCACGGTCGGCCGCACCTCCTGGAGGTTCTCCGGCACCGTCTCCGCACTTTCCACGAGATTGCTGATCGTGCCGCAGGAGAGCGCGAGATACAGGCCGAACACCCGCTCCGCCACCAGGCTCAGCGGCAGGAAGGCGAGGCGCTCATCCGATGCCCCCTGCCCCGTCGCCGCCGCCGCGCCATTAACCTGGGCCAGCACATTGGCATGGCTCAACGCCACCAGCCGCGCCGCCTCGGACGTGCCGGAGGTCGCCGCCAGGATCGCGATATCCCCGGCCTGCACCGAAGCCACCGCCGCATCCCACGCCCCCGGCCGCGCCGCATCCGCCGCCGCCCCGCGCGCCGCAAACGCCTCCAGGCTCTCGCACATCGGGTCGCTGAACTCGCGCAACCCCTTCATGTCCATGATGACGATGCGCTGCAGCGCCGGGCATTCGCCGCGGATCTCCAGCACCTTGTCGAGTTGCTCCTCATTCTCCACGAACACCAGCCGACAGCCCGAGGCCCGCAGCGTCTCGGCGGTGACGTCACCGGGATCCGTTGGCGTAAGGCCAAGCGCGATGCCGCCGGCGCCCTGAATGGCGATATCGGCGGCAATCCAGTCCGGCCCAGTCTCGGCCAAAATGCCGGCGACTTGGCCGCGCCCGATGCCGGAATCCGCCAACGCCATGCCAATCGCACGAACGCGCGCACCCAGCATCGCCCAGGTGATCGCCTGCCAAATGCCGCGATCCTTCTTGCGCAGGATCGTCACCGGCCCCTGCGCGCCCACGCGGGCGAACACCATCGCCGGCACGCTAGATGTGGTGGAGGATGTCATCGCCATAGCTTCTTCTTCTTCCACCGCCGGTGCCCGCGCGCGCCAGAATCCTTCTGGCCGAGGTAGAATTCCTTGATGTCGTCCTTCTCCATCAGCGCCGCGCAGCTGTCTTCCATCACGATCCGCCCGACTTCCAGCACATAGCCGTAATCGGCGGTTTTCAGCGCGATATGGGCGTTCTGCTCCACCAGCAGAATCGCCACCCCCCGCTCGCGGTTGATGCGCTTGACGATTTCGAAGATCTGCGTGACCAGCAGCGGCGACAGCCCGAGCGAAGGCTCATCGAGCAGCAGCAGCTTGGGCCGCCCCATCAGCGCGCGCGAGATCGCCAGCATCTGCTGCTCGCCGCCCGAGAGCTGCCCCGCCCGCTGCGCCGCGCGCTCCTTGAGGCGCGGGAAATACCCGTAGCACATCTCCAGATCCCGGGCGATCTCGTCCTTATCCGAGCGGGTGAAGGACCCCATCATGAGGTTCTCCGCCACGCTCAGGAACGGGAAGATCTCCCGTCCCTCCGGCGAATGGCAGATGCCCTGGCGCATCACCCGGTCCGGCGTCAGCCCGCCGATATCCTGCCCCTGGAAACTCACTTCGCCGCGCTCGGCATCCAGCACGCCCGAGATCGTGCGCAGGATCGTCGTCTTGCCCGCGCCATTGGCGCCCAGCACGGTGACGATGCTGCCTTGCTTGACCTCGATCGACACGCCACGGATCGCCTGAATCGGCCCGTAGAAGGTCTCGATATTGGAGACCTTGAGCAATGTCTCGCTCATGCCTCGCCTCCGATATACGCCCGGATCACCTCGGGGTCGCCCTGCACCTCGGACGCCGTGCCCATCGCCAGGATGCGCCCATAGTTCAGCGCCATCACCCGGTCCGACACCGCGCTCACCAGCTTCATGTCATGCTCGACCATGATGACGGTGATGCCGAGGTCCTTCTTGATGTCATCGATCCAGTACGCCATCTCCTCGGTCTCCTCGACATTGAGGCCCGAGGAGGGCTCGTCCAGCAGCAGCAGCTTCGGCTCCGTGCACAGCGCGCGCCCAAGCTCCACCACTTTGCGCACCCCGTAGGGCAGGTTGGCGATCAGGCTGTCGCGATGGCGTTGCAGCCCGAGGAAGGCGATCACCTCCTCCGCCCGCTTGCGATGCTCCAGCTCGGCCCGCGCCACCGACGGCAGAAAGGCCAGCTGCGAAAACAGCCCCACCTTGGAGTGGCAATGCCGCCCGATGAGCAGGTTCTGCAACAGCGTCGCATTGGGGAACAGCTCGATATTCTGGAACGTGCGCGCGATGCCGAGCCCGGCAATCATGTGCGGCGGCGTCTCGGTGATGTCCCGCCCCTCAAAATGCAGCCGCCCCGTCGTCGGGTTATAGATGCGGCTGATCAAATTGAAGATCGTCGTCTTCCCCGCGCCGTTCGGCCCGATGATGGAAAACACCTCGCCGCGCTTCACCTCGAAGGACACGCCTTCCACCGCGCGGATGCCGCCGAAGCGAATGCCGAGATCCGTCACATTGAACAACACGTCCGCGCTCATCGCAGCCGCTCCGACTTGGCGTAGCTTTTCTGCCTGCGGAAGGCGCTCGCCTTGTGCATGGGGAAGTTCTTGAAATAGGCCTTCACCTTCATCCACCGCCCATTGATGCCCATCGGCTCGTACATGATGCACAGCACCAGGATGAGCCCGAAGATCGAAGGTTCGAGCCCGGGCATCCGCCCGAGCCAGTTCGGCAAATCGTCACGGATCAGCGCGATGCTCTGCGGCAGCAGCCGCATGAACATCGCCCCGAAAATTGCCCCGTGCAGCGAGCCGAGCCCGCCGACGAACACGATAGTGACGAGCTGGATCGACAGCAGCACATCGAACGCGTCCGGCGCCAAATGCCGCACGTAATGCGCGAACAACCCGCCGGCCAGCCCGGTGATCGCCGCCGACAACCCGAAGGAGATCGTCTTGTACAGCGCCAGGTTGATGCCCATGCTCTGCGCCGAAACCTCGCTGTCGCGAATGGCGACGAAGGCGCGGCCCAACGGCGAGCGCAACACGTTGAGCGCCAGCCAGATCACGAACAGCAGCACCAAAAGCGACATGTAATAGACGCCCTCGGGCCCATCGAGCTTGACCCCGAACAGGTACGGCGCCTTCACCGGCAACCCGTCGAACCCACCAGTTACCGTCTCCCATTTCTGCAACACAGTGCCGACGATGCTGCCAAAGGAGAGCGTGGCAATCGCCAGATACAGCCCGCTCATTCTGAGCGTCGGGATGCCGATCGCCACCCCCGCGAAGCCCGTCACCAAGGCGGATGCCGGCAGGGTGATGTAGAACGGCACCCCGCGCGCCAGCAGGATCGCCTCCGTATAGGCGCCGATGCCGAGGAAGGCCGAATGCCCCAGGCTCACCAGCCCGGTATACCCGGTCAGCAGCATCAGCCCGACGCCGGCGATGGCGAAAATGAACAGCCCGGCCAGTTCACCGACGTAGAATTCGCCGGAAATCAGCGGGATGGCGCAGAGCGCGATCAGCAGAAGCCCATACCACCAGCGCGCACTCGGCTGGCGCCAGAAGCGGATATCCTGCTCGTAGAGTGTCTTGAAAGGACGGCGCATTCCGGTCACACCCGCTTGCGGATCGTCTTGCCGAACAATCCTTCGGGCCGAAGGATCAGAACCGCAAGCAACACGATGTTAGACGTCACGTCCTGGAAACCGGGCGGCAGGAAATACCCCGAGAGCTGCTCCACCACGCCGACGATCACGCCGCCGATCACCGCGCCGGGGATCGAGCCGAAGCCCCCCAGCACCGCCGCCGCAAAGGCCTTGATGCCGAGGAAGCCCATATTCACGTCGATCATCGAAACCGGCGCCAGCAGCACCGCGGCCACCGCCGCCACCCCCGCCGAGATCGCCCAGATCAGCGAGAAAATCCGCCGCACAGGGATGCCCATGTAATAGGCCGCCAACTGGTTCTGCGAGGCCGCCTGCATCGCCACCCCCAGCCGCGTGCGGCTGAAGAAGAGATACAGCACCCCGCACAACACCAGCGTGCCGACGAGGATCGACACATTATCCTGCCCCAGCACCAGGCCGCCGAGATTGACGGTCTTGTTGGTGAAGGGCGTGTTGAAGCCCACCGAGTCATAGGTCCAGGCCAGCCCGGCGCCGGCGCGAAAAATGAACGCCAACCCGAGCGTCAGCATCACGACAGCGAATTGCGGCTGCCCGATCACCCGGCGCAGCACGATCGCATCGAGCAGGAATCCGAACAGCGCGGTGACCAAAATCGCCAGGCCGAAGCCCACCCAGTAGTTCAGCCCGAATTGATGAATGAAGCTGTACGCCACGAAGGCGCCGAGCATCATGATGTCGCCCTGGGCGAAATTCACCATCTCGGTGGCCTTGTAGATCAGCACGAAGCCGAAGGCGATGAGGCCGTAGATACAGCCTGACGCAGCGCCATTGACGACAAGTTGCAGCAGACGCGCAGCGTCGTCCATCCAGACCCTCCCTATCGCTTGGCCCGCGAAGGGGCGGCCAGCTTATGCTTGCGGGCAAGTTATGCGTTCGGAATCGCTGCCGTCAATTGCGCAATTTGCCTGACCCGGCGAGGATGCGGCCAACATCACGAGGAGATCAGCGATGGCCAAATTCCGTATGGGCGAAATCACCGGCGGCGAAGCCCGCGCACTCGCCGCCCGCAACCCCGTCATCCTCCTGCCCCTCGGCAGCCACGAGGACCAGGGCCCCCACGCCCCGATGGGCGACTACCTCTCGGCCGAGCGCGTCGCCGAGAAAATCGCCGAGGCCGCCACCGCCGCCGGCGTGGAAACCGTCGTCGCCCCCGTGCTCCCCTTCGGCGGTGCCGACTATTTCGGCACCATGCCGATAGGCATTGCCCTCTCGCAGTCCACGCTGCGCGCCGTGCTGGCGGACATGCTCTCCTGCCTGCTCCGCCACGGCCTCACCCGCATCATCGTCATCAACGGCCATGGCGGTAACGTCCAGGCCGTCCACGAGGTGACGCAGGAGATCTACCGCGAGAGCAAAATCCTCATCCCCAGCTTCTATCTCTGGCGCGTCGCCTACTCCTACCTGCCCGGCATCCTCGGCGCCGAAACCGCCGCCAAATCCGCCGGCCACGGTGCGGACCCGCTGACCTCCGTCATGATGCACCTCTTCCCCGAGTGGATCCGCCACGACATGGTGCCGCCCAAGCCCACCGCGCCGACCGTCATGGGCAGCCCGGTCATCAACTTCGGCGCCATCCGCTTCGCCGGCGCGGAAATCGCCGTCCCCGTCGAACTCGACGAAATCGCCCCCAACGGCGTCTGGGCCGGCGATCCCGGCCTCTGCTCGGCCGAAACCGGCGCCGCCCTGGTGACCAAACTCGTCGAAGTCGGGGTCAAACTCGCCCAACACATCGCCGGCGCCTGAGTCGCCTCGGGAAGATGAAGCCAAGGGGACGCCGCCCCTTGCCTTGCTTCCCAGCAGCCCCCACCCGGCGAGCGGCGGTATCAGCCGGCCATGGCGGCAGCGGCAGCTTCGGCGCCTTGGAGGATTTCGATCAGGCGGACGCGGTCGACCATGGTTTGGGGGGGCTCGTCGCCGCGCGGTTTGAGGGCGCCGGCGGCGGCGCGGAGGCTGTTGTCGTAGTGGTCGGCCCCGCCGAGGCGGCGGGCGACGCCCTCGAAGCGGCGCAGGTCACGGGCGGCGGCTTCCAGGGCGCAGACCTGGGCGTCATCCGCGTCGGCCAGCGCCTCGGCCGGGCGGAGCAGCCGGCCGTCGAGCGCTTCGCTGAACTTCTCCCGGCTGGTGGTATCGATGGTGCGACGGAGTTGCACAATGCGGGCCTTGCGGCTCGGGCGGGAGGAGCATTGCAGTTCGAGGTCTTCCAGCAGCCCGACCACGCTGCGCAGCGAGGCGGCGGCCTGGGAGAGTTGCACGGTGTCCTCGAGGCGCGCCTCGATGCCGTCAATCGTGGTGTCGATCATCTGGTCCACCGCGCGGCGCACCGCGGGTTCGCCGCGGCGGGAGGAGATGTCATCGGCGGCGATGAACACGGGCTGGGCATGCGGCAGGCGGGCGGCCAGCAGGGTGGCGATGATGGCGAAGGCGCCCGTGCCGGTTGCCAGCGCGTCGTTCAGCAGCGCCTCGATCTCATGGTTGGCCGGCGGCTTGCCATGCAGGGCCGCCCAGGCCAGGGATTCGATGCCGCCGCTGGCGCCGAGCACGGTGGCGGCGAGGTCGGCGATGGCGCGGTAATCCGCAGCTTGCAGTCCGGTGACGTCGGCCCATTCCTCCGGCGGCTGGGCGGCGGCGAGCACCGTGGCGGCGCGCGGCCACAGCGCGAGCCCGACTGAACGGATTTCACTGGTGTGCAGGTTGGTGAGTGGCACGAGCAACCGGTCGAATTCGTCGGCCTCGGCGCCTAGCCCGGCGCGCACCTGATGGGAGAGGGGCAGCAGCGCGGAGCGCGGCACTGCCAGGGCGTCGCGCTTCCACGTGGTGGGCACCACGATCATCGGGTCCAGCGGCGAGAACAGCAGGCGGGTGAAGTTCACCGGCCGGCTCGGCCGCAGCGTGGCGAGGCGCGGCCGCAGGGGAGCGATGAACTGGTCGGCATGGCCGCGGACCGGCAGCTTGTCGACCATGGCGACGACCTTGAGGATTTGCCGGTCATGCGCGCCCAGGAGGTCTGACTGCAATGAGCGCAGCTGTGGGCGGCTGATGCCGGTGCTCGTGCTCATGCCGCGTGCTCCAGCAGGGTCTCGTTGCGGAAAACGATATCCATCACGCTGCGCCCCGTGCGCCAGTCCTCCAGCAGCACCACCTTGCGGTGATGGCGGTGCAGTTCGGCATCGATGTTGAGCTGATGGTTCACCCAATGGCCGATTTCGCGCGGCACGGAGGGGATGAGGTTGCAGATTTCGCCCAGGGTCTCCTCCTGCCCGCGGTGCAGCTCGGCGGTTTCCCACAGTGCGACGATGCGGTCCCACCCATCGAGCAGCCATTCCGGACGGGCCAGCAGCTGAGACAGCGGATCCGGCTCGGCGAGCCAGCGGCGCAGCAGGGCCAGGATATCCGCCGCCGAGGCGCGGATATCGGCCAGCACCAGCTTGGTGCAGTTCGTCGTCAGATCGAGCGCGCCGGCCACCAGATCGGCCTCCTGCGCCACGTCGCCGCTGCCAGCTTCCATAAAGCTTTGCAGCTCACTGCGCATGCGCAGCAGCCGCGCCAGCAGGGAGGGCACGCGGCCATGGCTCGAGGAAGCGCCGATGCCGATGCTGCTGTAGAGCGCGGCGATCTGCTCCAGGGCGTTGGCGATCGATTCATGCGTGCGGCCCAGCTCGGGCGCGATCTTGGCGATGGCGCGGCGCGCGCGGCGCTCAAGCTCCGCCGGGCGCTCATTTTCGGGGTTGACGGCACCGCTGGCGCCGTTTTCTACCCGGCGCACCAGGGCGAGCAGGAGCTCGAAATTCACCGTGAGGCTCGCCTGGCGCTCCGACTTTTCGGCGTTGCGCGCCGCCGCCGCCGCCGCGCGCCCGGCCAGCCCGATCGCCGCCGTCTCGCGCGCGGCCTTGCGGATGGTGGTGGGGGTTACGCCCTGGGCATGGGCGATCACCGAGGTCAGCCGCGCGTCATGCACGGTGGGCCGGCAGAGGGCGGAAAGGTCGTCCCACGGCAGGATATAGACGCCGCGCCCGCCGGAGGGGTTGGGCACGATCAGCTCCATCGCGTTGCGCTCGCCGGGCCGTGTGCGGGAGCCCGCGAGCATCGGCGTGGTGAAGGGCACGGCGATGCCGCGCTCAAGAAAGGTGGTCGGCAGGAAGTCCTGCAGGGGGGCCGGGAGTTGTTTGCCGGTATCGTCTGAAGAGGTCATCGCGCCCGATGTCCAAGGTTACCGGGGCATTCTGGGGTGGAATGGTGAACGCTTGGTTGCGGCCGCTCAGGGCAGCGGCAGGTCATCCATCGCCGGGCGGCCGGTGAGGAAGCGCCAGTGGTGCCACAGCAGCCGCGCCGCCAGCGAGCGGTAGGGCGTCCAGGCGGTTGATATCTGGCGCAATTCCGCGGTCGGCGGCCGCTCGGCGAGGCCGCGGCGATGGGCGAGCGCGCCGGCCAGGGCGATATCTCCGGCGGGGAACACGTCCTGCCGCTCCAGCGCGAACAGCAGGTAGACCTCGGCCGTCCAGGGGCCGAGGCCGCGCACGGCGCAGATGGCCGCGATCGCCGCGTCATCGGCCATGGCGGCGATGCGGGCGTCATCGAGCACGCCCTCGGCATAGGCGGTGGCCAGTGAGCGGGCGTGCGAGACCTTGGGGCGGGACAGGCCGGCACCGCGCAGCGTCTCCTCATCGAGCGCCAGCAGGCCGGCGGGGGTGAGCGCGCCGGGCAGGGCCGCGAGGCGCCGCCATATCGCGGCGGCGGCCTGGTTGCTGATTTGCTGGCCCATGATCGCCTGCAACAAGCCGGGGAAACCCGGGGTGCGGCGCCGCCACGGCAGCGGGCCGGCCGCGGCCTCGATGCCCGCGAAATCCGGGTGGGCCGCGAGGCGATCGAGCCCGGCACGGGCTTCCGGCGGCGGTGCTGGGGGTTGCATAAGCCGCTGCTTACGGCAATTGCGACCAATTGCAACAGCACCCCATCCGTGCATCGGGAAGTAGTGCGCGCCGGCCGGGTTGGCGGTATCCTGCCGCCATGTCAGAAGCCGAACTCCCCCATGCCGCCGGCTCGGCTTTAGATGCCAGCCTGCTTGTCATCGACGATGACGGCGAAATCCGTGACCTGCTCGCCCGGTTCTTCGAGCGCGAGGGCTTCCGCGTCACCACCGCGAAGGATGCCCGCGAGGGCCGCCGACTGTGGTCGCAGGGCGAGTTCAACCTCATCGTGCTTGACCTCATGCTCCCCGCCGAAAGCGGCACCGATTTCGCCCGCTGGCTGCGCGGCCAGTCCGCAGTTCCGATCGTCATGCTGACCGCCATGGGCGAAGAGACCGACCGGATCGCCGGGCTGGAGCTGGGCGCGGACGATTATCTGGCCAAGCCGTTCAACCCGCGCGAACTGCTCGCCCGCGTGCGCGCCGTGCTGCGCCGCACCGGCGAACATGGGCCGACCCACGCCACCACCACGATCGAGTTCGCGGACTGGACGATCGACACCATCCGCCGCCGGTTGATCGGGGCGGACGGGGTCGAGGTGCCGCTCACCGGCGGCGAGTTCGAGCTGCTGTCGATCTTTGTGGAGCGCGCCAATCGGGTGCTGACGCGGGACATGCTGTTGGAACTGCTGCGCGGGCGGCAGGCTGGCCCCTATGATCGGGCAATCGATGTCGCCATCAGCCGTCTGCGCCGCAAGCTGGAGGATGAGGGGCGCAATGCCCAGCTCATCAAGACCGTGCGTGGCGGCGGCTATGTTCTGGCCGCCGAGGTGAAGCGGCGGTGAGGCTGCGGGCCTGGCCGGACAGCCTCGCTGCACGGACCGCCCTGGTTCTCCTCAGCGGACTGGCCGTGGTGCAGGCGGCCGGGCTCGTCATCCACGCGCTCGACCATGCCGACCTGCAACGCAATGTGCAGCTGCACGACATCGCGCAGCGGGCCATGGGCACCTATCGCAACCTTGCCGTGCAGCCTGCCGCCGAGCGCCCGCGCATCGTCGCCGACCTGCCGCCAACGGTTGACCAATCCACTGAGATCGTACCGAGCCCGCCCGAGGACGCCCTACCCCCTGCCCCCATCACCCTGCAACGGCAGTTGGCCGGCGAGATGCAGATGGTGCCGGTGCCCGCCGTGCTGCGGCCGCGCGATACCGTGGTGCTCGGCAGCACCGATGGGCCGGTGCTGGTGATCGGCCTGCGCTTCCCCGATGGCCCCTGGCTTCGCCAACGCTACGAGCTGGCGCCGCTGCGACCGTGGAACTCGGCCTCCTTCATCATCGCCTTCGTGCTGATGACGGCGGCTGCGGCGGTGATGACGGTGTGGGCGGTGCGCCGCCTGACCTCGCCGGTGGCCGTGCTGGCCGCCGCGGCCGATCGGCTGGGACGTGACGTGAATGCCCCGGCCCTGCCGGAGCGCGGCCCCTCGGAGGTGGTCACCGCCGCGGCGGCGTTCAACACGATGGCCTCGCGCATCCGCCGGTTCGTGCATGACCGCACGCTGATGCTGACCGCCATCGGGCATGACCTGCGCACGCCGATCACCCGCATGCGGCTGCGCTCGGAATTCATCGATGACGAGGCGCTGCGCACCCGCATGCTCGCCGATCTCGACGAACTGGAGGCGATGGTCTCCGCCACCCTCGCCTTCGGGCGCGATGCGGCGGCGGCGGAAACCAGTTCGCGGATCGATATCGCCGAGCTGCTGCGCACCATCCTCGACGAAACCGCCGACGCCAAGCCGGCCGCAGCCGGGCAGCTCAGCATGGACGGGCCGGAGCACCTCGCCGTGCGCGCGCGGCCGCTCTCGCTGAAGCGCGCGCTGACCAACCTGATCGGCAACGCCGTGAACTACGGTCAGGCCGCCCATGTCCATCTCAGCGCGCCGCTGCCGGCGGCTGCCGGCGATGAGATCCGCATTACCATCGAGGATGATGGGCCGGGCATCCCTTCCGAGCAGATCGAGCAGATGTTCCAACCCTTCCAGCGGATGGAGGAGAGCCGCTCGCGCGAGACCGGTGGCGTGGGCCTTGGCCTGCCGATCGCGCGCAACATCCTGCGCGCCCATGGCGGCGATGTGGTGCTGGAGAACCGCGAAACCGGCGGGTTGCGGGCGCGGGTGACCCTCCCGGTCTAGCCCGCCTTACGCAGATCGGCGACCAGACGCTGCAAGTTGGTCGCCGGGTTGGCCAGCGCCGCCGCATCTACCGGCCGCGCGAGCGGAATGAGCGCCTGGGCGGCGCGCACCTCGCGCGGGGCGTTGATGCCGGTGGCCGCCACCACCCTTCCCTCCGCATCCAAATGGAACGCCGCGAAGGAGGCGCTCTCGGGATCGCCACGATGCACCGTGGTCACCGCCGCATCGACCAGCCCGGCCAGTTGCAGGTTCACGCCATGCTGGTCGGTCCAGAACCAGGGCAGATCGTCATAGGGCTTGGCGTCCCCCGCCATCGCGCGGCCGGCGGCGATGCCGTGGTTCTGCGCGTGGCGCCAGGCCTCGAGCCGCAGGACGCGGCCGTAGAACGGGTGGAAGAACGCCGCGACATCACCGGCGGCGAACACCGCGGGGTCAGCAGTTGCGGCATATTCGTTCACCAGCACGCCGTTCTCGACCGCCAACCCCGCCTCGGCGGCGCTCTCAGTGTTCCGCACAATCCCGATCCCGGCGATCACCACATCGGCGGCATGGCGCGCCGTGGCCGTCACCACCGTATCGCCCGTGATCTCCGAGATCGCGGCGCCGAATTCGAATGACACGCCCGATCGCCGGTGCAGCCGCTCAATCCAGGCGGCGAATTCCGGCGTCAGCGAGCGGCCCATGCAGCCAGGCCCGGCCTCCACCACCGTAACCTCGGCGCCACGCGCCCGCGCCGAAGACGCGATTTCGAGGCCGATCACCCCGGCGCCGATGCAGACCACCCGCGCCCCGGGTCGCAACTGAGCGCGAATCGCCGCCGCATCCTCCAGTGTGCGCACCGTCAGCACCCGCTCGCCGCCCGGCAGGCCAAGCCGCCGGGCTCGCCCGCCGGTGGCGATCAGCAGCCGGTCATAGGCCACCGCCTCCCCGCCGTGGAGCCGCACGCGGCCCGCCGCGCGGTCAATCCCCTCCGCCCGTGTGCCAAGCCGTAGCTCAATCCCGCGCTCCGCCACCTTGGCCGGATCATGGAACGCCACCGGCGCCGGCGGCGGTTCCTCCGTCAGCATCGCCTTCGACAATGGCGGCCGGTCATAAGGCGCATGCGGCTCATCGCCGATCATCACCACCCGCCCGGACCACCCGGCATCGCGCAACGCCATCGCCGCATAGGCGCCAGTCTGCCCAGCCCCCAGGATCACCGCCGACTCACCACTCATCCACTCTGCTCCCCGCGACAGGCCCGCGCACTTAGGCCATGATGCACGCCATCCGAATCGGTCAACAAGTAGCGGCAAAAGGTGCGTGCATGAGTGAAGCAGCAAACTGGATCAGCATCGCCAAGGTGAGCGACGTCGCCGAAGGCACCGCAGTGCCGGTGGAAACCATGGGGCTGCAACTCGCGGTCTATCACCTCGAAGGCGGAGACATCTGCGTCACCGATAACATCTGCACCCACGCCTTCGCCCTGCTCACCGATGGCTGGTTCGAAAACGGGCTCATCGAATGCCCACTCCACGCCGGCTCCTTCGATTGCCGGACCGGCAAAGGCCAAGGCGCCCCCATCGAAGAAGACCTCAAAACCTACGAAGTCCGCATCACCAACGACACCATCGAAATCAACCTGCCGGGGTGATCTCGGACCCGCGGTCAAGGCGTGCGGTGAGCAAAGGCAAGGGCACGGTGTCCCCTTGACCCCTGCCAGGGGCCGAGCCCCTGGCCTTGCCTTACTGGCCTCAGCCGCTATCGGCCGGTGAACTGGGGCAGGCGGCGGTCGCCCATGGCTTTGACGCCTTCGCGGAAGTCGGCGGTTTTGCGCAGCCAATCCTGCTCGACCAGTTCGCGCTCTGTCGCCGCCTCAACTGCGTCCGCCAACCCGCGGCGCATGGTGTCGCGGGTGGATTGCACGGCGAGTGGGCCGGATTGGGCGATTTCGGTGGCGAGCGCCATGGCGGTGCTGCGGACGTCGGCTTGCGGCACCAGCACGTCGGCGAGGCCGATGCGGACGGCTTCTTCGCCGCCGATGCGCCGGCCGGTGTAGAAGAGGAGCGCGGCCTGTTGCGGGCCGACCAGGCGGGGCAGGGTGGCGGTGAGGCCGAAGCCCGGATGGAAGCTCATGCGGTTGAAATTGGCGGAGAAGCGGGCCTCGGGGCAGGTGACGCGGAAATCCGCGGTGAGCGCCACGCCGAGTCCGCCGCCGATCGCAGCACCATGCACGGCGGCGACCACGGGTTTGCGGCAGCGGAAGATGCGGATGGCTTCCTTGTAGAGGTGCTGCGGCGCGAGGTCTTCCATCACCTCGGCGGCGCCGCCTTCGGGGCGTTTGGAGAAATCGGCGCCGGCGCAGAAGGCCTTGCCCTCGGCGGCCAGCACGATGGCGCGGCAGTCCGGATCGGCGTCGAAGGCCTCGAAGGCGGAGGCGATCTGGCGGATCAGGTAGGCGTCGAAGAAATTGTTGGGCGGGCGGCGGATTTCCACCAGGCCAACATGGTCGGCGAGGGTGACGGCGATATCGGCATAGGTGGTCATGATGGCCTCAGGAGAGGGTGGCGAGGAAGGCGGTGACGGCGTCGTTGAAGGCGCGGGGCTGGTCGATATTGGCGGCGTGGCCGGCATCGGGGATGACCACCTTCACGGCGCCGGGGATTTTGCCAGCCATGTAGTCGGTGGCGGCGAGGAAGGGGGTGTCGCGGCTGCCGACCAGGACGAGCGCGGGCACGCGGATCGTCGGCAGCGACTCGATCACCGAGGCGTCGCGCTGGGTCAGCATGCCGCGTGCGGCGTAAGCGAGGCCCTGGGCGTTGCGATGGCGGCTTTGCGCGCGTTCGGCGCTGGCGGTTTGCAGGGTGCCGAGCCCTTCGGCCTCGAGCCGCGCGGCGGTGCCGAGCGAACGCTGGTTCCAGGCTTCGCGCGCCTCGTCCTTCTTGAAGCCGGGTCCGGTATCGATGATCAGCAGCGCGTCGGTGCGTTCGGGGTGGGCGCGGTGGAAGGCGAGTGACATGTAGCCGCCAAGCGAGAGGCCGCCGATGATAGCGTGCGGGGCGCCGACGGCATGGAGGATGGCGGCCATGTCGGCCACGGTCGCCGCCTCGGAATAGGCGGTGGGATCATCGGGATAGTCGGATTGGCCGTGGCCGCGCATGTCCCAGAGGATAAGGCGATGGGTGCGGCTGAGGGGTTCGATCTGCCCGCGCCACATCGCCGACGTGGCGGAGAAGCCGTGCGAAAGCAGGAGCGGCGGGCCGTCGCCATGCACTTCGTAGTACAGCTTCACGCCGTCGCGTTCGAGCATCGCCATGGTGTTTCCTCCGCTTTGCGCGGGAGTGTGGCGCGTCTGCCGTCGGCTGGGAAGGGTTTGACCGACCGGCCGCCCTGTGGCTCCATGGATGCAATTCAGGAGGAAATGCCGTGCGCAAAGCTTCGGTGACTGCGGGCCTGTTGGGCGCGCTTGGGTTGGTGCTGGGCAGTGGTGTGGCGATGGCGCAGCCGATCCGTCTCGGCGCGGTGCTGCCGCTGACTGGTCCCGCTGCGGTGATCGGCACCCAGGAGCAACGCGGCGTGCAGTTCGCCATCGATGAGGTGAACGCCAAGGGCGGCATCGGCGGGCATCAGATCGAGGTGATCTTCGAGGACAACCAGGCCAAGCCCGATCAATCCGTGCTGCTGTTCAACAAGCTGGTGGATTTGCAGAAGGTGCCGGTGGTGTTCACCGG
>CAIPLM010000307.1 GCA_903865895.1 uncultured Rhodospirillales bacterium | reverse complement strand
TACATGCAGACCGAGCCGATGGCTGAACTCATGGCGCCGACCATCGACGCCGCGCCAACCCAGATTGCCACCATCGCCGCGTGATTCATGGCTACCGCAAACGACACCCGAATTCCCACCATCTTGACGGACGTGACCTCAATCTGCTGAAACTGCCCTATACCGGCGGCTTCCTGCCATGGCTGATCCGCCAGCCCTGGTTCCACCTCCCGATGCTCACCCTGGCAATCGCGACCGCGATCCATGCCACCGACGTCTACCTGACGGCGATCCGCAGCCAGGCCAAGCGACCAGGGTCGCCGCACAGCCCCTACCTGGACCCAGTCGAAATCCCCGGCTGGATGGCCACAAGCAGCGCCGAACATGCGGCGCAGGACCTCGAACGCCGGATCGCCGCCATGGCCCCGGAGGAACCGCACATCATCCGACTATACGAGGCCATCAAAATCCTGGAGCACGCCTGGGGGCTCGATCTCGATATCAAACTGGATCTCGCCAATACGCTACAATCGAGAACCTACATCCGCCGAACGACGCGCGGACCAAACGGCGGCGCGTCCTTCAACTTGGGCATCGACATGGCTGGCGGCTACACGAACTCGGTGATGTACCACGCAGACACCTATTCCTACGCCTATGCCAACTTCGTCGCCGCCTATGGTTTCCTGGAACGCACGCCGAGCCCGCGCTATCACGGCTACAAGGACGTGCCCAGCAACTAGCGGCCTCTCCAGCCGCCCCCGCCGCCTCCCGCCCCCGCTGCCTCCCGCCCCAGCTGCCTCCCGCCCTTGCCGCCGCACGAAATGAAGCCGAACAATCCGCCCGCAGTCCGCACGGGAGACGCAAGATGGCAGGCACATCCGACGCAATCGCCGGCACCAACCAGCGGACCATCCTGCTGACCCGGCTGGCCACTGCCGCCATACAGGCGATCGCCCTCTATCTGCTGCTCGAGGCCTCGATCGACCGGCCGACCTGGCCGGCATCCCACCCCGAACTCTTCAAGCCGCTCCTGCTGATTTCCGGCTGCGTCCCCCTCATCATCCTCTGCGGCACCGGCCAACTCACCGGCCGGGCGCTGGCCGGCTGGGCGGCGGCGGCGGCACTGATCCTCGCCGGTCTCGGCTGGCATGACGCGACACGCGGCGCCGCGCCGAACTCCCCCGCGCAGGAGATGTTCTGGCCATCCTGGCGCCTCCTCCTGGTCACGCCGCCGCTGCTGTTCGTGAGCCACGTGCTGGTCACCGACGCGCTGATGGAGCATCGCCTGATGCCGCCCTACCGGCGTCATTTCGACACTGCCTGGAAAATCGGCCTGCAGGGCCTGCTGGCCGGCGCCTTCCTCGCCGTGTTCTGGGGTATGCTGACGCTCGGTGCCGGGCTGTTCAAGCTGCTGAACGTCACGCTGTTCGTGGAACTGCTGCAGAAACGCTGGTTCGCCATTCCCGCCACCACCCTGGCCCTGGCCGCCGCCATCCACGCCACCGACGTGCAGCCGGCGCTGATCCGCGGCACCCGCACCATGGTCGTCACGCTGTTCGCCTGGCTGCTGCCGCTGCTGGCGCTGATCCTGCTCGGCTTCCTCGCCTGCCTGCCCATCCTGTCGCTGGCGCCACTCTGGGGCACCCATTTCGCCGCCGGCCTGCTGCTTGCCGCGGCGGCCCTGATGGTGGCGTTGATCAACGCCGCCTATCAGGATGGCAGCACCGAACGGCCAGCCGTCCAGCAATGGGCGGCACGGCTTGGCGCGCTCGAACTCCTCCCCCTCGTCGGCCTCGCCGCCTGGGCGCTCGGGTTGCGGGTTGGCCAGTACGGCTGGACCACCGATCGCGTGCTCGCGGCGGCCGCCATTCTCGTCGCGGCGGTGCACGCCCTCGGCTACACCGCCGCGGTGTTCGGGCGGCCATGGATGCAGCGGCTCGAACGCACTAACGAGGCCACCGCCTGGCTCGCCGTCGCGGTGGCGCTGGCGCTGTTCTCGCCGCTCGCCGACCCCGGCCGCCTGATGGTGGCCGACCAGCTTGCCCGCCTCAGCCGCGGTGACGTGACGCCCGAGCACTTAGACTACCGCGCCCTGCGCTTCGATGGCGCCAAATGGGGACAGGCGGCACTCGCTGACCTCGCCGCCGCGCCCGAAACCGCCAGCCGCGCCCAGGCGGCCATCGCCCTGCGCGCCCGCAATGGCGGCCAGCAGCAGACGCCGGACGGCCGCGCCGCGCATATCGACGTCTTTCCGCCCGACCGCACCCTGCCCCCGCAAATGCTGGCCGACGGCGCCCCCTGGTTGACCGCCCTACCCTATTATTCCTGCCTGACGCCCAATAACCCGAACCACTGTCAGGCCCGCTTCGTCCGGCTCAGCCCCGAGCAGGAGGAGATGATCCTGCTGATCACAGCACCCCAGGCGTTCCTGCTGGCGCCCGATGCGAACGGCAAATGGCGTGTGCGTGGCGAACTCGCCGGAAAGCTGCATTGCCTGGACCTCGCGAAGGCCCTGGCCACTGGCGACCTCACGACCGCGCCGCACGGCCAACCGGATATTGTCGTCGGCGCCACCCGCTACAGCATCACCCCACCCCGCGGCGGGGACTGCCCCAAGAGCTGAAACGAAACGGGGCGCGGAGGTTTCCCCCCACGCCCCTCTTCAGGCCAGTCGTTCGCGTCGGATCAGGCGGACTTCGCCACGATCTCGTCGGCGATGTTCCGCGGCACCGGCTCGTAGTGGTTGAACTGCATGGTGAAGGACGCGCGGCCCTTCGTCATGGATCGCAGGTCGGAGATGTAGCCGAACATTTCCTTCAGCGGCACGTGAGCACGCACCATGACGGTGGAGCCAGCGCTTTCCTGGCTCTGGATCATGCCGCGGCGGCGGTTCAAGTCGCCCACGCAGTCGCCGACGTGGTCGTTCGGGGTGGTCACCTCGACGTCCATGATCGGCTCGAGAATGATCGGGCCGGCCTTCTTCATGCCTTCGCGGAAGCAGGCCTTGGCGGCGATTTCGAACGCCAGGGCGCTCGAGTCGACGTCATGGTACTTGCCGTCGATCAGCGTGTACTTGAAGTCCACGGTCTGGAATCCTGCCAGCACGCCGGTATCGGCCTGCACCCGGATGCCCTTTTCGACCGCCGGGATGAACTCCTTCGGCACCGTGCCGCCGACCACCTTGTTCTCGAACTGCACGCCGGCATTGCGCTCCTGCGGCTCGAACACGATCTTCACCTCGGCGAACTGGCCCGAACCACCCGACTGCTTCTTGTGGGTGTAGGTCTCGGTGTGCGCCTTGCTGATGGTCTCGCGATAGGCCACCTGCGGCGCGCCAATGTTCGCGTCCACGCCGTATTCACGGCGCAGACGGTCGATGATGATCTCGAGATGCAGCTCGCCCATGCCGGAGAGGATGGTCTGGCCGGTCTCCTGGTCGGTCTTGAGACGCAGGGAGGGATCCTCGGAGGCGAGCTTCTGCAGGCCGAGCGTCATCTTCTCGACGCCGTCCTTGGTCTTCGGCTCAACCGAGATGTCGATCACCGGCACCGGGAAGGCCATGCGCTCGAGCACCACCGGATCCTCGGCGGAGGCCAGCGTGTCACCGGTCACGGTGTCCTTCAGGCCCACGAAGGCCGCGATGTCGCCAGCCGAGACTTCCTTGATCTCGGCGCGCTTGTCGGCATGCATCTGGAACATGCGGCCGACCCGCTCGCGCTCGTCCTTGGTGGTGTTCATCACGGTGTCGCCGCTGCGCAGCGTGCCGGAATAGACGCGCACGAAGGTCAGGGCGCCGTACTTGTCGTTGATGATCTTGAAGGCCAGGCCAGCGAACGGAGCGTTCGGGTCGGCCTTGATGCGGCGGCGGTCGGAATGCTCACCGTCCTCCTCGCCCTCGCCGGCGGCGATCGAGATGCCGGGCACGTCGAGCGGGCTCGGCAGGTAGTCAAGCACCGCGTCGAGCAAAGGCTGCACGCCCTTGTTCTTGAAGGCGGTGCCGCACAGCACGGGGCGGAAGGCGCCCGATATCGTGCCGGTCTTGATGGCGCGCTTCAGCGTCTCGACCGAAACGTCGCCCTTGTCGAAATACTCTTCCATGCCCGCGTCATCGACCGAGAGGGCGGTATCGAGCAGGAGCTGGCGGTATTCCGCGGCTTCGACCGCGAGGTCCTCGGGGATCGGCTCGTCATGGAACTTCGCGCCGAGCTCGCCGCCTTCCCAGATGATCGCCTTCATCTCGACCAGATCGACCACGCCGAGGAACTTGTCCTCGATGCCGATCGGCAGCTGCAGCGGCAGCGCCACGATGTCGAGCTTCTCCTTCAGCGTGGCGAAGGCGCGATAGAAATCGGCGCCCGTCCGGTCCAGCTTGTTGATGAAGATGATGCGCGGCACGTTGTAGCGGTCAGCGAGACGCCAGTTGGTCTCGGACTGCGGCTGCACGCCGGCGACGCCCTCGATGATGAACACCGCGCCGTCGAGCACGCGCAGCGAGCGGTTCACCTCGATGTTGAAATCGATGTGGCCGGGGGTGTCGATGATGTTGATGCGGTGGTCTTTCCACTCGCAGGTCACCGCCGCCGAGGTGATCGTGATGCCACGCTCACGCTCCTGCGCCATGTAGTCGGTCGTGGTGTTGCCGTCGTGCACCTCGCCGATCTTGTGCGACACGCCGGTGTAATAAAGGATACGCTCCGTCGTCGTCGTCTTTCCCGCGTCGATATGCGCGGTGATGCCGATATTGCGGAGCTTTTCGAGCGCGTTCACAGCCACCGAGGCCTCCATCTGCCCCCTTGGCATATGCCGGTGGGCGTTTCATCAAAGGGTCACAAAAACCCAGGTTCAAAGCGCAGCGGGTGCGGCAAGGCCCCCGCCTCGCGCACCCACCTGAAGCCAGCGCGATCGACCGGCTGATTCGGTCCGTGAAATGCCGTTTGGACGCTGTTTTTGCAAGCGCGAACTCGCGGCCACCTCCACATGGCACGCATGGCAGCCTGCCACCCCGCGCCCTGTGGCGGTGGATGACGCATCTTTCACAAGCCCAGCAAGAAATTCCGCGCTAATATTCCTCCATGGAAGCACGCACGGCACACGCCCTGATCCGTTTCGGCCTTGGCCCGAGGCCGGCAGACCCCCGCCCCGCCGACCCACGCGCCTGGCTCGCCGGCCAGCTCGACGGGCCAGACCCCGCGCTCGCCCTGGCGGGTCACGGCGGCGTCGACGGGCTGATCGCCATCCGCGAGGAACGTGCCCAGGCCGGCCAAGACGTTAAGGTACGGGACCGTCGCAGGCCCATGCGCGAAATTTTCCAGGCTGATACAGCCGCCAATATCGAGCACCTCATCTCCACCGAAACCCCGTTCCGTGAGAGGCTGGTGTGGTTCTGGGCCAACCATTTCACTGTGAGCGTGCGCAAGCGCACCTGTATGGGCCTGGTCAACGCGCAGATCCGTGAGGCCATCCGCCCACACGTCACCCGCCGGTTCGCCGACATGCTGCGCGCGGTGATGCGCCATCCGGCGATGCTGAACTATCTCGACAATGATGGCTCCTTCGGCCCCGACAGCCCCGCCGGGATGCGCACAAAGCGCGGCCTGAACGAGAACCTCGCCCGCGAGTGCCTCGAACTGCACACTGTCACCCCGGCGAGCGGCTATACCCAGACCGACGTCACGGCCTTCGCGCGGGTGATCACGGGCTGGTCGACCAACGCGGACGCACCCGCCCCGGGCTTCATGTTCCGCGCCAACGCACACCAGCCGGGCAGCAAGACGGTGATGGGCCGCAGCTTCCCGGCCGGCGAACAGGGAGGGCTCGACGCGCTGGAATTCCTTGCAGCCCATCCCGCCACCACACGCCATCTCGCCTTCAAGCTCGCCCGCCACTTCATCGCCGATATCCCGCCGCCCGATGCCGTGGCACGCATCGAGTCGGCCCTAATCAGCTCCAAAGGTGATCTCAAGGCGGCGGCGCTGGCGATCCTTGATGATCCGAAAGCCTGGCAGCCGCTGACCAAGCTGCGCTCTCCGTTTGACTACACCGTAGCAGTCGTCCGCGCGCTCGACCTTCCGCCGACCAACCGGCCCGATATACCGGGCATCATGGCCGCACTCGGCCAACCCATCCACAACTGCCCCGGCCCCAATGGCTGGCCAGACACCGCGGCCGACTGGGCCGGCCCCGAGGCCATGATGCGCCGGCTCGATTGGTCCTATGCCGTCTCCGGTCGCGTGCCCGGCCAAAGCCCACTGTCGGTCGCCGACACCAGCCTCGGCCCGCTGCTGCCCGCCGCGACACGAAGCGAAATCGCCCGTGCCGGCTCTCAGCGCGAGGCCATGACCCTGCTGCTCGCCTCCCCGGAGTTCCAGCGCCGATGAGCATTCTCACCCTTCCGCGCGCCACCTCCGGCGCCGTCACAATGACCCGCCGCGCCGCACTGCTCGGCCTCGCTGGCGCGATGACCTTCGGACGCTCCCGCGTAGCGCTCGCCACACCCGCCACCGAGCAGCGCCTGGTCGTCGTGCTGCTGCGCGGCGCGCTCGACGGGCTCTCCGCCGTGCAGCCCTACGGCGATCCGGCGCTGGCGGGCTTGCGCGGCGATCTCGCTATGCCTGAGCCCGGCAAGGAGGGCGGGCTGCTTGATCTCGGCGGCTTCTTCGGGCTGCACCCTTCCCTCTCGGGCATGGCCAACCTTTACAAATCCGGTGACCTCGCGATCGCCCACGCCATTGCTGGCCATTACCGGGACCGCAGCCATTTCGCCGCGCAGGACTTCCTTGAATCGGGTGCCGACCATCGCCTGTCGAGCGGCTGGCTGAACCGCGTCGCCGCGCTGCTGCCAGCACGCCCGGGCAAAGCACCGGGGGTGGAGACCGCGCTCGCCGTCGGCAACACCGTCGGCCTCATGCTGCGCGGCTCGGCCCCAGTTGGCGCCTGGCTTCCGCAGAGTTTCGGCAAGCCCGATGCGGGGCTCTACCAGGCGCTCGCCCGGCTTCACGCAACCGATCCGGTCACTGGAATCGCCGTGTCCGAGGGGCTGAAGGAGCGCGGCTTCACCGCCGGCGTGCTCAACGGCAGCGAGCCGCAGCAGGACCGCTTCAGCTTCCCCTCCCTCGCCGCCGCGGTTGGCAAGCTGCTCGCTTCCGCCGACGGCCCGCGCATCGCGGCGATGGAGATGTTCGGCTGGGACACCCATAACGCCCAGCTCGCGCGCCTGCCGGGCGTGCTTACCCAGCTTGACCGCGGGATAACCGCGCTCCGCGAAAACACCGGCGCCAGCTGGTCCCGCACGGCCGTGCTGGTGCTGACCGAATTCGGCCGCACCGCGGCGATCAACGGCACCAAAGGCACCGACCACGGCACCGGCACCGTCGCCTTCCTCGCCGGCGGCGCGGTGGCAGGCGGGCGGGTGATCACGGATTGGCCGGGGCTGGGCACTGGCAAGCTGTTCGAGAACCGCGACCTGATGCCGACCGCCGATTTGCGCAGCTTCATCAAGGGCGTCCTCGCCGCGCATTACCGCTTCGATGGCGCCCGCCTCGCCGGCATCTTCCCCGACAGCGCGGACGCCCGCCCGACGTCTGGGCTGTTGCGCACCTGACGTCACCCGGCGCGGTTTCCGCCCGCGCCGCCGCATGCGATAAGGCCGCCGCCACCAACCGGAGCCTCCGCATGTCCGCCGCCGCCGCCGTCAGCCAATCGCGCCAATGGGATCGGCTGATGACCCTAGTCCGCCTCGGCGCCATCCCAGGCGACGGCGTCAACCGCCCCTGCCTCTCCCCGCTCGACCGCGAGGCCCGCCGCCTCGTCATCGCCTGGGCGCAGGAAATCGGCGCGGAAGTATCGATTGACGAAGCGGCCAACCTCTTCCTGCGCCGCGCCGGGACTGATCCTGACGCCGCCCCGGTGCTGACCGGAAGCCACATGGACAGCCAGCCCGAAGGCGGCCGGTTCGATGGCATCTACGGCGTCATCGCCGGGCTCGAGGCCATCACCGCCCTGCACGATGCCGGCATCACCACCCGCCGCCCCATCGAGGTCGTTGCCTGGACCAACGAGGAAGGCGGCCGCTTCGCCCCGGGCTGCATGGGCAGCATGGCCTGGGCCGGCCACACCCCGATCACCGCCTGGGCCGATGTGCGAGACCCCGCCGGCATCACCTTCGGCGCGGCACTCGACGAACACCTCGCCGCCGAGGCCGACCTGCCGCGCCGCCCCCTCGGCTATCGCCCGCACGCCTATCTCGAAGCCCATATCGAGCAGGGCCCGGTGCTGGAAGCCGCCGACATCGAGATCGGCGTCGTCACCGGCATCCAGGGCAGCCGTTGGTTCAGCGTCACCATCACCGGCGCCTCCGCCCATGCCGGCACCGCCCCGGTCGGCACCCGGCAGGACCCGGTGCAGGACATGCTGCGCGCCATCACCGCCCTCAACGAACTGACCGCCGACCCCACCGACACGCTGCGCTTCACCGTCGGCCGTATCGACGTGCTGCCCAACACCTCCAACACGGTGGCGAGCCAGGTGCGCTTCTCCATCGACATCCGCCACCCCGACGGCGCCATCCTCCGCGCCAAGGGTGACGCCATCGCGTCCACCATCGCCGCCGCGCTGAAGACCTGCCGCGCCGAGGTGAAGGAGCACTTCAACGCCATGCCGGTCGGCTTCGCGGCTGAGGTGGTCGAGACCGTCGCCGCCGCAGCCGCCGCCTGCGGCCACAGCGCCCTGCGCCTGCCCTCCGGCGCGTTCCATGACGCACAATTCGTCGTGCCCCTCGCCCCCACCGGCATGCTGTTCGTGCCCTCCCGCGCCGGCATCAGCCACAACCCCGCCGAATACACCTCCCCCGAACAGCTCGCCGCCGGCACCCGCGTGCTCGCCGAGAGCCTCGCGAGGCTTGCATCCTGATCCCGCCGATGGCGCAATGTCGCCGAAGGGGGATCTCGCCATGGGATTTGTGTTCCGCACGCTGCTGACGACGCTGCTGCTCCTGCCGCTCGACGCCCTCGCCTGCGGCAACGTCGCCTCGCGCGGCCGCATCATCCGCGTCGCAAGCGTCGAGGAGGCGGTGACCATCACCTATCTCGGCCATGCCAGCTTCCACATCGTCACCCCCCGGGGCACCGGCGCGGTCACCGACTATAGCGGCTCCCACGTGCCGGACACGGTGCCGGACCTGGTGACCATGAACCACGCCCATTCCACCCATTTCACCGACGTCGCCGATGCCCGCATCCGCCACGTGCTGCGCGGCTGGGCGGTGGACGGCAAACCCGCCCATCACGATCTCCGCGTCGGCGACCTCCGGGTGCGCAATATCCCCACCAATATCCGCAACTGGGGCGGCGGCACCGAGTACTATGGCAACTCCATCTTCGTCTTCGAGGCCGCCGGGCTGTGCATCGCCCATCTCGGCCATCTCCATCACCTCCTCAACGATGACGACATGGCCGAACTTGGCTCGATCGACGTGCTGATGACGCCGATCGATGGCAGCTTCACGGTGGATCAGGCGGACATGGTCGCCATCGTCGCGCAGATCCATCCGCGCCTGCTGCTGCCGATGCACTATTTCAGTGAGAGCACGCTGCGCCGCTTCCTCGCGGGCGTCAGCGACCGTTTCGACATACGCGTCTCGCCCGAACGCAGCACCACCGTCTCGCGCGCCACCCTGCCGGCTGTGCCGCAGGTGCTGGTGCTACCTGGCCCGATGTATTGACCGACTCCCCCGTCACGCTGCGCAGCCTCGCCCGCCCGCTCGCCATCCTTACCGGGCTGATGTTCGTCTGGGGCCTGTCGATCCCCGCGACCAAGATCGCGCTGGCGGATTTCCCGCCCTTGGCGCTCACCGCCGCGCGCTACCTCGCCGCCGCGCCCTGCTTCGCGCTGTTCATGACCTGGCGGCCCCTCCCGCCCTGGCGGGACCTCTTGGCGATGGCCGGGCTCGGCATGCTCGGCATCGTCGGCGGGCAGATCCTGCAATCCCTCGGCGTACAGCGCACCGCGGCCTCGGTCGCCACCATGCTCTCGGCGACCAGCCCGATGTTCATCGCGCTCTTCGCGGCGATCATCCTCGGCCAGCGCATCGGCCCCCGCCATCTCGGCGGCATGGCAGTGGCGCTGGCGGGGGTGGTGACCATCGCGTGGGACGAGCACGGCACCGCCGGCGCCACGCTGCTGGGCAATGCGATCGTACTCTCCTCCACCGCCTCCATCGCAGCCTATTACGTGCTGGCCTCGAAGCTCATCGCGCGGCACGGGGCGATCACGGTGGCCGGCTTCACCGGGCTGTTCGGCCTGCTCGGCCTGCTGCCGCCGGCAGCCTGGGAACTGGCGAGCCGTCCAGCGACGCCGCATGTCACGAGCGTGCTGATCATCCTCTACCTCGGCGCCTTGGTGACGGTGGCCGGCATGTGGATCTGGCTCAACATGCTACGCACCATCCCCGCCCGGGTCGCCGCCGCCTCGCAATTCCTGCAGCCGATTTTCGGCGTGTCGGGCTCGGCGCTGATCCTGGGCGAGCCGATCGCGCCCCGCTTCCTCGCCGGCACGGTTCTGGTGCTCACCGGGATCGCACTCGCGATCATTCCCCGCCGCGGCGGTTAACCCGCCGTCAACCCGCGCCGCACATCCTCCTGGGATGACCCATATCGAGACTGCCCTCGCCCGGCACCGATCGGGCGACTTCGCCGCCGCCGCCGCGGCCTATCGCGGCATCCTGGCCGCGGCGCCGGACCATGCCGACGCCCACCATCTGCTCGGCCTCGCGCTGTTGCAGCAGGGCACGCCCGACGCCGCCCTGCCCCCGCTGCGCGCCGCCATCGCCCTGCGCCCGCGCGAACCGCTCTACAACGCGAACTTCGCCCGCGCCGCCCTGGCCGCAGGTGATGCTGCGGCCGCCGAACCGGCCCTGCGCGCCGCCCTCACCGCCACCCCCGATGACCCCGCGCTGCACCACGATCTCGGCCTCGCTTTGCTCCGCTTGCGCCGCTCGCGCGAGGCCGAGGCCAGCCTGCGCCGCTGCATCGCGCTCGAACCGGCGGCGATGGACGCCTACATCAACCTCGCCGCCGCCCAATGCGCGCAGAACCGCCCCGACGCCGCCGCCGAAACGCTGGACCGCGTGCTGGCCCGCGAACCCGACAACGTCGCCGCCTTGTGCGGCCACGCCGCGGCACATCGCGCCGCCGGTCGCCCCACCATCGCCGCCGCCAGCCTGCGCCGCGCTCTCACACTCCGCCCGGATGACCGCGCCATCGCCGGCAGCCTCGGCGCCGTGCTGCGCGGCCTCGGCGATCTCGCCGCCGCGCTGCCGCTGCTCGAGGCCGCAGCCACGGATGGCACGGCCGACGCGCTCAACAACCTCGCGCTCGCGCACACCGATGCCGGGCATCTCGATACCGCCGAGACGCTGTTCACCCGCGCTCTCACCTTGGACCCCAGCCACGCTGACGCCGACTACAACCGCGCCACCGCCCGCCTGCTCGCGGGCCGTTATCGCGAGGCCTGGCCCGGCTTCGAACGCCGCTGGCAGCGCCGCGGTCACACGCCCCCTTTCGCCGTCACCACCCCGCGCTGGGACGGCGCGCCGACCGCCGCGCACCTGCTGATCCACGCCGAGCAAGGCCTCGGCGACACCATCATGGCCGCCCGCTTCCTGCCGCGCCTCGCCGCGCCTAATCTCACCGTGGTGGTCCCGCAGACCCTCCTGGCCCTGCTTCGCCCCCTCGCCCCGCGCGCCAACTGGCTGCCGCTGGAGCAGGGCATCCCGCCGCATGACCTCCACGCCGCGCTGATGAGCCTGCCGGCGATCCTCGATCTCAACGAAGCCGGCCTCACCGCCCCACCCTATCTCCGCGTGCCCGAGCACCGCGCCGCGCCGTGGCGCGCACGCCTCGCGAACCTACCGGGCCGCCGCATCGGCCTCGCCTGGGCCGGCAACCCCGCCTATCCCGGCGACGCCGCCCGCTCCATCCCGCCGGCCCTCCTCACCCCGCTGGCCGATTGCCGCGATACCTTCGTCTCGCTGCAACAAGGCGTCGAGCCGCCCTTCCCGATGACGGACTGGACTGCTGAGCTCACCGACATGTCCCGCACCGCCGCCCTGGTCGCCGGGCTCGATCTCGTCATCACCGTCGATACCGCGATCGCCCATCTCGCCGGCGCCCTCGGCCGCCCGGTCTGGCTGCTCAACCGCTTCGCACCCTGCTGGCGCTGGCCGATCGGGCGGGAGGACAACCCTTGGTACCCCTCTTTGCGCCAGTTCCGCCAGCCCGCGCCGGGCGACTGGCCGAGCGTGATCGAGGCCGTGCGGCAGGCGCTAGAGCGTGATCGTTTGAGGCCGACAGGTCAGAAAACGTGAATCACGCGACAAAACAAAGGGCTAGAGCGGGTTTGGAACGCCTGCCAGTTCCAATCCCGCTCTAGACCGTGAGCGTCTCCACCGCCTGGGTGGCGATTTCCGCCGCATCGACATCAACGCCGAGCCCCGGCCCAGTCGGCACATGCACGAACCCGCCTGAGGCCAACAACACATCCGGCACCACATCGCGCACCAGCGCATAAGTCGGCATGTAGAACTCGCAGCCCAGCGAGCAGTTCGGCAGCGTGCCCAGCAGATGCGCCGCCGCGGCGAGCGCGATGCCGCCTTCCCACAGCGTGCCGCCGTAACTTGGCACCCCCGCCGCCGCCGCGATGGCATCGATCGCCCGTGCAGCCAGCAACCCGCCCGATTTCATCAGCTTGATCGACACCGAATCGGCAAACCCCTCGCGCACCGCCCGCAGCATCTCCTCCGGCGAGGTCACGCTCTCATCGGCCAGAATCGGCGTATCAAGCGCCGCCGCCAGCCGCGCCAATGCCGCCTCCTGCCCCCGCGGCACCGGTTGCTCGATGAAGGTCGGCGCGAATTGCTCGACGTCCCGCAACTGCCGCAGCGCATCATGCGGCGCCAGGCCCTGATTGTAATCCACCCGCAAATCCATCCCCGGCAGCGCCTCCCGCAACGCGGCGAGACGGCGGACGTCCTCTTCATGCGGCAGAAAGCCGGTTTTCACCTTGAAGATGCGATGCCCCGCCGCCAGCATCTCCTGCGCCCGCGCCACGTCAGCCGCGAAATCGGGGTTGGCGATGGAAAAGGAGAGCGGGATGGTCTCGCGCACCAGCCCGCCGAACAGCGCTGAGACCGGTGCGCCGACCCGCTTGCCCGCGATATCCCACAACGCCATCTCGATCGCCGCCTTGGCGTCGGAATGCCCGGCGATGGCGTGCGCGCAATCCTCCATGCGCAGGCCGATCCGCGTGGCGTCGCCGCCGATCAGCGCCGGCAGCAGCACGTGGCGCAAAGCGGCGAGCGCCGTCTCCGCGGTATGGCCGAACGGCGCCCAGGGCGCCGCCTCCCCCCAACCGGTCAGCCCATCCGCGGTGCGTACGGCGATAATCACCCGCCGCACCGCCTGTTTCAGATGGCCCGAGCCATGCGAGCGAGCCGATTTGATCGGGCTCTCGATCAGCCAAAGCCCGACCTGCTGGATACGATCAGCCGGCATCGAGGAACCCTTCGACCGCCGCCACGAACGCGTCCTCCGCCTCGATCATCGGGAAATGCCCGGCGCCCGGTAGCACCATGCACTGAGCCCCGGCAATCCCGGCAGCCAGCGCTTCCGCATAAGCGACCGGGATCAGCCCGTCCTGCGCGCCATGCAGCACCAAAGTCGGCGCCTGCACGAAGGGCAGCCGGCGCGACAATCCGCGCTCCGGGATCGGCCACAGGAACCGCGTAGCAGCGGCGTGATTGCCCATCACCGGCGCCGGCACCTTCGCCGCATCAGCCGAGTCGGCGAATTTCGCCGCCAGCAGATCGGCCGGGCGGATCACGAAGGGGTCGGGCAGTGGCATGTCATCCAGCCACAACCCATAGGAATCGACCAGCACCAGCCGCCGTGTGAGATGCGGGCACAGCGCGGCGAACTCGGCCGCGATCATGCCGCCGAGGCAATGCCCCACCACATCCACCGGCCCGCCGACCCACTGCTCCACCATCAACCGGTAATGCAGCACCTGATCGACAATATCGTGCAGCGGCCCCGCCGCACTGCTTTCGCCATAGCCGGGATGCTCGGGCGCGATCACCCGCCGCCCCGCCGCGAGCCGCGCGAGAAACCCGGCCTCCCCGGGATGGGTGTCATAGCCGTGCAGGAACATCAGCGGCCGGCCCTCACCCGACTCACATACCCGCACCGCCCCCGCGCCGAGTGCGCGCGCGACAAGACCGCTCACGCCGCCGCCCCCCGGGCCGCCTTGGCCGCAATCTCGGCGATACCCTGCGGCGTCCAGCGGTCCTCATGCTCGATCCACAAATCGCGCAAATGCGGCATCACCTCGCGGCCGAACAGGCGCGTGTTCATCTCGCCCGCCTCCTCCGAGAGATTGCCAACATGCAGGCAGGCGATGAGCTGGCCGATGCGCAGATCGACACACAACTCCCGCACCCGCTGGCGCACCCTCTCCGGCGAGCCGGCGATGATGTAGCCGAGCCGGTCATACTCCCAGAAATCGAGCTCACCAGCGGCCGCCTTGGCGCGATCCTCGGCGGAAACGCTGCTTTCGGCGATCTTGCGATGGCCCATGATCGCCTGCACCGACTTGGTGCTGCGATAGCCCGGCGGCCCCTCGAAGGCGGGGTTCACGTAGCGGTTGCGGTAGAAATACTTCACCGCCTCGCTATAGGTCGCCTCCGCCTCGGCGTCGGTATTGGCGACGCAGAGGATCTGGGTGAAGGCCATGCGGTGCGGATTGGGGTCCCCGCCGCGCCGCGCAACGTAGTCCCAATAGGCATCCACCATCGGCTTGGCCGCATGCAGGCCGGAGAAGGAGAGGTGGCCGTAGCAATAGTCATTGTCGATCGTGAGATCCCAGGTCTCGACCGAGCCGGAACCAGGCACCCAAATCGGGAATTTCGGCTGGATCGGCTTCGGCCAGAGATTGACGTAGCGCAGCTTGTTGAACCGGCCGTTGAAGGCGAAGGGCTCCTGCTCGGCCCAGGATTTCAGGATCAGCAGCCGCGCCTCCTCAAAGCGATCCCGCAACTCGACCGGGGGCATGCCATAGGCGAACACACTGTCCATCGGGGTGCCGAACACGAAGCCGGCGATCACGCGGCCCTGCGAGAGGCAATCGATCCAGGCCATCTCCTCGGCCACCCTGGTCGGCGGGTTGTACAGCGCCAGACTATCCCCGATGATGAGAATCGCCGCTCGCTCGGTGGTGTGCGCGAGTGCCGAGGCCAGGAGATTCGGCGAAGGCGTCACCGCGAAAGGCGTCTGGTGATGCTCATTAACCGCGAGCCCGTCATACCCGTCGCGATCGGCCTGCTGCATCAAGCGGATGAACATCCGGCACATCTCGCCGACCACATGCGGGTCGGCCAGGCGCTTCGGAGTATCGACCCAGCTTGAGAGCTTGGATTCGCGGAAATCCGCGGGTAATTGGGGATAGCTCGCCTCGGCGAACCAATGAAACTTCATGGCGCGGTGACCTCCTCTTGGGTGTCAGCGCGCGGGAACGGACTCCAGGAAGTCACGCACCGCCGGCACGCGGACGGGTTTTGCCGCAGTATGCACATGCTCAAGGCCCTGTGCACGCCCCAGAGTCTGGCCTATGCGCAGCCAGTCATCACCATGCCCAGTCACCAGCAGCACCGGCAGCGTCGGGTCGTAGCGCGCCACTTCCTTCAGCGCCTCATAGCCGTCCTGCCCGGGCATCATCACGTCCACGATCACGCAATCGGGCCGATGCTCCTCCAGGAGCTCAAGCATGCCGAACCCGTCCTCGCCGATCACCGCGTCGAACGCGAAAACGCGGCACATATCGGCCATCGTCGCCGCGACGTCCCGGCGGTCGTCGACAATCAAAACGCGGCGGACGGAAGGGGCGGTATCGGTTGGCACGGTCTCTTGCTTTGTGACAGGCGGTAGCGGCGCGGCGGCAATGTAGCGCAATCACCTGCCTGTTGGTCAAATTTCTCCAAATGAGTGGGGAATAGTTGAAATGCCGTTCAGGCCGCCGGCGCCACCTCGGCCTCGCAGGCCTCTCCCGCGCTGATCGCTACCGCGAGGTCGAGCACGGTGCCGCTGAGGTCGGCGCCATCCATCATGGCGCCCTCGATATCGCAATCCGTGAGGTCAGCACGGGCCATCTTGGCATCCAGCAGCACCGCGCGGGTCAGGCGGGCACCCACCAGCCGGGCGCGGGCGAGGTTGGAGGGCCAGGCGATAGCACCGCGGATCAGCATTGGCCCGAGATTGACCGCCGTGAGATCCGCCCCATGCAGCGAGGTGCGCTCCAGGCTAGCCCCGCGCAAATCCGCCTCGACGAATCGGGCAGCACGGGCATCGGCGCCGCCGAGGTCGGACATGATAAGCATGGCGCCCGAAAGATCCGCCTCGCGCAAATCGGCCAGCGCCAGCACCGCGGCGGAGAGGTTGAGGCCGCGCAGATCGGCGCCGCGCAGATCGGTGCCCGTGAGGTCCGCCCGGGTTCCACGGCGGCCGTCGCTGTCGATCCAGTCACGGTGCTGGGCGAAAATCGTGGCAACATCGCGGCCCAACTCCTCGATCGAGCGGGTGCGCATGGCGCCGGTGAAATTGGTGCGATCGGTGCGCGCGTCATCCAGCAGGGCGCCGAGGAGGGAGGCCCCGGTCAGGTTGGCGTCGGTGAGGTTGGCGCGGCACAGTACGGCGCCCTCCAGCACCGCGCCCTCGAGATTGGCGCCCGAGAAACTCGCCCCCTCCAGGTTGCAGCCGGTGAGATCGGAGCGCGTGAGGTCGGCACGCGCGAAATTGCTGCCACTCAAGTCAGCGTCACGCAAATCGGCGCGGCCTAAATTGGCCCGCCCGCCGCGCGCGCCGTTGAGCCGGCTGCCAAGCAGGGCGGTCGCCACCGCCTCGGTCTGGCTGCCCTCGCGCGGCGCCACCAGATCGCCGCCGCGGCTCGCCATCAGCGCGCCCTCCCGAAGATCAACGCCGGAGAGATCGGCGCGGCGAATTTTCGCGCCGCACAGCCGTGCGCCGCGCAGATCGGCGCCCACCAGCTTGGCGCCATCCAGCATGGCATCGCGCAGATCGGCGGAGAACAGGATGGCGCCGGACAAATCGGCGCCGGTGAGATCGGCATTGCGCAGCGAGGCGCCGGTGAAATCAGCCCCCGCCAAGGCGCGACCGGGCAGGCGGATGCCCGACAAATCGCGAAATTTCAGCGAGGCGCGGATGCCGCCGGGCTGGTTGGCGGCGAAGGCTGCATGGGCACGCAGAATATCCGCGAGGCGCTGCGCATAAGGCGGCGGTTGCAACAGCGATCCGCCCTCGTCCATCCCTACCGCTCCCCTGGTGATGCAGGCCACCAGGGAAGCGGATCGGCATGAAGAAACCCCTAATCGTTAGCCCTTAGCGAGCCGCCGCTCGATTATCCTTTCACGAGCCTCCGCTCGACTATCCTTTCGCGAGCCTCCGCTCGACTATCCTTTCGCGAGCCGCCGCTCGACTATCCTTTCGCGAGCCTCCGCTCGATTATCCTTTCGCGAGCCTCCGCTCGACAAAATCCAACCGGTCCTGCCCCCAGAAGATCTCCTCGCCGATCACATAGCTCGGCGCGCCGAACACCCCGCGGGCCAGCGCCGCCGCGCTATCGGCCGCGCGCATCTCGGCCCAGCGCGGCTCGGCGCCCAGCGCCATCACCGCCTTGGCATCAAGCCCAACCTCGGTGATCAGCCCGGCCAGCACCTCGGGCTCGCCGGGGTTCTTCTCCTCCTCCCAGATCGCCTTCAGCACGCGATGGGCGAGCGCGATGGCCTGGGCGCCGCCGATCGTCTCGCGCACCGCGATGGCGCAGCAGGACGAGAGCAGTTCGCCGGAGGGGAAATGCGCGGGTTGCAGGTTGATGGGAATGCCGAGGAAATCCCGCCAGCGCGGCAGTTCCATCATGCGATAGGCCTGGCGCTGCGGCGACCGCTTTGGCAGCGGCAGGCCGCCGGATTGGGCAAAAATCGTACCGAAATCGACCGGCCAGATCTTCAGCGTGGCGCCGTGCTTGGCCGTCATCGCGACGATGCGGGCGGCGCCGAGATGCGTCCAGGGCGAATTCAGCGAGGCGTAGTAGTCGACGTGCAGGCCCATAATATCCTCCTAACCGGCTACACGGACAACCAGCTTGCCCATGTTCTCACCCTTGAACAGCATGCCGAGGCCAACCGCGGCCTGGTCCAGCCCGTCGATCACGTGCATGCGCTGCTTGAGCCGCCCGGCATCGCGCTGAGCGGCGATCCAATGGCGCGCCTCGCCGAAGCGGGCGGTGAAATCGGTGACCAGCAGCCCCTCGATGCGGCCGCGCTTGCCGATCAGCAGGCCGAGGTTCTTCACCCCGTAGAGCTCCCCGGACGCCGTTTGCGAAATCCGCCCGCAAATCACCACCCGGCCGCCGAGCCGCAAATTGGCGATGGCGGCATCCAGCGTCGGGCCGCCGACATTGTCGAAGAAGACGTCGACCCCGCCCGGGCATTCCCGCGCAATCGCCGCCGCGAGATCGGGCTCGGCCTTGTAGTCGATCGCGGCGTGGAAGCCGAGCTCGCCGGTGAGGATCGCGCATTTCTCCGCCCCGCCGGCGATGCCGACCACCCGGCAAGCCTCGATGCCGGCGATCTGGCCGACCATCTGGCCGACCGCGCCGGCGGCGCCCGAGACCAGCACCGTCTCGCCCGGCTTGATCGCGCCCACCGCGCGAATGCCGAAATAGGCGGTCAGCCCGGTCATGCCGATCAGGCCGATCCAGTCGAGCGGGCTGCCGAGCGCGGGGTCGAGCGCCTGCACGTCCGAGGCGAGCAGCGTCGCATGGCTCTGCCAGCCCGGCCGTGCCTGCACCATGTCGCCCGGCGCGAAGCGCGGATCGCCGCTCGCCAGCACCTTGCCGATGCCGAAGCCGCGCATGGTCTCGCCGATCTGCACCGGCGGCACGTAGCCGGGGTTCTCGCTGATCCATACCCGCATCGCCGGATCAATGGAGAGCAGCTGCGTCTCCATCAGCACCTCGCCCGCGCCGGGCATGCGGATCGGCACCGTCTCTTCGCGGAAATGCTCGGGGCCGGCCAGCCCGGTGGGGCGGGCGGCGAAGACGTAGCGGCGGTTGGCGTTGGGGATCATGCCCGAGGGACTCATGGGATCGCTGCCACCCCGGTGATTTCAAGCTTCCAGCCGGGATCGACCAGCTTGGCCTCCACCGTGGCCCGCGCCGGTTTGGCCTTCGGGTCCATCCAGGCATCCCAGGCGCGGTTCATCGCGGCGGTTTGCGTGATGTCGGTGATGAAGATCTGCACTGAGAGCAGGCGGGATTTGTCGGTGCCGGCCTCGGCCAGCAGCGCGTCGATCTGGCGCAGGATATCGGCGGTCTGGCCCTCGACGTCGAGCGAGGTATCATCGGCGACCTGGCCGGCGAGATAGACCAGCCCGCCATGAACGACGGCGCCGGATAGGCGGGTTTCCTCTTGCAGGCGGCGGATGGTCATGTGGCGTCTCCCCTTATTCAGGGGCCTATCATCCGGCGTAATGGGCCTGCCGCACAAGCCGCCGCAGCAGGCTTTCGCGCCGCCCTGCCAGCACGCCGCCGATCCAGAGCGCGCCAGCCGACAGCACGATGGCCGGGCCGGCCGGCACGTCGGCGTGGTAGGAGACCAGCAGGCCGATCACCGATGCCGCCAGCGCGATTACCACCGCGGCGATCACCTGCCCGCCCAGCGTCTCGCCCCAATGCCGCGCCGCCACCGCCGGCAACATGATCAGCCCGACCGACATCAGCGTGCCGAGCGCGGTGAAGCCGGAGACCACCGCCAGCACCACGAGGGCGAGGAAGCCGAGATGCACCAAGGCGCCGCGCCCGCCGGTGGCGCGGTGGAAATCAGGGTCGAAACTCTCCAGCACCAGCGGCCGCCACAGTAGCGCGAGGCTCGGCAGCACCACGGTCGCGGCGCCGGCCATCAGCAGCAGCGAAATGTCATCGACCGCCAGCACGCTGCCGAACAGCAGATGGGTGAGATCGACGCCCCGCTGCGCCGAGAGGATCGCGACGCCCAGCGCCAGTGCGACGAGGTAGACGCCGGCCAACTGGCTATCCTCCCGCCCGCCGGTCGCCCGGCTCAGCGCCCCGGCCAGCAGCGCCACCGTGAGCCCGGCGAGGAAGCCGCCCGCCCCCATCGCCGGCACAGAAATGCCGCCCACCACCGCGCCAAGCGCGATGCCCGGCAGGATGCCGTGCTGCAACACGTCGCTCATCAGGCTCATCCGCCGGAGCACCAGGAACACGCCGAGCGGCGGCCCGGCGATCGACAACGCGATGCAACCGGCGAGTGCCCGGCGCATGAAGCCCAGCGCGAACGGCTCGAACAGGAATTGGATCACGCTGCATCCAGGCGGGGGGCGTCCTGGCAGAGGGCGGGATCATCCGCCCAGGCCTCGGCCACCAGCCGCGCCCGCAGCCGGTGCTCGGCCGAAAGTGCCGCGGCGGTGCGGTCCCAGGCGATCTTGTCGCGCGCCAGCAGCAGCGTGCTGGGGAACTCGCGGGCGACGAGATCGAGATCATGCAGCACAGCCACGATGGTGCGGCCCTCGCCGTGCCAGCGATGCAGCAGTCGCATCAGGTCGGCAGTGGTGCGCGCGTCCACCGCGGCGAAGGGCTCGTCGAGCAGCATCACCGGGGCGTCCTGCACCATCAGCCGGGCGAAGAGCAGGCGCTGGAACTGCCCGGCGGAGAGCGTGCCGGCCAAACGCCGCTCAAAGCCGGCAAGGCCGACCGATTGCAACGCCTCGCTCACCCGTGCGGGCGCGGGCGCAGCGGCGAAGATGCCGAGCCCCGCAATGCCGCCCATCGCCACCACTTCGGCTGACGTGATGGGGAAGGCCTTGTCGAGCGAGGGGGTCTGCGGCAGCAGGCCGATGCGGCCGTTCCGGATCACCTGCCCCTCGAAATCGCGATGCAGCCCCGCGATGGTGCGCAGCAGCGTGGTCTTGCCCGCCCCGTTCGGCCCGACGATCGCGGTCATGCTGCCGGGCTCAAAGCGGCCGGAAACATGGTGCACGGCGGGTCGGCGGCCGTAGAGGCAGGTGACGTTCTTAAGCTCGATCATTGGGCCGCCCACCAGGAGACCAGCCATATCAACAGGATAAGCCCGGAGGACAGCACCAGCCGGGGCCCGGCACCTGCCATGGGGGAGAGGGGATCGCGCATTGATATAATATAACATTGCGAAGATTTTGCGGCAACCGGGGTCGCGGCCAATTGGCGCATTGAACCGGAGGCGCCGCGCCCGCATCATGGCGGCCCAGCCACAAAGGAAGCCCGCATGTCCGGATCGCTCGACGGCAAGACCATCATCATCACCGGTGCCGCCGGCAATCTCGGCCGTGCCACCACGGCGTTGCTGCTCGCGGAGGGCGCCGGCGTCGCCGCCTTCGATCGCCCGGGCGCGGCGCTGGATGCGCTGCCGGACCACCCCGCCCTGGAGAAAGTGGCGCTGCCCGACCTCGCCGACGAGGCGGCCTGCGCGGCGGCGATCGCCGCCGTGATCGCGCGCCATGACGGTCTGGACGGCGTGGTCCACACCGTCGGCGGCTTCGCCTGGGCCGGGCTCGCCGACAGCCCGGCGGCGCTGTGGGAACACCAGTTCCGCCTCAACGTGCTGACCACGCTGAACGTGCTGCGATCGGCCGCCGCTCATATGCGCGCCCATGGCGGCGGATCGATCGTCGCGGTCGGCGCCGGTGCCGCCCAGCGCGCGCCCGCCGGGATGTCCGCCTATGCGGCTGCCAAAAGCGCCGTCCATCGCATGATCGAGAGCTTCGCCGACGAGCTGAAGGGCGAAGCCGTGCGCGTCAACGCCGTGCTCCCAGGCACCATGGACACGCCGCAGAACCGCGCCGACATGCCCGATGCCGATCCCACGAAATGGACCCGCACCGAGGAAGTCGCCGCCACCATCGCCTTCCTGCTGTCGGACGCCGGCTCCGGCATCACCGGCGTGCTCGTCCCCGTGCCCGGGCGCGGCTGAATTGGCCGCCCCCTTCCCCCTCATCGACGTCTCCGGCACGCCGTATGAGCGCGGCGTGCAGTACGGAAGCCAGGCCGCCGAACGCATCCGCCGCGGCGTCGCCCATTACGGCGCCCAGCTCGCCCGCATGAGCCTCGGCGAGGCCGAGATCGCCGCTTTGGTGCGCGCCTATACCCCGATCATCGACGCCTTCGACGACACCTACGTGCCGGAGATGCAGGGCATCGCCGATGGTGCCGGCATTCCCTTCTCCCATGTCGCCTTGCTCAACGCGCGCACCGAGATCCTCAAGCTCGCCGAGAACCCGACGCTGCGGGCCAAGCTGGAGGAGCCGCCCGATGGCTGCACCGGCGTCATCGCCCTGCCCGCCGCCACCGCCGACGGCCGCCTGCTGCACGCGCAGAACTGGGACTGGAAGGCGGAATGCTCCGAGACCGCGGTGGTGCTGCGCATCCGCCGCGATGACGGGCCGGATATCCTCACCTTCACCGAGGCGGGCGCCCTCGCCCGCTCCGGGCTTAACTCCGCGGGCATCGCGATTACCGCCAATTACCTGGAATCCGACCGCGACTACCGCGATATCGGCGTGCCGCTGGCGCTGATCCGCCGCAAATGCCTGCAAGAGGGCAACCCCGCGCTGGCCATGCGCGCCGTCTACGCCACCAAGAAATCGGCCGCCAACAACATGATGGTCAGCGCTTCCACGCTCGCCGGCCCGGCGGTTGCGATCAACTTCGAATGCGCGCCCGACGAGACCTTCCAGGTGCATGCCGAGAACGGGCTCATCGTCCATGCCAACCATTTCCAAAGCCCGGTCGCGCTCGCGAAGCTGAAGGACACCGGCATCGCCAGCACGCCGTGCAGCCTCTACCGCGACCTGCGGGTGCGCGATCTGCTGACCTCCGACGTCGGCCGCCTCACCCCGGAGCATCTCAAGCGCGCGCTGGAAGACGATTTCGCCTACCCCTGGTCGGTCTGCCGGCCGCCGCGGATGAGCCTGCAGAACGTCGAGGTCGCGACCGTCGCCGCCATCGTCATGCAGCCCGCCGCCGGCATCCTGGAGGCCGCCCCCCTCCCCGCCCTCGGTGCCGTCTACACGCGCTACACGCTCTAAACGGAGCGTGGACGCGGCGGCCCGATCCGCCCTAGATTCACCGGCGAAAGCGAACCAATCGCTAGCCGGAGGAATCACCATGAAGCGTCGCCAGGCCCTCGCCGGTCTCGCCGCCAGCGCGGCTATGTCCACCCGTTCCGCCCTCGCGCAAACCGCGGTCGGCGGCAAGGCGAGCACTCTCGTCTTCGTCCCCACCACCAATCCGCCGAGCTGGGACCCTGTGTGGACCACTGCGCAGGCGACGCGCACGCTGGCCATGATGATCTACGAAACCCTCTACACCAGGGACATCGCGCTCAACGCGCATCCCCACATGGTCGAGGGCCATCTCGTCGAGGACGGCGGCAAGCGCTGGACCATGAAGCTCCGCCCCGGCCTCACTTTCCATGACGGCGAACCCGTGCGCGCGCGGGACTGCGTGGCCTCGGTCAAGCGCTGGATGGTGCGCGACCCGATCGGCGCCTCCATCAACGCCCGCATGGACTCGCTGGAAGCCACCGATGACCGCACCATGGTCTGGCGCCTGCGCAAGCCCTTCCCTTTCCTGCCCAATGCGCTGGCGAAAACGCAACCCACCTGCGTCATCATGCCCGAACGCCTCGCCCTTGATCCGTTCAAACAGGTGGCCGAAGCCATCGGCAGCGGGCCGTTCCGCTGGGTCGGCAATGAATTCGTCTCCGGCAGCCGCGCCGTCTTCGCCAAATTTGACAAATACGTGCCACGCAATGAGCCCGTGGAATACGGCAAAGGCGGCTATCACGTGCATGTCGATCGGGTAGAATGGCGCGTCATCCCCGACGCCGCCACCGCCGCCGGGGCGCTGGCCACCGGCGAAGTCGATTGGGTGGAAGTCCCGATCCCCGACCTGCTGGCCATGCTCAGGAAAACCCAGGGCGTCACCGTCGGGCGGCTCGATACCCACGGCGTCTACCCGGTGCTGCGCCCCAACTTCCTGCACGGCCCCACCGCCAACCCCGCCGTGCGCCGCGCCATGCTCTACGCCATCGACCAGACCGACGAGATGACCGCCGTCATGGCCGATGACCGCGACGGCTGGCGCGCCCCCATCGGCTTCTTCATCCCCGGCACCGAAAGCGCCACCGAAGCCGGCATGGAACGCCTGCGCAATCGCCCCTCCGCCGACGCCATCAAGGCCATGCTGAAAGAAGGCGGCTATAACGGCGAGCGCATCGCCTTCATGCACCCCACCGATCCGCCGGCCTACGACGTGCTCTGCCAGGTCGCCGAAAGCGCCTTCCGCAAGGTCGGCCTCAATATCGACAGCCAAACCACCGACTGGGGCACCGTCACCCAACGCCGCAACAGCAAGGAACCGCTCGAAAAAGGCGGCTGGTCCGTCTTCCCCTCCGGCTTCCCCTCCGTTGATTTCGGCAACCCCGTCCTCGCCACCGGCCTGCGCACCAACGGCAAAGACGCCTGGATCGGCTGGCCCGAAAACCCGAAACTCGAAGCCCTGCGCGACGCCTGGATCGACAGCTCCGATCCCGCCGACCAAAAACGCATCTCCGACCAAATCCAACTCGAATGCCTGGACTTCGTCCCCTACATCCCCCTCGGCCAATACATCCAATCAACCGCCTGGCGCAGCAATCTCACCGGCCTCCTCCGCGGACCTGCGCCCGTGTTCTGGAACGTCCGCAAGGGATAGGTCGGCACGGGCCGGGCGCTGGGAGAGAAAGGCAAGGGGGCGCCGCCCCCTTGACCCCTGCCAGGGGCCGAGCCCCTGGACCTCATGCATTTGAAGGATACGGTGAGACGCGAGGGAGGGGGCCTGCTCCGTGGTTGCATCCACCGAGTAGGCCCCCTCCCTCGCGTCTCACCCTCTTAAACGAATGCGGGTCTGGGGGATCATCCCCCAGCGGGGTCCAGGGGCAGCGCCCCTGGCCTTCCTTTCCAACACCCAACCCACGCCGACCTATCCTCGCGGTGTTCCGAACGCGAAGCGGCGTTCCCAGTGGCGGAAGAGGAGGGAGAGGGTGAGGCAGAGGGTGAAGTAGAGGGTTGCGGCGGTGATCCAGGTTTCGAAGACGCGGCCGGTGGAGACGGCGACGTCGTTGGCCATGAAGGTGAGGTCTTGGATGGAGATGAGGGAGACGATGGAGCTGTCTTTGATGAGGGAGATGAATTGCCCGCAGAAGGGCGGCACCATGCGGGCGACGGCTTGGGGGATGATGACGTGGCGCAGCGCTTGCCAGCGGCGCATGCCCAGGGCTCTGGCGGCGTCCCATTGGCCAATTTCGATGGCTTGGATGCCGGCGCGGAGGATTTCGGCGATATAGGCGCCTTCGAAGAGGGCGACGACGACGAGGGCGGAGAGGAAGTTTTTGAGCAGGCGGGGGTCGCCGAACAGCCAGGAGAGGGCGATCCGGGTGTCGGGCGAGGCGGTGCGGAGGAAGGCGTCGATGCCCAGCAGCGGCATGATTTGGCTGGAGACGAAGAAGTAGCCGACGAAGATGAGCACCAGTGGCGGGGTGTTGCGCATGGTCTCGACGTAGACGGCGCCGAGCATGCGGGGGAGCAGCAGGGCGGAGGTGCGGGCGAGGCCGATCAGCCCGCCGAACAGGATGGCGAGTGCCATGCCCCAGACGGAGAGGCGCAGCGTATTGGCGAGGCCTTGCAGCAGCAGGTTCGCCACCCAGCCGCGCTCGGCATCCCAGCGCAGCAGGTAGTTGGGGATGGGCGCCCAGTTCCAGCGGTAGTTCAGCACCGCGTTCACCCGCCAGGCGATAAGCCCGGCGAGGACAGCGAGAACGGCCAGCAGTGCGGCATCCAGCCAACCCAGCCGGATGCCGCGTTGGGGCTGAGTGGTCAGCCCTGCACCTGCTTCAGCCACTCGCGCTTCTCGAACCAGGTGGAGAAGCGATCGGCGAGGAAGCCGTCGGCCTTGCGGGCGGCGATCCAGTCGTTCAGCACCTTCATGGAGGCGGCATCGCCCTTGCGGATCGCCATGGCGTCGCGCTGGGCAACCATCGGCTTGGCGACCGGGAGGTAGAGCGTGTCCGCGTTGTCGATGGCGGCGAAGGCGGGCTTGGGGGTGGAGGTCACCCAGGCGGCCGCGTTGCCGTTGAGGAGTTCCTGCAGCGCCTGCGCGTCGTCATCGAACTGGCGGAGGGTGGCGAGCGGCATGAGGGTCTGGATCACCGTCACCGCGTTGGTGCCGCGGCGAGCGACCAGGGTGATGGTCGGCTTGTTGAAGGCTTCGGCGGAGGTGAGGCCCGGGGCGACCTTCTTGTTGGCGACCATGTGGACGCCGGTGAAGGAGTAGGCCTCGGTGAAGTCCACGCTCTGCTCGCGCGCGGGGGTGACAGTCATGCCGCCGATGATGACATCGAAGTTGCCGGCGAGGAGGGCGGGGATGATGCCGTCCCACGCGGTCGGCACCGGCTCGTATTTCACCCCGAGATCGGCGGCGAGGCGGGTCGCGACGTCGATCTCGAAGCCGATCAGGGCGCCCTGCTTGTCGCGCATCGCCCAGGGCACGAAGGTGGCGCAGCCCGCCCGCAGCACGCCACGGGATTTCACTTCGTCGATCATCGAGCCCGCGGCGGTGGCGGGGCGGATCAGGGCAGGGGCCGCAAGGGCGGCGGTGGCGAGCAGGAGGTGGCGGCGGTTCATTCTGGTATCCTTCATCGGTGCCCGCTGGCCAGCCGCCGTTCCAGCAGGCTGGCAAGCCAGGACATGGTTGTAGTGACGATCAGGTAGATGGCGGCGATTGTGAGCCAAATCTCAAAGGTCAGGAAGGTGTCGGCGATGACATTCCGCGCCTCGTTGGTGAGGTCGAAGATGGCGATCGCGCTGACGATGGCGGAGTGTTTCACCAGGCTGATGGCGAGCGAGGTGAGCGGCGGCAGCACGATGCGGGCGGCCTGGGGCAGGATGATGTGCCGGCGGACATGCCAGGGCGATAGACCAAGGCTCTCGGCCGCCTCCCACTGCCCGCGCGGTACGGCGGCGATGCCGGCGCGGATGATCTCGGCGGCGAAGGCGCCCTCGAACAGGCCGAGGGCAAGGATGCCCGTCAGGTCGCGCCCGATGCCGAGGATGGGGGAGAGCACGAAGTAGAAGAGGTAGATCTGCACCAGCAGCGGCGTGTTGCGGATGAGTTCGACATAGGCGCGCGCAACCGCGCGGCCGACGATGGAGTGGGACATCGCCAGCATCGCGGCCCCGAGCCCGGCGAGCAGGGTGACGACAAAGCCCCAGGCGGAGATCTGCAACGTCACCCCGAGGCCGCGGAGCAGCGGGCCGGGATAGATGGCGCCTTCGTAGGTTTTGTAGAGGTAGGGCAGCACGCGCGCCCATTGCCAGCGGTACGGCATCGCCCCGGCCCCGCGCGAGACCAGCCAGGCGATGCCGCCGACAACCACGAGGAAGGCCGCGATCTGCATCGCGGCCCCCCATCGGACGGAACGTGCGCGCGGCGGTTTCAGGACTTCTTCACGCCCCAGAACACCGGGCTGCCGGAGCGCACGACGTCAGTGAGGTTGGCACGGTAGGCAGTCGGTGTGGTCCATTCGCCGGTCGGGAAGAAGGGGATGTGATCCAGCGCGAGGCGCTGCATGTCCTCGCAAACCTTCTTCTGGGCGTCGAGATCGGGCGCCTCGAACCACTTCTCGCGCAGGGCCTCCATCTCCGGGTCCACCGGCCCGCCGAACCAGCCGTCCTTGCCGTTGCCGCGCAGCGGCACGTGGCCGCCGGGGTTGGATACCGCGAGCCCGCCCCAGGTGGTGCAGAAGGCGTTCCAGCCGCCCTGCTCCGGCGGCTCGTGCTTGGCGCGCCGGGTGACCAGGGTGCCCCAATCCATCAGCGTGTATTCGGAATTGATGCCGATCGCCTTGAACATCGCATCCGTCACCAGCGCCATGGCGGTGAGCTGCGGCTGGTCGGAGGGCGACATCAGCGTCACCTTCTCGCCCTTGTAGCCGCTCTCGGCGACCATCTTTTTGGCCTTGGCGAGATCGCGCTTGCTGATCAGCTTGTCCATGTCGACCGTGTTCGCCATCGGCGAGCCGGTGACGAAGATGGCGGCCTTCTTGCCGAACTCGTCCTTGAAGTCGCCCAGCACGGCGTTCATGAACTCGTCCTGATCGACGGCGGCCTGCACGGCTTTCAGCAGCTTCGGGTTGTTGAACGGCGGCAGCTCGTGGTTGACGCCGATCACGCCGAGGGCGGCGAGCGGGCTGATCACCTCGAGGCGGATGTTCTTGTCCTTGCGGAGCAAAGGCAGCTGGTCGAACAGCGGGTTCTCCCACCAATCGACTTCGCCGCGCTGCAGGGCGGAGAGGCTGGTGGCGGGATCGGGGATGATCTTCCACTCCACCCGGTCAAAATTCACCACCTTGCCGCCGGCGAGGTAGCTCGGCTTGCCCTCGCGGGGCACATACTTCTCGTTCTTGGCATAGGCGGCCGAGGCGCCGGACACCCATTCGTCCTTGAGGAAGCGGAAGGGGCCGCTGCCGATGTATTCGCTGATCTGGGTGAAGGCATCGGTTTTCGCGATGCGCTCCGGCATGATGAAGCAGTTATTGTAGCCGAGTGCGTAGCGCATCAGCGGGTAGGGCTTCTTCAGGCGGATGACGATGGTCTTGTCATCGGGCGCCGAGATCTCGTTGAGCTGGCCCATCATGCGCTGGCCGAAGCCGTCGCGCTTGGCCCAGCGGGTGATCGACATCACGCAGTCCTTCGCCAGCACCTTCGCGCCATCGGTGAAGGCCAGCCCGTCGCGCAGCACCATTTTCCAGGTGAGCCCGTCGGCCGAGACTTCGTCGCTGGCGAGCATCTGGAGATGCGGGATCAGCTTGTCGTCGATCCCGTACAGCGTGTCCCACACCATGGCGCCGTGCAGCCAGGCGACGGTGGCGGTGGTCCAGATCGGGTCGGGGTTGGCGAGGTTGGCCTGCGGGATGTAGCGCAGCACCTTGGCCGCGCCCTGGCCGAGGGCGGGCATCGCCAAGCCGCCCGCCAGCGCGGCGCCGCCGGCCATTACTCCACGTCGCTTGATCATGAAACTCTCCTTGTTGCCGTGTCCGCGGTCTTCCGCTCGTCCGCCGCTGGTGACAGGATGACGCAAAACCGATGCCAAGGGAAAGCACATGCGCCTGCTGCTCGCCACCATGTCTCACGAGACCAATACGTTCTCGCCGGTGCCCACGAAACTCGCACGCTTTTGCCGCGACGGCACCACGCTGCTTAAGGGGCAGGCGGCGATCGATTTCTACCGCAACACCGGCACCTGCATGGGCGGCTACCTCGAAGTCGCCGCCGCTGCGGGCGCCGAGATCACCGTGCCGGTCACCGCCTCCGCGCCGCCGTCGGGCCGCGTGGACGCCGAGGCCTATGAGCTGTTTTGCGGGCTCATCACCGATGAGGTCAGCAAGGGCGGCTATGACGGGATCATGCTCGATCTGCATGGCGCCATGGCGGTGGAGAATTTCGAGGACGGCGAGGGTGAGTTGCTGCGCCGCATTCGCGCGATCGATCGCAAGACGCCGATGTGTGTCGCCTACGACATGCACGCCAACGTCTTCGCCGACATGGTGGAGAACGCCGACGTTGTGGCGGGCTATCACACCTATCCGCATATCGACATGAAGGAGACGGCAATGCGTGCGGCGCGCGCGCTGCTTGAGGTGATCGCGGGAAAGACCAAGCCGACCACCGCCTGGGGCAATCTGCCGATGCTGCCGCATGTGATGAGCCAGGGCACCCATATGTTCCCCAACAAGGATTTGCAGGCGATGTGCACGGGCTGGGAGGCGAGCGGGCGGGCGATCGCCGCCTCGCTGTTCGTCGGCTTCCCGCATGCCGACGTGCCGATGGCCGGGCTGTCGGCCGTCGTCGTCACCGACAACAACCCCGCCGATGCGCGGGCGATGGCGGATGAGTTGATGGCCTTCGCCTGGAACGCGCGAGAGGCCTTCACCTTCAAGATCGAGCCGCTGGAGGAGTCGGTCGCGCGGGCCAAGAGGCTTGGCGAGGAGGGGCCTGGGGTGGTGCTGCTCGATCATTTCGACAATTGCGCCTCGGGCGGCACCATGGACACCACCGATGTGCTGCGGGAAATCCTGCGGCAGGAGCTGGAGGATGTGGTATTCTTCGGCATCTACGACCCCGACGCGGTGCAGCAGGCCGCCTCGGCCGGGATCGGGCAGGAGGTGGAGCTTGAGATCGGCGCCAAGCTGGAGATGCCGTCGCTGCAATCCGGCAGCCGGCCGTTGCGCGTGCAGGGCAAGGTGCGCACCATCTCCGCCGGCTATTACCGCGCGACCGGCGGGCTGACGCCGGGGTTGCAGGTGTTCATGGGCAATACCGTGGTGCTCGATACCGGGCGGGTGCAGATCGTGCTGCTTTCGCGGCACATCGAGCCGACCGCGCAGGAGATGATGCGCATCCTCGGGATCGACCCGGCGACCAAGCGCTTCATCGCGATCAAAAGCCGGGTGCATTGGCGCGCCGACGTGGGCAAGCTCGCCCGCGAAATCGTGGAGTGCGCGGGGGTGGGGGTATGCACCTCGGACTACGGGCAGCTCACCTTCCGCAATGTGCGGCGGCCGATTTATCCGTTGGATCCGGAGATGGTGTTGAACGGCTAATCCACCCCGCAGACCACCCGTGCCATTTCCCAACTGCCTGGGTTTCTGGTAGCTTGGAACATGCCCACGGTTCTCCGCCTCGGCGCCCTGCGCGTGACGATCTATCCGAACGACCATCCGCCGCCGCATGTCCACGTGATCGGTGCCGAGGGCGAAGCCGTGTTTCATCTCAACTGCCCCGGCGGGCCACCGGAGCTGCGCGAAAGCCTTGGCTTCAACGGCCCGGCGATCCGCCGCATTGCCGCCGATCTGCTGCCCCATATCGCCACTTGCTGCCGTGACTGGAGTGCCATCCATGGAGATATCTGACGCTGCGATCGAACAGGCGGAGCGCCGTATGGCCACGCGCCAGGCGGAAGCTGCCCGCGCCGTCGCCGCGCGGTATGACCGGCGGGTGGCGCGGGTGATGGTGACGTTGAGCAATGGGCTCGAACTTGCCTTTCCGCCGCAACTTGCCGAGGGGCTGGCTGGCGCGAAGCCGGCCGATCTCGCGGTGATCGAGATCACCCCCTCCGGCCTCGGGCTGCACTGGCCGAACCTCGATGCGGACCTCTATCTGCCTTCGCTGCTGCAAGGCATTTTCGGCTCACCGCGTTGGATGGCCGGGCTGATGGGGCGCAGCGGCGGGCTGGCGCGCTCGGCGGCGAAATCCGCCGCTGCGCGGGAGAATGGCCGCAAGGGTGGCCGGCCGCGCAAGGGAGTCGCGGCATGAGCCCGCTCACCCGCCGGAGCGCCCTCACCGGCCTGGCCACACTCGCCGCCGGGAGCGCGCGCGCCCAGAAGCGGCGGATGTTCGACAGCCATTGCCACATCATCGACCATCGCTTCCCCATCATCGCCAACCAGGGCTACATGCCGCCGCATTTTCCACTCGATGACTATCTCGCGCAGACGCGGCCGCTCGGGGTGGTCGGGGGCGCGGTGGTGTCGGGCTCGTTTCAGGGCAATGACCAGACGTATCTCGCCGATGTGCTGCCGAAGCTCGGGCCGGGGTGGGTGGGGGTGACGCAGGTTGCCAATGATGTGGCGGATGCGGAGATCGTCCGGCTCAACGGCATCGGCGTGCGGGCGATGCGGTTCAACCTCTTCCGCGGGCAGATCGACAGCATGGATGAGATCGTGGCGCTGGCGACCCGCGCTCATGCGGTGGCGGGGTGGCATGCCGAGCTTTATGTCGACGCGGCCGCGCTCAAGCCGCATGTCGCGCGGATCGCCAAGCTGCCGCAGATCAGCATCGATCATCTCGGCATGACCGCCGCGGGGGTGCCGGTGCTGCTCGATCTGGTGGCCGCGGGGGCCAAGGTGAAGGCGACCGGGTTTGGGCGGGTGAAGCTCGATGTGCCGGCGACACTGGAGGCGATCGCCAAGGCCAGCCCAAATGCGCTGGTGTTCGGCACCGATATTCCGTCCACCCGCGCCGAGCGGCCGTTTGCGGCTGGGGATATTGATTTGGTGGAGAAGGTGCTCGGGCGTGAGTTGGCGGGGCGGGCGATGTGGGAGAACCCGTTGGCGCTGTATCGGGCGAAGGCGGCTTGATGCATCGTGGAAGGGGTGACCCAACATTGACGGCGCAGCACGGCGGGTTCCACCCGCCCTACGCGCTGCTGAAGATGACTACTGGACTCACGGAAAATGTTGCTGCAACATAATTTCGTGTAGGGTAAAAAAATGCCCACGCTGGGGGAAGAACGCCATGCGTCTCACATTTGCCTCATGCCTCGTCGCGACCATGATCGTCGCCGCTGGAGCCGCACACGCCCAGCAGGACACCAGTTCGATCAAGGCGGCGAATGCTGGCTACTACGCCGCGATTTCCGCACGCGATGCCGGAGCTGTGGAGAAGGTCTGGAGCCACGACGGACAGGTCTTCAACGTGTTCGCCGTCAACAAGGCGCCGATGGTAGGCTGGAGTGCGGTCAAAGACGGCTATGATGACCTGTTCAAGCGCTTTCTGGAAGTTTCAGTCGTTATGCCGGAGCCATCCATCCGCCAGGATGGCGACGTCGCCGTGGTGGTCGGCGTCGAGACTCAGAAGGCCAAACTGGCCAGCGGCGATACCATCATGGCCATGCTCCCGGCAACGAATGTCTTCGTTCGGCACGATGGCCGTTGGCTGATGGTCCATCACCACTCGTCCAGGCCACCCCAATAGGGGACCCAACCCAAAGCGAAAAAGTGTGGAATGCCTTGAGCATCCCACCAGACGCCTCCTCCATTCCGCCCCGCACCTCCGAATGCTAACCTCCCCCCCCACAAGAAACTGTCGGGGACCCGCCATGAACGATCTCGCCCACACTCCGATCGCCATTCACACTGACCCGGCGCAGTCCGACACGCTGCCCGGCTGGGTTTATACGTCGGAGGAGGCGTTGGCCGCCGAGCGGGAGAAAGTGTTTTTCCGGACCTGGCACTTCGCCGGCGCCGTGGATGATCTGGTGAATTCCGGCGATTACATCACGGCCCGACTGCTCGCCCAATCCATCCTCGTCATGCGCGGCCGCGACGGCGCACTCCGCGGCTTCTACAATGTCTGCCAGCACCGGGCGCATGAGTTGCTGGAGGGGCAGGGGAATGCGCGGGTGGTGACGTGCCCGTATCATGCGTGGTCCTACCATGATGACGGCAGTTTGCGGACGGCGCGGGGGGCGGAGCGGCAGCCGCATTTTGATCCGGAGCGGTTCTGCCTGAAGCCGGTTCGGGTGGAGGTGTTCGCGGAGAAGTTCGTGTTCTTCAACCTCGATCCGCAGGCGGCGCCGCTGGCGGAGCTGGTGCCCGATCTGGCGGCGGATATTATCGCCGAGACGCCGGCATTCGCGGAGCTGAAGCCGATCCCGGCGCGGCCGCCGCGGCCGATTCAGGCGAATTGGAAGGTGGTGCTGGATAATTTCCACGAGTGCTACCATTGCGGCCCGGCCCATCCCGCCTTCTCCGACATGCTGGATATGGCGTGTTACCGGACGGAAATCCGTGGCCTGTGGTCCAAGCAGAAGGGCACGGTGGCGAAGCTGGAGAACAAGGCGTATCCGGTGGCGGCGGATGCCAACCACACGGCGGTGTTCTGGTTCCTGTGGCCCACCACCACCTTCGGGTTCATGCCTGGCGCGCCCTCGATGTCGGTCAGCACCACGCTGCCGCAGGGGGCGGGGGCGGCGCTGCGGCGGTTCCAGAGTTTCGGCATTCCGGGCGCGCCGGTGGATGAGGCGAAGATGGTGTATGGGCAGACGGTGCTCGGGCCGGAGGATGTGGCGATCTGCGAGTCCGTGCAGCGCGGGTTGAATTCGCGGGGGTATACGGCGGGGCGGTTCGTGCATGATCCGGCGGGCGGGCAGACGACCGAGGCGGCGGTGCATCATTTTCATCGGCTCTATGCGGAGGCGATGGGGTTTTAATCGGGCGGATGGGGGGATAGAAAAATATCTCCGAGCGAGCAAATTTTTCCTTGACTGGTCGATAACTCACCAGTTATAAATTCCGCCATGAACGATGGCGCTTCCCTTTCTGACCGGCCCCTCGGCGAACCGCATCCCGCGGTTCTCCTGGGGGAAGCCGTGTCTGCGCTGTTGGCGAGCCTGCTGGGGTGTTGGCTGTGGCGGTTGTTTCCGGCGGGGCGGGCGATGCATGCGGCGCTGACGCGGATGGGGCGGGAGTTCCTGGCGCTGATGCAGCGGATTGCCGAGGGAATTCCGGCGGCGCCGGAGCGGCCGGTGGGTGCGCGGCGGGCGCGGGGGCGGCGGGGGGACTCGGAGTCTGCCCGGCGTGCGGGCTCGGTGCGCGTGCGTGCGGAGCGCGATGAGGATTGTGAGGCCGCGCCGTGCGTGGTGGTGCGGGCTCGGTTTGGTCGGCCGCCGCTGGATCAGGCGTTTGTGGCTTGGCCGGGGCCGGAGCCGGTGGTGCCTTGGCCGCGGCGCGTCTTGGTGTGCGTTCTTTTCGCGGCACTGCCCTCCCCAATCTTGGTCTGCTTCGCAGCCCAAGCCCGCAAGGGCGGGAGGGGGGAAGGTAGTGGCTCGTCTTTATTGTTTCGTATTTGTAATTATAATGCCAACTGCACTTTCATCGCGCGCTTGCGGTCGGTGGCCAGCGTGAAGGCGCGAGCGGCCTCGGAGAGCGGCACCACCTCGGTGAGCAGGGGGGCGACGTCGAGGGCGCCGCGGGCGAGCAGGGCGACGGCCATTTCGAATTCGGCGTGGAAGCGGAAGGTGCCGCGCAGGGTGATTTCCTTGGCGACGATGAGGTTCATCGGCACCGCGGTCTCGGCGCCGCCGAGGCCGACTTGCACGAGGGTGCCGCCGGGGCGGAGTGCGGCGAGGGCGGAGGCGACGCCTTGGGGGCTGCCGGAAGCTTCGAAGGCGACGTCGAAATATCCTTTGTCGGCGCCGTACTGCGCCATCGCGGCGCTGTCGGTGGCGACGTTGACGGTGCGGTCGGCGGCCACCTGCCGTGCCAGGGTGAGCGGGGCGTCGAGCAGGTCGGTCATCACGATGTCGCGCGCACCGGCGTGGCGGGCGACCATGGCGCAGAGCACGCCGATCGGGCCGGCGCCGACGACGAGCACGCGGCGGCCGAGCATGGGGCCGGCTTGCCGCACGGCGTGGAGGCAGACCGAGAGCGGTTCGGCGAAGGCAGCGCGTTCCAGCGGCATGTCGGCGGGGACGGCCTGGCTTTCGTCGCAGACGAGTTGTTCGCGGAAGCCGCCCTGCACGTGGGGCAGGCGCATGGCGCTGCCGAAAAAGCGCATGTCGAGGCAATGCTGCTGGGCGCCTTCGAGGCAGAATTTGCAGGCGTTGCAAGGCAGGCTCGGGTTGATCGCCACGCGGTCGCCGGGTTTCACGCGAGTGACGGCGCTGCCGATCGCCACCACTTCGCCGGCGACCTCGTGGCCGAGGATCATCGGCTGTTGCACCCGTACCGTGCCGAAGCCGCCATGATGGTAGTAGTGCAGGTCCGAGCCGCAAATGCCGCCATTGCGGACGCGGACCGTAACACCGCGCGGGCCGGCCACGTCCATCGCCACGTCCTCGACGCGCAACACATGGGGCGGATGAATGACGGCGGCGCGCATGGCATGATCTCGCTGTGGTGTGCCGCGATGCATCCGCCGACTGCCCGAAATGTCAACCCACGGAGCCCCAGTGTCCCCTCCCCGCCCCGCCTCTTACGACAAGACCGTCGCCCTTGTGCTGCAGGGTGGTGGCGCGCTCGGCAGCTATCAGGCCGGCGCCTATGAGGCGATCGCGGCCTCGGAGTATCCGCCGGATTGGGTGGCGGGGATCTCCATCGGTGCGATCAACGCGGCGCTGATTGCTGGGAATGCGCCGGAGAAGCGGGTGGCGCGGTTGCGGGAGTTTTGGGAGGGGATCACCCGGCAGGAGCCGCCGTTGCTGCCGGCCGCGCGCCGGCAGGCGGCCTCCGCCCAGGCGCTGCTGGCCGGGCAGCCCGGGTTTTTCCGTCCGCGTTCGCCGTTCGCCTTCCTCGGCAACACGGTGCTCTCGTACTATGACACCGCGGAGCTGCGGGCGACGCTGGAGCGGCTGGTGGATTTCGACCGCATCAATAGCCGTGAAATGGCGTTCAGCGTTGCCGCGGTGAATGTGCAGAGCGGGAATTTCGAGTGGTTCGATAATCGCCACACGAAAATCCGCGCCGACCATGTGATGGCCAGCGGTGCCCTGCCGCCCGGTTTTCCGCCGGTGGAGATCGACGGGGCGTTCTATTGGGATGGCGGGCTGATCTCGAATACGCCGCTGCAATACGTGCTGGACTACTCGCCGCGCAGCAGCCGGTTGACGTTTCAGGTTGACCTGTTTGCCTCGCAAGGGCCGCTGCCGACGACGCTCGACGAGGTATCCGAGCGGGAGAAGGATATTCGCTATTCCAGCCGCACAAGGGCCGGTGACAGCCAGGCGCGGGAGACCCATGCGCTGCGCTTCACCGTCAACGCGCTGTGGGAGAAGCTGCCGCCGGAGCTGAAGACGACGCCGGAGGCGCGGTATCTCTATAATTTCGGCTGTGTCACCACGATGGATATCGTGCAGCTGATTTATCGCCCGCGGGAGCGGCAGGGGGCGAGCAAGGCCTACGAATTCAGCCGCCAGACCATGGAGGAGCGCTGGGCCCAGGGCCGGGCGGATACGCTCGCCACGCTGGAGGCCGCGCCCTGGCTCGCGCCGATGCCGCCCGATCTCGGCGCGCGCAGCTTTGACGTGCTGCGGCCGGGCTGATGACTCCGTGCCACTGCGTTCCCATCTGAATGCGCGCAATGCAGGGAAGCCCCATGCCCGACCCCGACGCCGAAGCCCGCGCCACCCTCAGCCGCTATCGCCGCATCGCCGGCGGGCTGCTGCTGGGGATGGCGTTTCTCACGCTGCTGACCCACGCGCTGCCGCCGTTCTACTGGGTGGAGTTTCTCCGCGCCGCCGCCACTGCCGGGCTGGTCGGTGGGCTGGCCGACTGGTTCGCGGTGACGGCGCTGTTCCGCCACCCGCTCGGCCTGCCGATCCCGCATACCGCAATCATCCCGGCGCAGAAGGCGCGGCTCGGGCGGGCGCTCGGCAGTTTCGTCGCCAACCACGTGATCAACCAGGCGGAGCTGCACAAGGCGCTGGGGCGGCTCGATGTGCCCGGTATTTTCAACCGCTTCCTGGCGGACCCGGAGTCCGTTCGCCCCGCCGCCCAGGCACTGGCCGGGCTGCTGCCGCGGCTGATCGCCAGCATCGAGGATGGGCGCGCCCGCAAGGTGGCGGCCCGGCTGGTGCCGCGCCTGCTCGGGGGGCCGGATGCCGGGCGGGTGGTCGGCCGGGCGCTGCGGCAAATGGTGGCGGGAGGGCGGCATCAGGAGGTGTTCAGCTTCATCCTCGCCCAGTTGAAGACCCTGCTGCTGGAACGCGAGGAGACGCTGCGGGCGGCCATCGAGGAGCGGGTGCGCGAGCAGGGCGGGCGGTTGATCGGCTGGGCGCTGGGCGCCTCCATCGCGCGGCGGGTGCTGACGCAGGTGAACGCGGAGTTGGAGAAAATGGAGCCCGATGGCTCCGAACTGCGCGCGGCGTTTGACGTGTGGATGCGCCACGAGATCGAGCGGATCGAGACCGAGCCGGGCCGCGCCGCCGAGATAGGCGCCGCTTTGCGCCAGGTGGTGGCGCATGACACGGTGCGCGCCTGGTTCTGGGATGTGTGGAGCCGCATGCGCCTCGCGCTGGAGGCCGATGCGGCCCGGCCCAATGGGCGCACGGTGGCGCTGCTTGAGGGGGCGCTGGCCAATCTCGGCACCATGATGGCCGAGGATGCCGGCGCAAGGGCGCGGGTGGAGCGGGCGGTGGGCGGGATCACCGCCTCGCTGCTGCCGGCCGCGCAGCTGCGGCTGGCCGATTTCATCGCCGAGGTGGTGGGGAATTGGGATGCGGCGGTGCTGGTGGAGAAGCTGGAACTGCGGGTCGGTAAAGACCTGCAATATGTTCGCATCAACGGAACCCTGGTAGGCTTCCTCGCCGGCGGCGCCGTGTTCGCGCTGATGCAGGCGCTGTTCGGCCGATGAACCAGATAGGAGCCACCATGACCCCGCCGCCCCCGATCGACGCCGTGCTGGCCCGACGCAAGCCGATCAGGAACAGCTTTCGCGAATCCCGCGAGAAGCTCTCGCACCTAGAACGCGCGGCGGTGTGGATCACGGACAAGGTGGGCTCGATGGGGTTTTTCCTCATCATCGTGGTCTGGACCTCGCTGTGGCTGTCCTGGAACCTGCTGGCGCCGCCGGCCCTGCAGTTCGATCCGCCGATGGCTTTCGTGCTGTGGCTGTTCATGTCCAACGTGCTGCAGATCCTGCTGATGCCGCTGATCATGGTCGG
>CAIPLM010000306.1 GCA_903865895.1 uncultured Rhodospirillales bacterium | reverse complement strand
CCGCGCCATAGGGCGTGGTGAGCGGCGAGGCGGCGAGGTCGGCCAGCGTGCGCATCGCCTCGGTGGTGGGGTCCTTGGTGTGCAGCGGATCGGAATCGAAGCTGAGCCGGGGCAGCAGCGCGGCGCCCAGCAGCCCGGCCAGCGCGAAGCCGCCGAGCACCCACCGGCGGTACGGTTGCAGCCGGGCCTCCACTACCTCACCGATCGCGAGCCCCACCTCGGCGCCCTCGGCGCGCGGCCGGCACAGGGTCAGCACCGCCGGCAGAACCGTCAGCGTCGCCGCCAGCGCCACCAGCATGCCGAAGCCGGCGATCATCCCGAGTTCCGCCACTCCGCGGAACGAGGTCGGCGCAAAGGCGAGGAACCCCGCTGCCGCCGCCGCCGCCGAGACCAGGATCGGCGGCCCGGCGATCCCCCCGGCCGCCTGCATCACCTGCGCGGCGGTACTGCCGGGGAAGGCGTGGCGCAGCTCGCGCAGCCGCACGGCGAACTGGATGGCGAAATCCACGGCGATGCCGACGAACAGCACCGCGAAGGCCACCGAGATCAGGTTCAGCGTGCCGATCGCCAGCGCCGCGAACCCCGTTGTCACCACCAGCCCCAGCACCAGCGTGGCCACGATCGGCACGATCAGCCGCCAGCTGCGCACCGCCAGCACCAGCCACAGCAGCACCAGCGCGGCGCTGACGATGGTCCCGGTGAGCGCCCCCTCGGCGACGGTGGCGAATTCCTCATCCGCCAGCGGCACTTGGCCGGTCACCCGCATCCGTGCCGACCCGTTGGCGATGAACTCCAGCTTCCTCGCCGCTGCCCGCAGCGCGCGCACCGCCTCCGCCCCGGGCTCCAACGCGGTCAGATCGAGCTTCGCCTGCGCCAGCACGAAGCGGAACCGCCCTGCCTTCTCCGCCAGCCCGCCGCCCAGCAACGCCTGCCACGAGAGCGGCACCGGCTTCCCGGCGGCCGCGCCCTCCAGCGCGGTATGGAACGCCCCGAGCGGCCCGGCGAACGGCGCGAGATCCGCCCCCTGGCCCGCCCCGATCGCCAGCAGCGACAGCGCCGCGAACAGGCCGCGCGCCGAGGGGTCGGCGACGAGTTGGCCGAGGAAGGGCTGCGCGTCGATGGTGCGATCCAGCAGCTCCTGCAACTCGGTCTGCGAGAGGAACAGCATCCCGTTGCGGTCGAAAAAAGGCGAGGCATCCGGCCGCCGGGCCGATTTGAAATGCGCGGTATCGGCCGCCAGCGCCGCCGCCAGCCCGTCGGCCGTCACATCCGCCGCCTCCGGACTATCCGCCTCGATCACCGCCACCACGAGATCGCGGAATTGCGGAAAGTCGCGGTCGAACGCCATCGCCCGCTGCCGCCACGGCAGGCTGGCCGAGAATAGCGCATCCGTGTCGGTCGAGATGTCGAGCCGCCACGCGGCCAAACCGCCGCACAGCAGCCCAAGGGCAAGCCCGGCCAGAACCACCCGGCCGGCGCGGGCCCGGCAGGCATCGACCAGTGCGGCCAGTGTGTGGGAGAGCGTCATGCGGCGCGGCTTACCCCCTGCCGCGCGCCGCGTCCAACCCGGCAGGCTTTGACGAAACCGCCATCGCCCCCCAAATAACCCCTAACACCAGGGAGACCCGCCATGACCGCCCGCACACGCCCGCCCTTCCGTGCCGACCACGTCGGCAGCCTGCTGCGCCCCGTCCGCCTGCGCGAGGCCCGCGCCGCCCACGCCGCCGGCTCCCTCCCCGCCGACGCGCTGCGCGACATCGAGGACGCCTGCATCGCCGAAGCCATCGCCAAGCAGGAATCCATCGGCCTGCGCGCCGCAACCGATGGCGAATACCGCCGCGCCTACTGGCACTACGATTTCGTCGCCAAGCTCGACGGCGCCGAGCTCTACGTCCCCGAGCAGAAGATCGAGTTCAAGGGCGGCGTCCTCCTCCCCCACCGCCTCCGCGTCAACGGCCGCATCGGTTGGGGCGAAAAGGCCTTCATCCCCGATTACCGCTTCACCGCCTCCAAGGTGACGACCGCGATCGCCAAGCAGACCATCCCCTCGCCCTCCGTCCTGCATTTCCGCGGCGGCCGCTCCTCGATCGACCGCGCGATCTACCCCGATCTCGGCCAATTCTTCGCCGATCTCGGCACCGCCTACCATGACGCGGTGCAGGATTTCGCCGCCGCCGGCTGCCGCTACCTCCAGCTCGACGAGGTCAACCTCGCCTATCTCTGTGACCCCGAGCAGATCGCCCAGCTCAAGGAACGCGGTGACTACATCGAAGGCCTCGTCGACATCTACGCCACCCTCATCAACCGGGCGATCGACGCCCGCCCCGCCGACATGGCCGTCTCCATGCATCTCTGCCGCGGCAATTTCCGCTCCACCTTCGTCGCCTCAGGCGGCTACGAGCCCGTCGCCGAAACCCTGTTCAACCGCATCAACGTCGATGCATATTTCATGGAATGGGACAGCGAACGCGCCGGCGGGTTCGAGCCGCTGCGCTTCGTCCCCCGTGGCCCCAAAATGGTCGTCCTCGGCCTGGTCACCAGCAAAACCGGGCAGCTCGAAAGCAAGGACGAGCTCAAACGCCGCATCGACGAAGCCGCGAAATTCGTCCCCCTCGAACAGCTCGCCCTCAGCCCGCAATGCGGCTTCGCCAGCACCGAGGAGGGCAACCTCCTCACCGAGAACGAGCAGTGGCGCAAGCTCGAACTCTGCGTCGAGGTCGCCCGCGAGGTATGGGGCGGGGTCTGACCTGCCCATCCTGCACCATTGCGTCCTGACCAATGGATTAACAGGACCGCTGCGGTCTGCTATACGCGATCCAGGAACAGGATAGGGTGCCGCATGGCAACGCATGACGGAGGCAACGCGGCTGCGCTGATCGGGCTGATCGGCGCCGCCCGCTGGCAGGAACGCCTCGGCGAATTGCGCCAAATGGCCGCCGGCAGCGGCCGGGTCAGCCGCGCGCTCAGCCACCGCCACGCCATCGAAGTCGCCCTCGAACGCCTCCGCCGCGGCCAGGCCGCCGGGGCCATCGAACGCGCCGTCGAGGCCCGCGCCGGCGAGGCGGTCTCCCTCATGGCCGCCCTCAAACGCGACGGCCGCAAGCGGATGACCGCCCTGCTCGCCGCCGGCCTGCACGGCGACGGCACGCTGATGGCCGTCTTCCACCTCCTCGAAGTCGCCGCCCGCCACCGCCGCCGCGGCTTCACGGTCACCTTCTCCGGCCTCGCCGATGGCGCGCCGCATGACCTCACCATCCAGCGCGGCGCCAGCACCGCCGAGGTCGCCTGCGACATCGTCTCCGCCGAGGAAGGCCGCGACGTCCATCGCGCCGCCTGGCTGCGCCTGATGGATGCCGTCGACCCCGACCTGCAAACCTGGCTCGCCCAGCACCCCGGCCGCTACCTCCTCAAACTCACCCTCAACCAGGGCCTCAAGCGCGAGGATGCCAGCCTGCCCGCCATGCATGACCGCATCCGCACCCTGCTCTCCTCGCGCCAACGCACCGACCAGGACGCCGCCGCCATCCTCCGGCTTGACCCCCTGATGCTCGCCGCCGCCCAGGCCGACGAGGCCGGGCTGATGCCGTCCCTGCGCCGCGAATTCGGCCACGAAGCCCACCTCGCTGTCATGACCGGCAGCGGCGGCGTCTGCGTCCTCGCCGCCCGCGCCGGCCGGGAAGACGATGTCGCCCGCGCCATCCACCGCCGCATGGCCGCCATCGCCCCCGCACGCCTCAGCGGCACCCGCCCCGGCATCCTCGCCATGCTCGTCGAAGATACCGACGCGCTGGAATGGCGCCATCTCCGCGACCAACTCGAAATCGAAGGCGCCGCCCGCCAATTCCTCACCGAACCCGAAGCCCGCCACGTCGTCGCCGTCAGCTGCCTCTCCCGCCGCGAACTCTTCGAAGCCGAACCCGATGGCCCCGAAAGCGAACTCCGCTTCCGCAACCCCGGCCACCCCGCCGCCAAATCCACCGAATTGGCGGCCGCCATCGTCTCATCCTAGCCGGTTCATACCGCCGCGCGCCAAGCTCAGCCGCTGGAGACCCGCCGCTGGGAAGGAGCGCGAGGGGAGATACCCATCCGCCCAGCCCCAGAAGGCCCGGGTGATGTGTTCCTGCGGCACCGCCGCCATCTGGTCCGCTTACGGTTCGGCGTAGCTCCCCGTGCTCAGGTTCCGAATCGGCTGTAAAACCGACGTGACCTGCAACCTGAGCCAAAAGGGATCAGGACGTCCGCTTCATCAAGGATCGGCTGTGATTGGGGATGCTCAGCTTCGGCGCCACCTCTCAATTCGCGTCGGCAATAAGCATCGCGGGCACGGTTTGATCCAGTCTCACAGCGTCTGGGCGACCGCCAGCACCTCGGCGGCGTGGCCAGGGATCTTGATCTTACGCCAGATGCGCGCGATGCGGCCGTGGGCGTCGATCAGGAAGGTCGAGCGCTCCATGCCCATGTATTTGCGGCCATACATGGATTTCTCCACCCAAGTGCCATAGGCAGTGGCCACCGCCTGGTCGGCGTCCGAGGCCAGCGGGAAGGTGAGCCTGTATTTCGCAGCGAAATTTTCGATCGGCTTGATCGCGTCGGGCGATACGCCGATCACTTCGAGCCCGGTGGCGCCCAGTGCCGGCAGGGCCTCCTGGAAGGCGCAGGCTTCCTGGGTGCAGCCGGGGGTGTTGGCCTTGGGGTAGAAATACAGCACGAAGGGCCGGCCGGCGTAGCCAGCCAGGCTGACGGTGCGGCCGCCGCTGGCCTGCATGGTGAAATCGGGCGCCGCGGCCCCTTCGGTCAATTCGCTCATACCTCGATGGCCCCCACGATACGGATGAAGGCGGCGCGGACCTCCCGCGCCGCTTCCTCGAAGGTGGCGACGAGGCCGTCCAAGTCAACCGCCGAGACGCCGGCTTCCCGCGCGGCGATGAGCAGGGCGGCGGCGGCGGCTTCGGAGAGTTTCGCGCCGGGGTTGCGGCCGTAGAGGATGCGCAGCATGCCCTGCACGGTGCGCCACAGCCTGTCCGCTCCCAGAAGCGGCGCGGCTTCGTCGGGCGGCAGCAGGGCGGTGAGCGCGTCACGCGTCGCTGGCCCCGCGGGCTGTCCGGCCAGGAGTTGCAGCGTTTGGGCGATGAACTCCACCTCGATTTGCCCGCCCGGCCGCAGCTTCACATCCCACAGCCCGGTGGGCGGCAGGTCCCGCAACAGGCGCGCGCGCATGGAGGCGGCGTCGGCGCGGATGCGCGCGGGTTCGCCCGCGGTGGCGATGGCGGTGCGGATGGCGCGCTCCACCTTGGTGCGCAGCTTCGCGGGTCCGGCCACCACACGGGCGCGGGTGAGGGCCATGCGCTCCCAGGTCCAGGCCTCGCTGGCGTGGTAGCGCTCGAACCCGGCGAGCGGCACCGCGACCGGGCCCTTATTGCCGGAGGGGCGCAGCCGCATATCCACCGCGAAAAGCGGGCCATCGGCATCCGGCGCGGTGAGAGCGGCGACATAGGCGTGTACCGCGCGGATGAACCATTGGCTGGATGGCAAAGGCCGCCCACCGCGGCTTTCGGTGACGTCCTCCGGGTGGTCGTAAATGAACATCAGGTCGAGATCCGAGCCCGCCATCATCTCCCGCCCGCCGGCCTTGCCGAGCAACACCACCACCATGCTGCCGCCCTTCACCCGGCCGAAGCGGCCGGCGAAATCATCGAGCACCAGCGGCAGCAAGGCCGCGAGCGCCGCATCGGCCACCGCGGTGCGGGCGAGCCCGGCGGCATCGGCATCGAGCCGCCCTTCGAGCGTGCCGACCGAGATGGCGAACTCCTCCTCCCGCACGGTGCCGCGGATGATCGCGATGGCGTCCTCCAGCGTGCGCGCGTCATCGAGCCGGGCGCGCAGCACGCGATCGACATTGGCCGTGGAGTCCGGCGTCAGCAGCGCCTCCAGCGCCGCTGGTGTGCGGGCGAGGTGGTCCGACAGCGAGGGGGCGGCGCCGAGGATGACGGCGACGCGATCGAGCAGTGCGGGGTGGCGCTGGAACAACGAGAGGATCTGCACCCCTGCGGTGAGGCGGCCGATGAATTCGTCGAACCGCGCGAAGGCGGCGTTGGGGTTCGCCTGGCGTGCCAGGGCGGCGAGAAGCTGCGGCAGGAGCACCCGCATGGTCTCGCGCGAGCGCTGCGAGCGCAGCGCCCGCACTCGCCCGCCATTCCACGCCCGCACGGCGGCGATCACCGCGGGTGGGTTGGCGAACCCCATCGCCGCGATGGCCGTGACGGTCGCCTCCGGCAAATCGACCCCGCTGAAATCCAGCGGTTCTGCGGTGCCTCCTTCGGGCTGCGGCACAGCGTCGAACAACTCGCCGTAGCGCGTCTGCACGATGGCGAGATGCCCCAGTAGCCGGGCCGCGAAGCTGGCGGCATCCGCCTCACCCATGAAGATGGCGAAGCGCTCCATCTCCTCGCGCTTGTCGGGCAGCACATGGGTCTGCCGGTCCGCCACCATTTGCAGCCGGTGCTCGACGCCGCGCAGATAGACGTAGGCAGCATCGAGCTCAGCCGCGGCGCGGCGCTTCAGATGCCCGGCACGCACCAGCAACTTCAGCGCCTCGCGCGTGCGCAGCACACGCAGCGCCGGGTCCCGCCCGCCCCAGACCAGCTGCAATGTCTGCGCGATGAACTCGATCTCGCGGATTCCGCCCCGCCCGAGCTTCACGTTATGGCCGAGAATGCGAGTCACCTGATCCTGCGCGGCGCTGAGGGCGGTGCGCTTATGCTCGTCGATCCGCCGTTTCATCGCATGAATATCGGCAATGGCGGCGAAATCGAGATGGCGACGCCATATGAAGGGCCGGATCTCCTGGAGGAATGCGGTGCCGAGCCCGATATCGCCGGCGAGTGGGCGGGCCTTGAGCATGGCCGCGCGCTCCCAGTTCTGCCCCATGCTCTCGTAGTAGGCGATGGCGGCGGGCAGCGCGATGCAGGGCGGCGTGGCGGCGGGATCAGGGCGCAGGCGCAGATCGGTGCGGAACACGTAGCCGTCAGCGTCGCGGAATTCCATGAGGGTCACGAGATCGCGCGCGAGGCGGGTATAGAAGGCGCCCTGCGATTCGCCGTGGTAGACACCCGAATCCGGGTCTTGCAGCAGGATGAGGTCGATATCGCTGGAGTAGTTCAGTTCGCGGGCGCCAAGCTTGCCCATGCCGAGCACGGTGAAGGCGGAGCCCTGCTCCGGCTCATCGGGATTGGGCAGGCGCAGTTCTCCGGCATCATGCCCGGCGCGCAGCAAATGCGCGACGGCGCGTTGCAGCGCGGTCTCGGCCAGCGCCGCCAGCGCCTCGGTCACGCGTTCGAGCGGCCATTGCCCGGTGATGTCGGCGACCGCCGTTGCCAGCGCGACATCCCGCTTGGCCTGGCGCAGCCCGGCGGCCAGGCGCGGGCGGGGCAGGGTCGGCCGCAGCGCGGCGAGGGCGCCCATCGCGCGGGCCACCACGGCGTCAGGGCCGATGCGATGGATATCGCGCAGGGTCGCGGGCTCGCGCAGGGCCAGTTCGGCGAGATAGGGGCTGTTGCCGCCGAGCGCCTGGAGGAGCTTCGCGCCCGGCCCGGCGGCGAAGCGCGCTTCAGTGCGGCCAAACTCGGCAAAGCGCTCGGTGAGGCGTTCGGCGGCGCCTGCATCGGCGGCCAAGGGCAGCGCCGATGCGGGCTTGGCTTCGGGCTTGCGGCGGGCGGGGCGGGGCGTGAGGTCGGGCATATGGCAGGCTGGCCATGAGGGCGCATGCCGGTCAAGCCGTGCGGGGGATGCTGGTGCTGCTGCGCCGCGCCATGAGCCTCGTTCTGGCGCTGCTGGTCGTGGCGATGGTGGCGATCGGCGCTTTCGGCTGGCTGCTCTCGCAGGGACCGCTCGAGCTGCCCTGGCTGATGCGCCGGCTTGAAGATGCGGTGAACACCGAGGGTGGGCCGCGGTGGTCGATCGGCCGGGTGCAATTGGCCTGGGAAGGGTTCGGCGGTGCGAGCGACCGCCCGATCGACCTGCGCATCGAGGATGTGAGTGCCGCTGCCGCTGATGGCCGGCCGCTTGGCCGCATCCCGGCCGCCCGTGTCGCGCTCTCCATGGCCGAGCTGTTGCGCGGGCACCTCGTGCCTCGCGCCATCGAGATCGAGGGGGCCCGGCTGCGCGCCACGCGTGGCGCCGACGGACAGGTGCAGCTCGATCTCATGGACGCGGCGACCGGCGGTGACGTGCCGGGCGCGACGTCGGCGCCAGAGATCGATCTCGCGGCGATCGCCCAGGCCCTGGCCCGCCCGGCTGGCGCCAGCGATGACACGATGGCGGGGCGGCTGATCGACCATCTCCGCCGCATCCAGGTGCGCGACGCCGGGCTGGTGGTGGTCGACGAGCGGCTCGGCACCAGCTGGACGGCGTCCGAGGTCATGCTTGACCTGCGGCGTGATGCGGCCGGCGGGGCGCAAGGCCGGGTGTCGCTCTCGCTCGGGTTGGGCAGCCAGCGGGCGCAGCTCACTGGCGAAATCGCCCTACAGGACGCGCCGGAGCTGATCCGCCTGCATGGCTCGATTTCCCAAGTGAATCCGGCGCGGCTGGCCGCCGAGATTCCACTGCTGGCCGCGGGCGAGCCGCTTGACGTGCCGCTGAGCGGCGAGGCCAGCATGGTATTTGACCGTAGCTTGCGGTGGCGCGGTGCCGACGCGGTGCTGCGGCTCGGCGCCGGGCAAATTCGCGTCGTGCGCGGCCTGCTGCCGGTGGCCGCCGCCGAGGCGAAGCTGCGCGCGAGACCTGGCGCGCTCGCGCTCACCGCCGCGAGCATCGATCTGCAACCGCGAGATCGTCCGGTCACCCGCATCACCGCGACAGGGGCGCTGGCACGGGGTGCGGAGGGTGTGGTGATCGATCTCAACGCCGGGACCGACTATGCGGAGCTCGCCGATCTACCGTTCCTGTGGCCGGACGGCGTGGCCGGGAAGGGAGCCAAGCCCTGGCTGGTGGAGAACATGCCAACGGGCAAGGTGCGCAACCTGCATGCCAAAGTGACGCTGCGCGCCGCCAGTGATTTCTCCGATCTGCGCGTGACGGCCTTGGCTGGCGGTGGTGACGGGGAGGACCTGGTGGTGCACTGGCTGCGACCGGTGCCGCCGGTTGAGCAGGGCGTGGCCCGGCTCGAATTCGTCTCGCCTGATATCCTGGACATCAACATGATCTCCGGCCGTCAGGGTGGGGTGCAGGTGACCGGTGGGCTGATGCGCATCTACGGGCTCTCGATGCGCGACCAGGTAACCGACATCACTGTGGATGCCGCCGGCCCGCTGTCCGACGTTTTCGCCGTGCTGCGGCACCCCCGCATCCGCCTGCTCGATCGCCGGCCGATGGAACTGCGAGACCCCGCCGGACAGGTGAAGGGGCGGGTCGAGATCGTCAAAATGCCGCTCGAATCCTGGTTGACGATGGATGATGTGCAATTGCGCGCGAGCGTGCGCGCGACCGGCGTGCATCTCGGCGGCGTCGCCGCCGGACGGGACCTCGATGATGGGGTGCTGGACCTGCAGGCCTCCAATGATGGGTTGCGTGTCTCCGGCGGCGCCAATCTTGCGGGGATTCCATCCAAGCTGGTGATGGATATGGATTTCCGCCCTGGCGGGGCGGCGCAGATCGTCCAGAGCGTCACTGTCTCCGGCACGCCCGACGTGGCCCAGCTCGCCGGGATCGGCCTTGATCTCGCTGGCACCATCGCCGGCAGCGCGCCGGTGAGCGCGGTATGGCGCACGCGGCGGGACGGCAAGGGCGACGTGGCGGTAAAGGCCGATCTCACCGGCGCGACAATCGCCGTGTCCCGCCTCGGCTTCACCAAGCCGCCCGGCAAGCCGGCCCAGGCCGAGCTACGCATGCTTCTGGAGCGCGATCGCGTCGCCGCCATCGATCGCCTGGTGGTGAAAGGCGAGGGCATCGACCTCGAGGCGCGAATCGCCTTCGCCGATGGGCGGCCGGTAAGCGCGTCGATCCCCAATTTGGTGCTTGGCCGCGATACCAACCTCCACGCCGATATACGCTTTCCCCCCACCGCCGGTGGCACTTGGAGTGTATCCCTCGGGGGCAGTAGCCTCGATGCCACTACCGAACTCGCCCGCCGCCCGCCCGGCACGCCAAAACCGCCGGAAACCCGCGGCCCGCCTTACGTGCTGGATGCCAAGCTCGATCGCGTGGTGCTCGGCCCCGGCCGCAGCATTAGCCAGCTCGTGCTGCGGGCGGAGAATGACGGGCTAATCAATCGCACGCTGCGCCTTTCCGGCCGCCCCGGCGGACTCGCGCCGTTCGATATCGCCATTGCTTCCGCCCAAGCCGGCCGCAGCCTCGTGGGCTCCGCCGCGGATGCCGGCGGACTCCTCAAGGCGCTCGATATCGTCGAGGACATGCAGGGTGGCACCATGAAACTCTCCGGCCGGTACGATGACCGCAAGCCCGGCCACCCGCTGGAAGGAACGGCGGAAATACTAGACTTCCGGATGAGCAAGGCCCCGGCCCTCGCCAAGCTACTTCAGGCGATGACTCTTTACGGCCTTGTTGAACTGGTGCGCGGCCCCGGCCTTGGCTTCGCCCGGCTCGATGCGCCCTTCCGCTTGACCGATGATGTGCTGGAACTGGAAGATGCGCGGGCCTTCAACACCTCCCTCGGCATGACCGCCAAAGGCCGCGCTGATATTGCGGCGGGACGTTGCGACATGAGCGGCACCATCGTGCCGGCCTACTTCTTCAACTCCCTACTCGGTGGCATCCCCTTCCTCGGCAAACTCTTCAGCCCCGAACGCGGTGGCGGCCTGTTCGCCGCCACCTATTCCCTGCGCGGTGACTGCAATGACCCGGCCGTCTCAGTCAACCCGCTTGCCGCTCTCACCCCCGGCTTCCTGCGCGGCATCTTCGGCATCTTCGACAGCCCCACCCAGGACACCACCACCCGGCCCACCCCATCCGCGCCCGTTGGGCGCTGATCTGGGCTGGGGGAAGGGAAGGCGAGGGGGCGCTGCCCCCTCGACCCCGGCCAGGGGCCGAGCCCCTGGATCTCATGCATTTGGAGGAGATCTGCTGAAAGGGAGAGGGGGCCTGCTCCGTGCTTGCAACCACCGAGTTGGCCCCCTCTCCCTTTCAGCAGCCTCTTAAACGGATGGGGTCTGGGGGATCATCCCCCAGCGGGGTCAAGGGGCAGCGCCCCTTGCCTTCCTTCCCCCCGGCTCAGCGCAGCAGCGCCGACATGGCGCCGATGGCGCCGATCCAGCCGACGACACCTTCCATGGTGGGGGCGGTAAAGGCGACGGTGCGGGGGCTGACGCGTTCGGCGACCGGGATGCCGCAGGCGAGGTCGGCGAGGGTGACGCTGCTAAGATCGAGTTCCAGGCGGTAGGGGCCGGGGATGACGTAGGGTTTGCAGGCCGCCTTGTTGCGCAGCGCGGTGGCGGCGGCGCTGCGGATCAGCGCGCGTGCGTTTTCGGGCGAGAGGGCGCGGGCGGCGCGCTGGCTAAGGGCGGTCTTCACCACGGCGAATTCGGCCCCGGGGAAGAGGGGCGCGCATTGCGCCTTCAACTGGTCATCGCCCGAGAGCATCACCACGGGCACGCCGAGGCTGCCGCTATAGGCGCCGTAGAGGGTGGCTTCGGCGCAGTCGATGCCGTTGACGCGGATGCCGTAGAAGGCGAAGCCGTTGACGGTGTGGGAGAGGATGCCGTGCTGCCCGGCGCCGCTGTGGTAGCCGGTGAAGAATACGGCGTCGTAGCTCGCATCCAATCCGGCGCACATATAGGTGGGCTTGGGGCGGCCGAGAATGAGCTCGGCGCGGGGGTCGAGCAGTTCGGGGATGATGTTGGTCATCGGCCCGTGGCTGTCATTCACCAGCACTTCGGTGGCCCCGGCATCGAAGGCGCCGGCGATGGCGGCGCTGACTTCCTCGGTCATCAGCCGGCGGGCACGCTCGTATTCGGTGTTGCCAGGCTGGCCCTGCTGGGTGGTGACGACGCCGGCGACGCCTTCGATATCGGCGGAAATGAAGACTTTCATGCTGTGCTCCCCAGGGAATGGCGCAAGCCAAGCCGGCGATGGCCGGCGCGGCCGCGCGTGGTGTCCGATGCGGCGAGGGCATCCATCACCGCCTCCTGCGTCGCCTCGGCGACGGCTTCGAAGACGAAATCGATGCGGCTTTCATTCAATATCCGTATGTTGCGGATATCCTCTGCCGCATCATGGTCGATCCGATTGGCGGTGGTGAAGCCGATCGCAAGATCTCCGCTGCCGTGGCCCCAGAAGGACCCGGCCCAGGCGAGCCCGGCGCCGGCGCGGCGGATGCCGCGGCGAAGCTGGCGATGGTCGAGCGGGATGTCGGTGGCGATGACGACGATGACCGAGCCGCGCTCCGGCGGCGCGGCGGCGCGCGTGGGGCCAAGGCGCCGCCCATCGGGCAGGCGGAGATCACCAGCGCGGCCGAAATTCGCGAGTAGCAGCACGCCGACGGTGTGGGAGGCGCCATCCAGCGTCACCAGGCGGGAGGCGGTGCCGATGCCGCCCTTGAAGCCGAAGCAACTCATCCCGGCCCCGGCGCCGACTGCGCCGGAGGCGAAATCCACAGAAGCGGCGTCGAGCGCGGCGAAAGCATGGGCCTCGGTGACGGCGAGGGCCTGGATGTCGTTGAGGTAGCCGTCATTGCACTCGCCGACCACGGGATTGACCGTGGAGGTGGCGCGGCCGATGTCGGGATTGGCGGCGATGGCGCGGCGGATCAGCGCCGTGCCGCAGGTGCCGACCGAGAGCGTGTTGGTCAGAAGGATCGGCGTTTCGAGCTGGCCGAGCTCTTCTACTTGCATCAGCCCGACCGACTTGCCGAACCCGTTCAGCACATCGGCCGCGGCCACCGGCTTGTCGCGAAACACATTGCCGGGGTGAGGCAGGATGGCGGTGATGCCGGTGCGCAGGTCGCCCTCGGCGATTGTGCAGTGCCCGACGGTGACGCCGGGGACATCGGTAATGCGGTTTCCCGCGCCGGTTGGGAGATGCCCGCAGGCGAGGCCAAGGTCACGTGCGCGCATCGTCGATATTCCGGCTGCCACGGCGATTGCACCGCCGCGGCAGAATGCGGCCGCCGGGGCGGCGGTGCAAGCGCGGCTTAGCGCTGGGCGATGTGGTGGCGCGTACCGGCGGGCGTGGTGTAGCGGTCGAGGAAGCGATGCGCCGCTTCGTGCGCGCCACTTTCGACCAGATTATTGTGCCCGGCATCCTCGGCGACCCAGAACACGCGGTTCGTGGTCGTCGCGGCGGCGAAGACGTGACGGCCCATGTCGATCGGTATCAACTTGTCCTGGTCACCGTGGATAATGAGCAGCGGGATAGTGACGTCACCGATGCGGGCCAGCGTGTCGAAGCGGTCCTTCAACAGCAGGTTCACCGGCACGAAGGGGTAGCGGCTGCGTGCGATGTCGGCCATCGAGGTAAACGGCGCCTCGAGGATCAACGCCGAGGCGGGATGGGCTGAGGCCAGCCTTGTGGCGACCGCGGTGCCGAGGGATTCGCCCCAGATGATGATACGCTCGGGCGCGATGCCATCGGCGCGGAGCGCGGCGTAAGCGGCTTCGGCATCGAGCGTAAGGCCCTCCTCCGAGGGGCTACCGGGATTGCCGCCGAAGCCGCGGTATTCCGGCAGCATGGTGCCCCAGCCGTGGCTGGCGTTATGGGCGATGCGGCCGCCGCGATGGCCGATATTGCCGCTATTGCCGTGAAAGAACAGCACCACCGGCTGATCCGCTTTGGCGGGCGGCTGGTACCAGGCGGTGATATCGAGGCCATCGGCGGTACGCAGCGTGCGCACCGCAACATCCGGCACGCCGGCGAGCACCGGGTCCGGGCGGGCGCTGTCATTGAGGAAGATGATGCGGCGCTGCCAGACAAACAGGCCACCGCACACCGTGAGGTAGAACACGGCGGCGATCATCAGCAGGCCCAGGACCGTGCGCAGGGTAGGGGCGTCGATCACGCGCGGGTTTCTCTCGGGCCGGGGAGGAAGGAGGGTGATCGATACCGACATCGGGCGCTCGTGCAAAGGGGCGAAGCTGACGGTGTTTGTGGACCCGCCAATGTTTGGATTGTGTTTGTTTTGTCGCGCCCCGCCCGATTGCACGCGGCTGTTAAGCCCCGCAAACTGCGGCCATGGTCACCACATTGCTCTCCGTGCGGCGCTTCCTGCCGCTGTTCATCACCCAGTTCCTCGGCGCGCTGAACGATAATTTGTTCAAGAATGCCATGGCCGTGCTGCTGCTCTGGCGCGCGGGCGATGCCGGGCCGCTGCTGGTGGTGGCGGCCGGCGCGGTGTTCATCCTGCCCTATGCGCTGTTTTCGAGCCTGGCCGGCGAATTGGCCGATCGCTCGGAGATGACGGGGCTTATTCGCAAAATCAAGCTGTTCGAGGTCGGTCTGATGCTCCTGGGCACCGCCGGGCTGGCGCTGGGGGACCCCTGGCTGCTGATGGCGGTGCTGTTTGGCCTTGGCGTGCACTCCACCTTCTTCGGCCCGATCAAATACGCCATCCTCCCCGTGCATCTCGCGCATGAGGAACTGGTGACCGGCAATGGGCTGATCGAGGCCGGCACTTTCCTCGCCATTCTCGCCGGCACCATCATGGGCGGCGGGCTGGTGTTGGGCGGCGGCGGCGCTTGGCTGGTCTCGGCCTGCGGGGTTGCGGTGGCGCTGGCCGGCTATGCCGCCGCCCGGGCCATCCCCAGCGCCGCGGCCGCTTCGCCCGGCCTCGTGCTGGACTGGAACCTGTGGCGCAGCACCGCCGCCATCATCGCCATCGGCCGCGCCAACCGCCCGGTGTGGCGGGCGATCATGGCGATCTCCTGGTTCTGGACGGTGGGGGCGACCGTGCTGTCGCAATTCCCCGTCATGGCCAAAGAGGTACTGGGAGCTGAAAGCGGCGTGGTGACGCTGTTTCTCGCGACCTTCTCGATCGGCATCGGCGTGGGCTCCATGCTGGAGGCGCGGCTGCTGCGCGGCGAGGTCTCGCTGCGCCACGTGCCCTGGGCGGCCTTCGGCATCTCCCTGTTCTGCCTCGATTTCGTGCTGGCCTGCTCAGGCAGCCGCTTCGCCACCATCGCGGCACTCACGGGCTCACCCGCGGGGTGGCGGGTATTGGCGGACCTGTTCTGCCTCGCCGTCTGCGGCGGGGTTTTCTCGGTCCCGCTCTACGCCCTCATGCAGGAACGCTCGGACGCTGCTGTGCGCTCCCGCGTCATCGCCACCAACAACGTGATGAACGCCGCCTTCATGGTCTCCGGCGCAATCATCGCGGCGGTGTTGACGGCGCTCGGCGCGGGCGCGCCCAACATCCTGCTGGTAACCGCGCTCGCCAATCTGGTGGCCCTCCTCGTCATCTTACGCGCGCCTCGGGACTGATGCATGGCGCGGCGGGGACTTATCTGGAAGCGAAGGCGAGGTACGCGGACCCAGTGGACTGAACCTTCCTGGCTTTGTTGATCGAGAGAACTCTTGAGAAGAGTGAAGTGACAGCGGGGCACACAGCCTCTCGTCTGAAAGGTCAGCCTGGCGCTGGCCGGGCGCGCTGGTTGTAGAGGATGCTGGCGCGGCGCGCTTTTTCGGCCTCGCTGAGGCTGGCGGGGTCTTCGGCGGGGCCGGCGCTGACGGCGATGCCGCGCTGGACGGCGGGGCGAGCGGAGAGTTCCTCGAACCAGCGCTTGAAGTGCTTGAACTCGTTGATGTCCTGCCCCTGGGCTTCCCAGCTGACGGTCCAGGGATAGCAGATCATATCGGCGATCGTGTACTCATCCCCGGAGAGATAGCGGCTTTCATAGAGCCGGTTGTTCATCACGCCGTAGCAGCGATTAACCTCGTCGGTGAAGCGGCGGACGGCGTAGGATTGGTCGCCCTTGGTATCGCCGAGGCGGAAGAAATGGCCGCGCTCGCCAGTCTTCGGCCCCTGGTTGGCCATCTGCCACATCACCCATTGGGTCACCGCCGCCCTGGCCCGTGGCGTGGCGGGCAGGAAGCGGCCCTCCTTTTCCGCGATGTACATCATGATCGCCGCCGACTCGAACACCGCCAGCGGCTTACCGCCATCCGCCGGCGTGGTGTCGACCAGTGCCGGCATCCGGTGGTTGGGGTTCATCGCCAGGAATTCCGGCGTGAACTGGTCGCCCCGCCCGATATTGCAGGGCACGATGGTGTAGGGAACCCCGAGCTCCTCCAGCAGAATGGTGACCTTCTTGCCGTTCGGGGTCGGCCAGTAGTGCAGCTCGTACATGGAGGTCTCCTGAGGTTCAGGCGGCGACGTAGCCGCCATCGACGGTGTAGAACGACCCGGTGACGAAGCTCGCGCGATCGCAGCTCATCCACACCACGGCCTCGGCGATTTCGTCGGGTTTGCCGAGCCGGTGCATCGGCACCTTGTTCAGCAGCTCCTCGCCGCGCCGTGCGGCGCCGTCCTGGGTCATCGGCGTCAGCACAAAGCCCGGGCACACCGCGTTCACCCTTATGCCGTCCCGCGCATATTCCATCGCCGCGGTCTTGGTCAGCCCGATCACGCCGTGCTTGCCGGCGACATAGGCCGCCGCCGTCGGCAGGCCGATCAGCCCGGCGATCGAGGCGGTGTTGACGATCGCGCCCCCGCCACCGGCCATCATATGCGGCACCTGATGCTTCATGCACAGGAACACGCCGGTGAGGTTGACGTCGATCAGCTTCTGCCAGGAGTCCAGTGACAGCTCATGCGTGCGCTGCATGGTCGGCCCGGCGGCGGCCGGCGCGATCCCGGCGTTGTTGAAGGCGCAATCGAGCCGCCCGAAAGTCGCGACCGCCCTTGCCACCATCGCCTGCACGTCGGCCTCACGGGTGACATCGCCGCCGATCGAGACCGCCTGCCCGCCAGCCGCGTTGATCAGCCCGACCGTCTCCTGCGCACCCGCCTCGGCACGGTCCTGCACCAGCACGCGCGCCCCCTCGCGGGCGAAGGCCAGCGCGGTGGCCCGCCCGATGCCCGACGCGCCGCCGGTGACGATCGCCGATTTGCCGTCGAGCAGGCGGCTCACGCCATGCCCCAATGCGCCTTCATGGCGGCGGCCATTGAGAGGATCATGGTCCCGGAGGCCTTGATGAATTTCCCCATGGTGAAGAAGGCATGCATGTGGTCGGAGTAGTGCATCGCGGTCACCTGCACGCCTTCATTCTCCAGCCGCTCGGCAAAGGCGCGGCCCTCGTCGCACAGCGGATCATGCGCGCAGGTGACGACGAAGGCGGGCGCCACGCCGGCCAGGCTCGCCACCCGCAGCGGCGAGGCGCGCCAGTCCGACTGCTCGGCTTCGTTGTTCAGATAGTGGTCACGGAACCACTTCATCGTCGTGGTGGTCAGCAGATAGCCTTCGACGATGCGGTCATAGGAGGGGAACACCGCGGCAAGATCGGTCGCCGGATAGACCAGCATCTGATACCCGATCGGCGGCAGCGCGCCGTCACGCGCCATGATCGCCATCACCGCCGCGAGGTTGCCGCCGGCGCTGTCACCACCGACCGCGATACGCGAGGCGTCGATCTTGAGCTCCGCCGCATTGCCGATGATCCAGGCCGTGGCCGCCGCGCTGTCATCGACGGCGGCGGGGAATTTGTGCTCGGGGGCAAGGCGGTAATCCACCGCGATCACGCAGGCACCAGTAGCGCTGGCGAGCTGGCGGCACACCACGTCATGGCTGTCGAGATCCCCGATCACCCAGCCGCCGCCGTGGTAGAAAATCAGGCAGGGAAGCACCGCATCGGCGGCGGTCCCGGCACCGCGATAGAGCCGCAGCGGAACCCCGGCGCCGGTAAGATCGCGGCACTCAGCCACATCCGGCGGCGCGTCCTGCATCACCGTGCGTGAGGCTGCCGAGGCCGCGCGGGCCTCAACGGGGGAGAGCGTGTAGAGGGGCGGGCGGCCGGCGGCCTTGATGAGGTCAAGCACGGTCTGGTCGTCGCGATGTAGCTTCATGTTCTTCCCTGTCCGGCCGGGTCCATTCCCGTGCTCTGGCGTGTTCAATGGGCCGGCAGCATCGGCCGCGGGCGGCTGCATGGTCAAGGGTGGGGCAAACGAAACCGGCCGGCACCCTGCGGATGCCGGCCGGTCCCTCGAATAACCCCGTGGGTGACGGCTCAGGCGCCGGTGCCCTCGATAATCTCGCCGAAGAGTTTCCAGCTTGCGCCATCCCATTTCGAGAGCTGCATCTGGCGGATCGGGTGGAAGTTCTTCGGCGTGGTGCTCGGCTGGATGCCGGGCAGCAGAATGTCGCACTCATGCGGCTGCAGGTTGCCGGCCTGGTGCATGATGTTTTCGCGCGAGAGATCGTTGCCGCACTGCTTGAATAGCTGGATCATCGTCTGGTCCAGGCCGTAGGCGGCGAGATAGCCGCCGTCGGTCTGGTCGGCGCCGGGCATGTACTTATCCATCCAGGTGCGCCATTTCTTGATGCCCGGATCAGTGGCCCACATCGGGTCGGTCGAGTCCTTGATGTAGGCGGAGGTGATGATGCCCACTGCCTTTTCCACGCCGGCCGGCTTGATCACCGCGCCGACCGAGGCCGAGACGTTGGAGAGGAAGTGCATCGGCTTCCAGTTCATGTCCGCGACCTTGCGGATCATTTGGGCGGCAAATTTCGGCGTCGCCGCTGTGACCAGCACGTCCGCGCCGGAGGCCTGTAGCGAGACGGCCTGGCTGTCGATGGTGGCGTCGGTGATTTCGTAAGTCAGTTCCTTCACCACGAACTTGGCATAATCAGCGCCGAGCGCGTCCTTCAGGCCGATCAGGTAGTCCTTGCCGAAGTCGTCGTTCTGGTAGATCACCGCGAGTTTGGCGTTCGGCTTCTCCTTGCGCATGTATTTCGCATAGATCTGCGCCTCGGTGCGGTAGGAGGGCTGCCAGCCGATGGTCCAGGGATAATGCTCGGGATCGCCCCACTTGTCGGCGCCGGTGGCGACGAAGAGCTGCGGCACTTTCTTCTGGTTCATGTATTTCTGGATCGCCGTGTTATTGGCGGTGCCGAGCGGCGAGAACAGGAAGGAGATCTGGTCCTGCTCGACGAGGCGGCGCACCTGCTCGACGGTTTTCGGCGGCAGATAGCCGTCGTCAAGCGAGATGAAGTTGACCTTGCGGCCGGCGACGCCGCCCTGCTCGTTGAGCATTTTGAAGAAGGCGGCATGGGCATGGCCGATCACACCATAGGCCGAGGCCGGGCCACTATAGGGGATGGTATGGCCGATCGTGATGGTGTCCTTGGTGACACCGGGCCATTGGGCCCGCGCGATATGCGGTGTTGCCAGCAATGTGGCCGAACCGAGGCCGGTGAGTAGCGTGCGTCTGCGCATGGTTGGTTCTCCTTGGTTTCCTGTTTGCATCGGCCTGCCCGTCTTGCGGGGCCGTACCGATACCGCCTGCCGGGTTCAGATGGCGGAGCCCTCGATGATCGGCCCGTACATCTCCCAGTTCTTGCCGTTCCACTTCTGCAGCTGCATCTGCCGCATCGGGTGGAAATTTGTCGCGCTGGTGTTGACGATGATGCCCGGGAACAGCACGGGGTTCTGCTGGTCCTTGAGGCGGGCGGCGTGCAGCATGATGTTCTCGCGCGAGAAATCATTGCCGCATTGCCGCAGCGTCTGCATCAGCGTGGTGCAGACCCCGTAGGAATAGGCGTAGCCGCCATCGGCCTGATCGGCATCCGGCAAATACTGCTTCATGAAGGCGCGCCACTCGTTCATCCCCGGGTCGTTGTCCCAGGTGGGGTCCGTCGAATCCTTGGCGTAGCCGGAGGTGAGGATGCCGACCGCGCGCTCCACGCCGGCGGGCCGGATCACCGCGCCGACCGAGGCCGAGACGTTGGAGAGGAAATGCAGCGGCTTCCAGCTGATGTCGTAGAGCTTGCGGATCATCTGCGCGCCGAATTTGGGCGTCGCCGCGGTCACCACGGTATCGGCGCCGGAGGCCTGCATGGAGACCACCTGGCT
>CAIPLM010000305.1 GCA_903865895.1 uncultured Rhodospirillales bacterium | reverse complement strand
TGCGCAAGAAGAACCTCAATGTCACCCCCTACGGCAATGGCTGGATCCTGCCCCAGGCGATGAGCTGGAGCTGATCCTCCCGGGATGATCCTGCCCATATGATCTTGCTGGGCACCCTCGCCAAACGCCTGCTGACGGCGGTGCCGATCCTGTTCGTGGTCTCGGTGCTGCTGTTCGTGGCGCTCCGTGTCCTCCCGGTCGATCCGGCGGCGATGTCGATGCCGCCGAACGCGACCAAGGAGGAGATCGAGGGCGCCCGCCGGGCGATGGGGCTCGATCGGCCGCTACCCGAGCAATACGCGATATGGGCCGGCTCGGCGCTCCGCGGTGATTTCGGCCGCTCCATCCACCTGCGCCGCGATGTCCGCGGCCTCGTCGCCGAAACCCTCCCCGGCACTATCGAACTCGCGGTGGCCGCGATGCTGGTGGCGAGCCTGCTCGGAATCGGCGGCGGCCTGCTGCTCTTCGCCCTGCGCGACCGTCGCGGCGAGGCGGCGGCCGAGACCATGACGACGCTGATGATGTCGGTGCCCGAATTCCTCTGGGCCCTGCTGTTCATCTTTGTCTTCGGCGTCGCCCTCCAGGCGATGCCCTTCATGGGCCGGCTCGATCCCGGCATGCAGCGCCCGGTGCTCACCGGCTTCCTGCTGCTCGATGCCATCCTGGTCGGACGGCTCGACATCCTGCGCAGCGCGCTCGTGCACCTCGTGCTCCCCGCCATCGCCCTCGGCCTCGCCTTCGCGCCGCCGATCATGCGGGTGCTCCGCGCCTCGCTGCTGGATGTCTACCACGAGGACTACATCCGCCAGGCCCGCCTCCGCGGCATCTCCGAGACCCGCATCCTGTTGTTCCACGCTCTGAAAAACGCCATCCTCCCCACCCTCACCCTCATGGGCGTGCAGTTCGGCTTCCTGTTCGGCGGCTCCCTGCTGGTGGAAGTGATCTACTCCTACCCCGGCATGGGCAACCTCATGGTCGATGCCGTCCGCAATGCCGACCTGCCGATCATCCAGCTCGTCGGCCTCACCTATTGCGTGGTGGTGCTGTTCATCAACTCCCTGGTCGATGGGCTCTACCTCGTCCTGAACCCCAGGCTGCGCGCCCGATGATGCGGCGCGTTCTGTCCTCCGGCCGGGTCCTCGCCGGCCTCATCCTGGTGATCCTCGTGCTCACCTGCGCCATCGCCGCCCCCTGGATCGCGCCGCATGACCCCGATGAGCAGGACCTCATCGCCATGCTCCTCCCCGCCGCCTGGCAGGCCGGCGGCGATGCTTCCCATTTCCTCGGCACTGACGGCCTTGGCCGCGACGTGCTTTCCCGCCTCCTCCACGGCGCCCGCATCGCGATGACCGTCGCCGTTACCGCCTCGCTCGGCGCCCTCATCGCCGGCGCCACCCTCGCCTACATCGCCGGCTATCTCGGCGGCCGGGTCGATTGGCTGATCGGCCGCGCGATTGACGTCTGGATGTCCTTCCCCCCCGTCATCCTCTCACTCATCCTGATGACCGGCCTCGGCACCGGCGCCCGCAACGTCATCCTCGCCATCGTTCTGGTCGACTGGACCCGCTTCTGCCGCGTGCTCCGCGCCGAAGTGATCGTCACCGCCCGCCGCGACTACGTCACCGCCGCCCGCCTCGTCGGCTTCTCCCACTTCCGCACCGTCATCCGCGAAATCGTCCCCGCCACCATCCCCCTCCTCGTCACCCTCCTCACGCTCGAAATGGGCATCGCCGTCGTCGTCGAAGCCATCCTCTCCTTCGTCGGCCTCGGCGTGAAATCGAGCCAGGTCGCCTGGGGCCAGATGATCGCCGACGGGCGGGAGGCGATCTACCAGGCCCCCTGGAACCTCCTCGCCCCCGTCCTCGCCATCTTCCTCACCGTTGCCGCCTTCAACCTCCTCGGCGATGGCCTCCGCCGCACCCTCGATGTCCGCATGGTCGAGGGCCGCGAATGACGCTGCTGATCGCCCGCCGCCTCACCGTCTCCACCGGCCAGAACCTGCCCGTCATCCGCGGGCTCGATCTCACGCTGGAGCCCGGCAAGATGCTCGGCCTCGTCGGCGAATCCGGCGCCGGCAAATCCATGATCGGCCGCACCGTCGCCCAACTCCTGCCGCCCGGCTTCCAGGTCACCGGCGGCACCCTGCATTTCGACGGCCACGATCTCGTCCGCATGGCGCCCCCGCAGCGCCGTGCCTTCCTCGGCCGCGACATCGCCTTCATCCCGCAGGAGCCGCTGACCGCGCTGAACCCCGTCCACACCATCGGCACCCAGATGGACGAGCATTTCGCCCATCTCGGCGTCTCCCGCGCGCCCGAGCGCCTCTCCCGCGCACTGGCCGCACTCGAATCGGTGCACCTCGCCGATGGCGCCAACCTGCTCACCCGCTACCCCCATCAGCTCTCCGGCGGCATGTGCCAGCGCGTGCTGATCGCCATGGCCTTCGCCGCCCGCCCCCGCCTCGTCATCGCCGACGAACCCACCACCGCGCTCGACGTCACCATCCAGGCCCGCATCGTCGAGTTGATGACCGAGCTGCAACGGCGCGACGGCACTGCGGTGCTGTTCATCACCCACGACCTGCGCCTGGCCGCCCGCATCTGCGACGACATCCACGTGCTCTACGGCGGCGCGGTCGTGGAACAGGGCCCGGCCCGCGCCGTCATCCACCACCCCCGCCACCCCTACACGCGCTGCCTGCAACTCGCGAACCCCGACCTCGCCGGCCCGAAGCGCGGCCTGCTCGCGCTGCCCGACCAGATGCCCGGCCTCAAATCCCTCGCCGCCCTCCAGGGCTGCCGCTTCGCGCCGCGCTGCCCGCTCGCCGGGCCGGAGTGCCGCACCAGCGATCCGCCGCTCACCGGCGACCGGCAGAAAGCCGCCTGCCTGCAACCCTACCTCACCGAGGGCATCAACCCGCCGCCCCCGCCCGCCATTCCCGCGATCGGCACCAAGGCGGCCCCGGTGCTTGAAGTCGCCGGTCTCGCCAAGCACTTCGCCACCGGCAACCTGTTCCGCCGCCGCACCACGCCCGCGGTGCGCGGCGCCAGCTTCACCGTCGCCGCCGGCGAATTCGTCGCCCTGGTCGGCGAATCCGGCTCCGGCAAAACCACCATCGGCCGCCTGGTGATGGGCCTCGAACGGCCGACCTCCGGCACCATCCGCCTCGCCGGGCAGGACGTCTCGCGCCCCGATGCCGCCGCCCGCCTGCACCGCGTGCGCCACGCCGGCATGGTGTTTCAGGACCCGCAATCCGCCCTCAACCCCCGCCGCCAAGTCGCCGCCATCGCCACCCAGGCGATGGAAGCCGCCGGCGTCGATCGCGCCACGCGGGAGCGCCGTGCCGCCGAACTCCTCGCCGAAATGGGCCTCGCCCCCGAACTCGCCACCCGCACCCCGTCCCAGCTCTCCGGCGGCCAGCGCCAGCGCGTCAACATCGCCCGCGCCCTCTGCACCCTGCCGAAACTCCTGGTCGCCGATGAAATCGTCAGCGGCCTCGATGTCTCCATCCAGGCCCAACTCCTCATCCTCCTGCAACGCCTGCGCGCCGAGCATGACTTCGCCATGCTGTTCATCTCGCATGACCTCGCCGTGGTCCGGCATCTCTGCGAGCGCGTGATGGTGATGCAGCGCGGCGAAATCGTCGAAGCCGGCCGCACCGACCAAGTCTTCACCGCCCCCCAACACCCCTACACCAAACAACTCCTCGCCGACGCCGCTTATACCAAGGCTCCGAGAGTGTGACTCCGGGGGGATTCCGCGACGCGGTGCTGGTGTGATTCTGTATCCGGCGAACGATGGAGGTTCGCCAT
>CAIPLM010000304.1 GCA_903865895.1 uncultured Rhodospirillales bacterium | reverse complement strand
GTGAGCGCCCGGGCAATCAGCGCCTTGCCCTCGGCCTTGGCCATCCCCTCGGCCTCCTGCAGGGCGTCCTGCGCCTTTTCGATCTGCCGGGTGGCGGCGGCGAGGGATTGCGCCACCCGATCGGTGGTCTGCTGGAGTTGCAGATCAAGCGCCGAGATCTGCGCGGTGCGGGCGGCGAGCAGGGCGACGCCGGTCTGGCTCTCCGCCTCATGCACCGCGAGGGTTTGCACGGCGAGCCGGTCCAACTCGGTGAGGGTGCGCAGCGTCATCGCGGTCAGCACGCCGAGCAGGGCAAGGGCGGCGAACGACGCCAGGGCGATTTTCCCGCCGATCAACAACGTGCGCGGCATCTTCATCGGTGGTCTCTCCAGGGGTGGCGGGCTATCATTGCGTGGAAGGATTAAGAGGGGATGAATCGGGGAGGGGGCGGAGGATTGCGCTTCACGCATTGGCAAGCGGCAGCGGCCGATATGGACAGCCCAGGCGCTCCGGCCCATTCCTGTCAGCCCAAACGCCAGGAGCTGCCCGCCATGCTGTTCGATTTCGACACGATTTCCCCGCAGGACCGCTACAAGCTCCTGGTCTCCACCGTCGGCCCCCGCCCGATCGCCTGGGTGGTGACGCAGGATGCCAAGGGCCTGGTGAACGCCGCGCCGTTCTCGTTCTTCAATGCCATCTCCGGCGATCCGCCGCTGGTGATCATCGGCATCGGCGGCCGCAAGCCGGGCGATGCGAAGGACACCGGCAATAACATCCGCGAGACCGGGCAGTTCGTCGTCAACATGGTCTCGGACGCCAACGCCCAGGCGATGAACGTCACCGCGATCGACTTTCCGCCGGGGGTGGACGAGATCGCCGAGGCCGGGCTCACCACCGTGCCGAGCAGCAAGATCAAGGTACCGCGCATCGCCGAGAGCCCGGTGGCGCTCGAGTGCGAGCGGTTCATGAACATCGATCTCGGTGTTGATCGCACGCTGGTGATCGGCAAGGTGCTGGCGGTGCATGTGCGCGATGACGCGGTGCTGAATGCCGAGCGCTGCTACATCGACAACGAAAAGCTCGACCTGATCGGCCGTCTGCATGGCGCCGGCTGGTATAGCCGCACGCGAGACCGGTTCGATCTGCCGCGCATCGCGCTGGCGGACTGGACCAGCCGCACCTGATCCCGCGGCTTCTCCGCCCGCTCGGCAACCCCACGGTCGCACTGCTGTGGGGTGGGCTGTCGCTGGCCTCGCTCGGTGACCAGACGTTCAGCGTGGTGCTGAGCTGGACCGGGGTGGCTGTGCTGGGCGAGCGGGCGGGCTACCTGGCGGCGGTGCAGGCGGCGGGGATGCTGTCGGTCGCGCTGCTGCTGGGCGGTTGGATCGAGGCGGTGGAGCATCGCCGCATGATGGTGATCGCCGATGTGCTGCGGGTGGTTACACTCGGGTCCACCGCGGCCTTGTGGTTCGCCGCGGGTGGGCCGGTGGGGTGGAGCCTGTTCATCGCGGCCTTCCTGATGATGGCGGCGATGGCGCTCTACCGCCCGGCGATGCAGACCG
>CAIPLM010000303.1 GCA_903865895.1 uncultured Rhodospirillales bacterium | reverse complement strand
GTGCCGCTGCACCGGGTATCGCGCCATCATCGATGCGGTGCTCGACGTCGGCGCCGAAAACCGCCGCGTCACCGGTGGGGTGGGGGCGGCGATACGGCGGGTGGATGGGGTGGCGAAGGTGAGCGGGGCCGAGCGCTTCGGCGCCGATGCGCTGCCGGAGGGGACGTTCCTGACGCTGCGCGCCATTCGCAGCCCGCACGCCCATGCGCGCTTCACCATCGGCGATACCGCGGGGCTACTGGCGGCGCATCCCGGTTTGGCCTGCATCCTGACCGCGCAGGACGTGCCGGGCCGCAACCTCTACGGCATCTACCCCACCGGGAAGGACCAGCCCGTGCTGGCGGACGGATATGTGCGCCATCGCGGCGAGGCGGTTTGCGCCCTGGTGGGCACCGCGCAGGCGCTAGCAGCGATTGGGGATGCGGAGGTGCCGATCGCCTGGGAGGTGTTGCCGGAGGTGACGTTCGCCGAGGGCGGCGTCGATCTGCACGCCCATGCGCCGGGCAACATGCTGGTGCGCGGCCGGGTCGCGCGGGGGGATGTCGCGGCGGCGGTGGTGGTGGAGGCGTCCATCGACGTCACCACCTCGGCGGTGGAGCATGCCTATATCGAGCCCGAGGCGGGTTGGGCGCGGCGCGTTGGCGATCGCATCGAGATCACCGCCTGCACCCAGACGCCCTATATGGATCGCGACGAAATCGCCCCCATTCTCGGCATCGCCTCGGCGCAGGTGCGCATCATCCCGACCGCCGTTGGGGGCGGGTTCGGCGGCAAGCTCGATCTTTCGGTGCAGCCGCTGATCGCCATCGCCGCCTGGAAAACCGGGCGGCCGGTGCGCTGGGTCTATACGCGCCGCGAAAGCATGGCGGCGACCACCAAGCGCCATCCCGCCCGCATCACCGCCAGCGCCGGCGCCGATGCGGCCGGGCGGTTGGTGCGCTTCGTTTTCCATGGCGACTACGACACCGGCGCCTATGCGAGTTGGGGGCCGACGGTGGCGAACCGGGTGCCGGTGCACGCCACCGGGCCCTATGCAGTGCCGAACGTGCTGGCGGCCACGGCCGCGATCCACACAAATTTCCCGCCCTCCGGCGCGTTCCGCGGTTTCGGCGTGCCGCAGGCGGCGATTGCCGGGGAGGCGCTGATGGACGCGCTGGCCGACCAACTCGGCCAGGACCGGCTGGCGTTTCGCCGCCTGAATGCGCTCGGCGTCGGCGGCGTGACCGCCACCGGTCAGGTGCTCGGCGCCGGTGCGGCCCTGCCGGAGTGCCTGGATGCGCTGGCGCCGCGCTGGGCGGCGTTGCGGGCGGAGGATGCGGCGTTCAACGCCATGCCCGGCAAGCTGCGCCGGGGCACGGGCGTTGCCTGCATGTGGTACGGCATCGGGAATACCAGCATGTCCAACCCCTCCACCATGGAAATCGGCGTCACCGCCGAGGGGGTGCCAACGCTGTTCTCCGGCGCCGTCGATATCGGCCAGGGCTCCAACACGGTGATGGCGCAGATCGCCGCCGAGGCGCTGGGGATCGATCCGGCCGACCTCACCCTCGTCACCGGCGATACCGACCGCACCCGCGATGCCGGCAAGACCAGCGCCTCGCGGCAGACCCTGGTGAGCGGCAATGCGGCGATGCAGGCGGGCGCCGCCCTGCGCGCCGAGATCCTGCGCCGCGCCAATGCCGGGGACACCGCCACGCTGCGCTTCGCGCCGGGTGCCATCCATGTGCTGGACGGGCAGACCGAGACCATCCTCGATCTCGGGGAGCTGCCGGCAGACGGTGACGGCTGCGTGCTGCGCGCCGCCGGGAC
>CAIPLM010000302.1 GCA_903865895.1 uncultured Rhodospirillales bacterium | reverse complement strand
GGCAATTTAGGGATAAAAATCGGACTTTAAAAGGCTCAATAACGGAGGCCTGACGGAATCGGCTCCGATTGAAGCACTGACAATCGCGCCGTAGCTTGAAACTCGTCCACCTCAATCAGAACGCGGTCCGGAACCACGGCAACCCTTTCGGCCGGAGGCGCGCGCGAGATCGGACGCGAGAGTTCAGCGATTGAGCCAAACGTTACCGGCGTGATATCGGGGGTCATCGGTCGCCTCCAGTAGGAGGAGTCATACACGGGCATCATCTTTTGGGCAATCGCTTTCACCCATTTGAAGCCATTTGTATGGGCTTTAACTGTTAAACTTCCATAAATCCTTGCAACTAGCATCTCGGTGTGGTTTCTACCGCTCCCTAAGCAAGCTTTGGACGACTGTTTGATGTCAATTGCCAATCCCACTAAGGCCCTGGCGCCGAACTTCACGATCCCCGGTTGGGGAATTCCGGGTGCGACCATGCCGGCGGTGACCGATTGGGATACGGCTTTGGCGCCGCTAAAACTCTTCCGGGTCCGTGGCTTCGGGTGGTTCAAGCGCATGGTAGAACCGGCGGTCAGCAACGTCGTTCCATTGATTGTTGCCGCACAGAATGAAGCGCTCAGCAGGCTGGAGTGGAAATCCCTTGGCTTTGACTGGGAGGCCCCCTTCGCCGCGCGACAGGTATATGACGCCGAGAACCACAAACCGCTACAGTTCGCCAAGGCGGCCTTGGTGCTCTTGTTGTGCGAAATCGCCGCCCGCGCAGCTGGCGTGGCGGAGGGGGACGTGGCCGCAAATATGCGCATCGAACCGGCAATCTTCGGCATTGTCGATTTCGATCGGCCGTTTTTGAACCGCGCCATCGAATTGCGCGAGGATCTGCTGGTGGCGCTGCGGAAGGAGACCGCCCAGGATACCCAGCATGTCTTCTGGGACATGGCCGACCGCGTACCCGTGAGCTACCGGCTGGCAACGCTGACACGCGACGCCTGGATTGACCTTGGGGCGAAGCCCGCGATCGACGAAGTTATTGTGCTTCGCACACGCAAGAGTCCCTCGGCTCAGGAGAAGATCGAAGGGGATTCAGTCCCGGCGCGACGCGCTGCCTGATCATCCGGCCGCGGCGCACGGCCAATCCCCGGTGCTGGCGTTGAGGCGAAGGCCGAGCCCCGCCAGACGGGCCTCCACCGTCCGCACCAAGCTCCGCCGGCCGCCGGCCAAGGCAAGCACCTCGGCGAAGGGCAAGGCAACAAGATCGCCGACCAGCGTCCGTCCGCTTGCTGCCAGATTTTGGCGCAAGGGCGCGAGCGCGGCTCCGGTCAGCACCTCCTCCAGCGGCCGGTCCAGCGCCGGGCGCAGCGTTCGCGGCACCAGCGCGACCACGGCTCGCGACTGGGCGCCATGCGCCCCGTGCTGGACAAGACGAAAACACACCTGCTCGGCCTCATCCGGGCCGAGGGCGCCCGCAACAAGTTCGTCAAGCAATTGGAAAATCCGCGCGCGAATGCGGAATTCGGTGTCGTCATAGACCCAGGCCGCGCGCTGGCGCGGCTCGGCCCGGGCCGATTGGCGGCTGCGGCCGGTCGGCCGGCAGGCCGAGGCGAGCGAGGCGGCGATGCGGGCGAAGCGGGAGTCGCGATGGGCCGGAAGGCTCGCCAGCAGACGGTCCAACTCATCGGCGACCAGAAGGCGCGCCGCGCCGCTGCTCCCGTGGCTGGCCGGTGGCTGCATGCCATCCAGATCGCCGGATACAATGGCGTAGCCGCGGGACAGCTTGGCCTCGGCGACACCCTTGGCCGCCATGATCGCGGCGGAGCGATCCGGGAAGGCGAGCCGCTTCGCCTGGCCATCGCAGCCGATGCGCCCCCAATTGAAGTCGACAATCCATTGCCCGAGAAAATCGGGCTCCGCCTCGATCAGGTAAAACCGGGCGGCATTCTCGTCACGGCGGAGTTTTTCGAGCCTGATGGTAAAGCGGTCCTGTCGAGGAACGTTCATGCGGCCCCCATCTTGCTGCATCGGGTCAGGCTCAGGCGGCCAGCCTGCCGCGCAATGGATGGGACGATGCGAAGCCGACTCGCGCCCGGTCAACCGAAGACCACCGCCGATGCTGGCCTGACGCCAATTGTCATCGACCTGACAAGTGCGTGTGCGTGGCGGGAACCGTCCTGATCGACAGGTTAAAAATTCCCTTAACTGTGGAAATTTTGCCTTGACACGTTGTTTTTAAAAACGTATGCGTCATGCATGATCTTCATGTTCACCGACCCCACCCCGCTGCCGGTCGTGCTGATTGCGTCGCTGTTGCGCGACGTGATCGCGCGGCTGCGGGGGGTGTTGGGGTTCGGGAACCCTGTGCATCGGCGTGCCGCGATGTTGGGGCCGTTCCATGCCTATGCCTGGCGGGTGTGGCGGCGGTTTGAGCGGTTGGTGGCGCGGCATGAGGCGGGGGTGATGCGGCCGGCGGTGGTGCGGGTGCGGGCGGCGCGGACGGACTCCGGACGTGACCGGGCGCGGGTGCGGTTGCCGATGCAGCGGGCCTGGGTGATCGATGCCGTGGGGTATCGGGCGGCGGGGGTGGCTTCGCAGTTGGAGTATCTGCTGGCGCGGCCGGATATGGCGGGGATTATCGCGCTGTACCCGCAGGCGGCGCGGATGTTGCGGCCGATGTGCCATATGTTGGGGATCGCGCCGGTTTCGGTGCCGAAGCTGGCGAAATGGGTTGAGCGGCGCGTGCGGGTGCGGCCTCAGGCTGCCCCTCTCACCCCCCATCCGGGGGGCGAGGGAGTTGGCCGCGTGCGGCTGACGCGACGGGAGCGCGAGGACATCCTGTGGTATCCGAACTCGGAGGGGCAGCCGATGAAGCTGTTGCCGAAAAAACTGCCGCGCGACTGACGCGCTGCGCTATGTCCTATTTGTTTCGATTAGTTAACTTTATCGGCCCGCAGGCGCTGCAAGGCACTGTGAATCAAGTAGGAATCTCGGCTGCCGGTGTGGCGGTAGAGGGGGCAGGCCTGGCAGGGGATGGGCGGGTTGGCGGAGTTCACGGTGGCGCGGAGGTTCTGGTAGGCCGGGCCGTTCCAGATCTCCTCCATGGTGTTTTCGCCGAGATTCCCCATCACCAGCCCGGGCACGCAGCAGGCCGCGACGTCACCATTGCCGAGGATGATGTTGCCGGACCAGGGGATCGGGCAGGGCCGGCGGCCCTCCCGGTGCTGTTTGGTGAAGGGGTTGCCGATGGCGATCTGGATGCCGAGTTCCCGGGCCAGCTCGATCGCCGGTTCGTGGACGCGGTTATAGGCTTCGGGGTCATGCCACAGGCTGTCGGCCTCCATGTCCGCGGTATAGGCCTCGACGTGGCGGCCGTAGACCATGGTGGCGCCGAGGCGGGCGGCGAGGCGGATGAAATCGAGCCATTCGGCGATGTTGGAGCGCATCCAGGTGAAGCCGAGCGAGACCTGGAAATTGGCGCCGGCGGCGGTGCGGGCGCGCATCAGGCCCTCGATGTTGTGGATCACGCTCTGCAAGGGGGGCGCGCCCTTGCGGATGCGGCGGTAGGTGGCGTCTTCCGCGGCATCGAGGGAGAAATTGATCGACTGCATCCGGGACGCGCAGAGCCGTTCGGCGACGGCGGGGGTGAGGTGGGTGCCGTTGGTATCGATGTGGAAGGGCACGTTGAGGCCGATGAGGAAATCAAGCTCGCCGCCGAAGCGGTAATCGGCCCAGATGATGTCGCCGCTATAGTCGGTGGTGATGTAGTCCACCTTGCCCTCGGCGCACCATTGGCGGATCTGCGCCTTGATATCGGCCGAGACGATGTGCTTGGCGGCGCGGGTTTCGCGGGAGATGCAGTGGATGCAGTTGAGATTGCACTGGGTGACCGGGCTGTAGCAGAGCATGCGGGGGATGGGCGTGTCGGCGATCAGACCGCCGGCCAGGATGGTGGCGCGGACGCCGAATTCGCCCTGCGCCTCGCCAGCGACGGTGCAGGCGAGATGGCCCTGGATGCGTTCCGGCCCGTCGCTGAGCCAGGCCGTCGGCGCCGCGCCGACCTCGGCGCCGGGTGCGCGGATGTGGAGCGCGAGCAGGTCTCCGCGCCGGATGACGCCGGGGGGGACCTGGCAATCCAGCGCCTCGTTGCCCGGCATCAGCGCGCTTGCTTCGCGGGCCTCGGTGAGCAACTCGCCCCAGGGGCTGGGCGGAGCGAGGTGCAGCCGGTGGCGCATGTCGCCGAGGCGCCTTCGCCAGCCGCGCGGCGGCGGGGCGAGCAGGTCGGCCATGGTGGTGCCCTGCGCCAGGCGGTGGAGGGAGACGATTACCTCGCCGCGGTTCTCGCGCAGGAAGCCGGCGACCAGGGGGGAGATCGCGGTGAGGTCATCGCGCTCGGCGCGGAAGATCTGGATCACCGCGCGGCCCGCCAATTCGCCGGCATGCTTGATGGTCATCGCGCTGCTGCCCCCTTGCGGCCGATCCGGACGGCAGTCTGCGTCGATTTCGCACGGTACGGCAACATCCCCGCCCCTTCCCTTCGCCTGTCTCGCCCCATAGGCTCGGCCCACCCAAGCAGGAGCTTCCAGCCATGAAACCTCGCCAGATCTTCGCCAATGGTGGCCGATTCTACGTCGACACTTGGGAGGACCCGAAGTTGCAGCGGCATCTGCTGTCGCTGCCCGGGGTGAAGTCTCCGCGGATCTGCCTGCTGGCGGGGGCGGTGGGGGATAACCCCTCGGCGATCGAGAAGTTCTATCGGGAGCTCGGCGGCTATGACTGCCGGCTGACGCATCTGAACATCTACAACCCCGTCACCATGGATTTCGCGGATTATTTCGCCGGGATGGACATCGTCTACGTGAATGGCGGCTCCACCCGCAACCTCATCACGGTGTGGCGGGACTGGGGGATCGACCAGGCGCTGCGCACCGCCTGGGAGCAGGGGGTGGTGATGAGCGGCACCTCGGCGGGGATGAATTGCTGGTTCGATGCCTGCATCACCGATGCCTATCCGCCGGAGATGCTGCCGATGACCTGCATCGGGCTGATCGCCGGCTCCGCCTGCGCGCATTACAATCAGCGGCCGGATCGCCGCCCGACGTTCCGGCGGCTGCTGGAGGAGGGGGTGATCCCGAGCCCGGGCTATGCGGCGGATGACGACGTGACGCTGCATTTCATCGGCGACACGCTGCACGAGGCGGTTGCGGCCAAGCCGGGCATGGGGGCCTGGAGACTGCAGGGTTCGACGGAGACCGTCATCCCCGTCCGCCTTCTGGACTGAGAGGAGAGAGCCATGCGTCTGACCGACGAGCAGATCGCTCATTTCCACCGCGAGGGCTATCTCTTCCTGCCCGAGTTGTTCGACGCCGAGGAGGTGGCGCTGCTGCGCCGCGAGGCGGAGGCGATCTACGCCAATCAGCGGCCGGAGGTGTGGCGCGAACGCTCCGGGGCGCCGCGCACGGCGTTTGCCGCGCATCTATATAATGACGCCTTCGCCGCGCTGGCGCGCCATCCCCGCATGATCAACCCGATCGAGCAGGTGTTTGGCGAGCAGTTGTACATGCATCAGTTCAAGGTGAACGCGAAATCGGCGTTCACCGGGGATGTGTGGCAGTGGCACCAGGATTACGGCACCTGGGCGCGGGACGACGGGATGCCCGAGCCGCGGGCGATGAACATCGCGGTGTTTCTGGACGAGGTGATGCACATCAACGGCCCGCTGATGCTGGTGCCGCGGAGCCATACCGAGGGGACGCTGGCGGCGCAGCATGACGTCACCACCACCTCATACCCGCTCTGGACGCTCGATGAGCCGACGGTGACGCGGCTGGTGGAGCGGGGCGGGATCGTCACCCCGATCGGCAAGCCGGGCGGGCTGCTGATGTTCCACGGCAATCTGGTGCATGGCTCGGCCGGGAACATCACGCCGTTTCCGCGCAAGATCGTCTATCTGACGCTGAACGCGGTCTCCAACTACATCCGCACGCCGACGCGGGCGGAGTATATCGCGCACCGGGATTTCTCGCCGATCATTCCGGCCGATGACGGGGCGCTGCTGGCGCTGGCGCGGCGTCGTGAGGCCGCGGAATGAATCTGCACTCCCTTACCGCCGCCCGCGCCGATGCGGGGCGGCCGGTGCGCGTCGGGCTGATCGGGGCGGGGAAATTCGGCTCGATGTTCCTGGCGCAAATTCCGCATTCACCGGTGGCGGTGAGCGCGATTGCCGATCTCGACCCCGGCCGGGCGCGGCTGGCCTGTGCGACGGTCGGGTGGACGGCGGAGCGCATCACGGCGACCGCGTTCACCGATGACGGGATCGCGCTGATCGGGCGTGATGACGTGGATGTGGTGGTGGAGGCGACCGGGCATCCCGCCGCTGGGATCGCCCATGCCAGGGCCGCGATCGCCGCGGGGAAGCACGTGGTGATGGTGAATGTGGAGGCCGATGTGCTGGCCGGGCCGCTGCTCGCCGCCGAGGCGCGGGCGGCCGGGGTGGTCTATTCGCTCGCCTATGGCGACCAGCCCGCGCTGACTGCGGAGCTGGTGGATTGGGCGCGGGCGACCGGGTTTCGCGTGGTGGCGGCCGGGAAGGGCACGAAATATCTGCCGGCCTATCATGACGTGACGCCGGACGGGGTGTGGTCGCATTACGGGCTCTCGCCCGAGGCGGCGCGGGAGGCGGGGATGAACCCGCAAATGTTCAACTCCTTCCTCGACGGCACCAAGTCGGCCATCGAGATGGCGGCGATCGCCAATGCGTGCGGGCTCGACGTGCCGGAGGCTGGCCTCGCCTTCCCGCCCTGCGGGGTGGATGACCTGCCGCATGTTCTGCGGCCCCGTTCGGCGGGCGGGCTGCTGGAGCGATCAGGGATGGTGGAGGTGGTCTCCTGCCTGGAGCGCGATGGGCGGCCGGTGTTCCGCGATTTGCGTTGGGGCGTCTACGTGGTGCTGGAGGCGCCGAACGATTACGCGGCGGCCTGCTTCGCCCAGTACGGGTTGAAGACCGATAGCTCCGGCCGCTATGCCGCGATGTACAAGCCGTATCATCTGATCGGGCTGGAGCTGAACATCTCCATCCTCTCCGCCGCCTTGCGCGGGGAGGCAACCGGCCAAGCCCAGGGTTTTCGCGGCGACGTGGTGGCGGTGGCCAAGCGCGATCTCGTGCAGGGGGAAGTCCTCGACGGCGAGGGTGGTTACACCGTGTGGGGCAAGCTGCTGCCGGCGGCCGCCAGTCTCGCCGCCGATGCGCTGCCGATCGGCCTCGCCCATCGGGTGACGCTGCGGCGGGGAGTGAAACACGGCGCCATCGTCACCTGGGCCGATGTGGTGGCCCCCACCGGCCCCGCCGTCGAGGCGCGGCGGGCCATGGAGCGGCAGTGTCAGGCGGCGTAGGGACCCAGCCGGTCCGCGAACCGGGCAATCGCCGCCTCGCCGAACGGTGTGACGGCAAGCGCCGGCTGCCGATCGTACACCATCGGCAGGCCCATGCGGGCGGCGACCAGGCGTTTGCCGTAGCAGACGAGGTGATCGATCGACTGCATGACGAAGACGATCGCCGGCAGGATGTCGCGGTAGATGCGCTCGGCCTCCGCCTCGTCACCCCGCGCCATCGCCGCCCACAGCGCCACCTGCGCCTCGAAGCAATCGGGCGCCGGGATCAGCCCGGCGCAGCCGGCGCGGAAATTATCGGGCAGTTCCAAGCCGCCGCGGCCATTCAGCACCGCGAGCTGGCCGCCGGTCTCCTTCACTACCCGGCGGATCAGCACGGCCGGCCCCTCGCCTTTCAGCACGCGGAAATTGGCGTGGCGGCGGGCGAGCTCGGCGATGGCCGGCGGCGTGAGGCCGATGCCGATGTATTCCGGGGCGTTCTGGATCGCCATGGTGATGGGCGAGCGCTCCATCACTTTGCCGAAGAAGCTCTGCAACTCCGCCTCCGTCATGCCCGGCGTGCGCGGCGGCTGCAGGATGGCGACCACCGCGCCATGGGCGGCGGCGTGGGAGACCGCCTCGATCTGCTCCTCGGGCGTGGTGCCGAAAATGGTGACGGCGAGGGGGATGCGCCCGGCGAGATCCTCCGCCGCCCATTCCACCACCTGGCGCCGCTCGGCGGGCGAGAGCTTAGCGACCTCGGTGGCGAGCCCGAGCACCGCCATCCCCGCCCCGCCTCCGGCGACGCAGATCTCCGTCTGCCGGCGCATCAGCGCGCGATCCAGCCGGTTCTGGTGGTCGAAAAAGGCATAGAGGATCGGCCAGATGCCGCTGATCGCGTGTTGCATGACATTCAGGCTGCCGCCGAACCCGCCAGCACGTCAACGGCTGACGCGGCGATGGTTTGTCTCTACTATAGGAGAATGCTGACCGACCTACCCAACGTCCTGACGCTGTCACGCATCGCCGCCATCCCGGTGATGGTGGTTCTGGCGGCGATCCGCACGCCGAATACCGACGTGGCGGCGATGCTTGTGTTCTCGATCGCCGGCATCACCGACTACTTCGATGGCAAGCTGGCGCGCGACCGGGCGCAGACCTCCGATCTCGGCCGCATGCTCGACCCGATCGCCGACAAGCTGCTGGTGGCGGCCGCACTGATGATGCTGGTGGGGCTGGAGCGGCTGAGCCCGGCGGGGCTGTATCCCGCCATTATCATCATGCTCAGGGAAATCCTGGTCAGCGGACTGCGGGAATACCTCGCCGGCGTGCAGGTCGGACTGCCGGTGACGCGGTTGGCGAAGTGGAAGACCGGCTTCCAGATGGGCGCGCTCGGCACCCTGCTGGCCGGCGATACCGGGGCGCAGGTGCTCTATCTCGGCTGGCTGCCGGTGCCGGCGATCGGCGAGGGGATGCTGTGGGTGGCCGCCCTGCTGACGCTGATGACCGGCTGGGACTACCTGACCGCCGGGCTGCGCCACGCCAGCGGATCAAGCGAATCGGCGCGGAACTGAGCCGCCATGCAGATCCTCGGACTGACCGGCTGGTCCGGCAGCGGCAAGACGACGCTGCTCGCCAGCCTTCTCCCCCATTTCGTGGCGCGCGGCCTGACGGTCTCGACCATCAAGCACGCCCATCATGGCTTCGACCTCGACCAGCCCGGCAAGGACAGCTGGCGCCACCGCCAGGCCGGCGCGCGCGAAGTGATGATTGCCTCCGCCATGCGCTGGGCGCTGATGCATGAACATGCGGGGCCGGAGCCAAGCCTGCCGGAACTGATCGCCCGGCTCGCGCCGGTGGATCTCGTGGTGGTCGAGGGGTTCAAGGCCAACCCGCACCCGAAAATCGAGGTCTTCCGCCCCTCCCTTGGCCGCGCCCCGCTATGGCCGGGCCGGGACGACATCGTGGCCATCGCCAGCGATGAACCGCTCGACGTGCCCGGCAAGGCGGTGCTGTCATTGAACGATTCCGCGGCAATCGCCAATTGGGCGGTTGACTATCTGCAATCTCATACTGCACTGCACACCAGACCTTGAGTGTCCGCGCCCGCGCGGGCACATTGACCCGGCCGACCCCGAAAAGGATTCCCGACTGATGCGGCTCCTCGCTTCCCTTGGCCTGCTTGTCCTGCTGACCGCCTGCGAGTCGGTGATTGACACGGCCCCGACCCTGATCGGCAATCCCGCTGACGGGCTGCTCGGCGTCATCGGCGATACAATCACGTTCAAGAGCAACCCGAACCGGCCGCAGCCGGAGAGCGACAATATCCGCCGCGTGATGGGCCAGCCGGTGGACGCCGAGCCGCTGACCAGCGAAACCGGCAATATCTGGCCGGCCATGCCGCGGCGCGAGCCGACGGCGATGGAACTGGAGAAGGCGCCGCCTGCCGGCGCCAAGCCACCGGCCAAGCCGGTCGCCATGGCCCCGGCCGCGCCTGCCCCGGTTGCCGCCCCCGCCGTAGCGCCTGTGGCGACGATTGCACCCGCCACCACCATTGCCAATGGCGCCTCACTCGCAACCCCCAACGGCAATGCGATCCTCACCACCGGCGCCAATGGCGTGCTCACCTACACTCTGCCCAACGGGAGCACCGGCCGCGCCATCAACAACGGCAACGGTACGATGACGCTGATCGGCGCCGATGGGCAGGTGATGTCCGTCCCGGCGCCGAAGTAGCCGGCGAACACAGGGATGAGCGGCGCGGGCATCAAGGTGCTGTATTTCGCCTGGCTGCGCGAGAAAATCGGGGTGGCGGAAGAGGATATCGAGCTCGCCCCGGGTATCGCCACCGTGGCCGCGCTCACGGAATGGCTCAGCGCCAGCAGCCCGCGCCATGAAGCCGCATTCGCCGCCGGCAAGACGGTGCGCTGTGCGGTGAACCAGGATTTCGCCGCGCCTGACGCGCCGATCCGCGCGGGTGACGAGGTGGCCTTCTTCCCGCCAGTCACCGGCGGCTGAAATGGCCACGATCCGCGTCCAGACCGAAGCAATCGACATCGGCGCGGAAACCGCCGCGCTGACGGCGGGGCGCGCGGATATCGGCGGCATCGGCAGCTTCCTCGGCACGGTGCGCGATACCGCGGGGGGGCGGAAAATCACCGCAATGTCGCTGGAACACTACCCGGGCATGACCGAGCGCTCCCTCGCCGCGATCGCCGCCGAGGCCGAGGCCCGCTGGCCGCTGCTTGGCTGCACGCTGATCCACCGGGTCGGCCGGTTGCTGCCGGGGGAGACCATCGTGCTGGTGCTGGCCGCCTCGCCACATCGCCACGCCGCCCTTGAGGCCACCGCCTTCCTGATCGACTTCCTGAAAACCAAGGCGCCCTTCTGGAAGAAGGAAAGCTTCGTCGAGGGCGATGAGGAATGGGTCTCGGCCCGGGATGCCGACGACTCGGCCGCCGCCCGCTGGGATATCGCCGCGCGCTGAGCCGCGCCGTTCACCGAATTTTCATCAATTGGCGCAAGCCTCGGCATGGTCACAAAAGGTGCCACCATGTCAGCAGCCCTGCTTGTCCCGGAACGCCCGGCCCCACCGTTCGGAATCGACCGTCTACTCGCCGCTCTCGCCGCCCATCGCGCCGGCAGGCTCGACACGGCGGAGGAAGCCTATCGCGCCGTGCTCGCCGAAGTGCCGGGCCATGCCGTCGCCCTGCGGCTGCTCGGCCTGTTGCTGTTGGGCACCGGCCGTCCCGCCGAGGCGATTGACGCCCTCAGCGGCTCGATCGCCGCCAAATCCGATGATCCCGATGCCCGCACCGCGCTCGGCGATGCCTATGCCGCCGCTGGGCAGCGAGAGGCGGCGGTGGCGGAATACCGCGACGTGCTCACCCGATGGCCGGCGCATAATGCGGCGCGGATCAATCTTGCCAATTGCCTGCTCGCCATGGGCGACCCGGCCGAAGCCATCGCGCAATGCCGGCTCGCCTTGGTCTCGGCCCCCCGCCTGCTGGCCGCGCATATCACCATGGGCACCGCCCTGCTCACCGCCGGCCGCGTCGTGGAGGCGATCGGCGCCTATCGCACCGCCACCGGGATCGACGAGCGCAGCGCAGCGGCACTGACCGGCTACGCCAACGCCCTGCTGCATGATCGCCGCGCCATCGATGCGCTGGACGCCGCGTCCCGCGCCTGCGAGTCCGGCGGCGGGGCGGAAGCCTGGTTCCTCCGCGGCGCCGCCGAGCGGGCCCTTGGCCAGTTCGATGCCGCGCGAATCTCGCTTGAACGCACCGTCAGCCTTGCGCCTTGCCACGCCGAGGCGCTGCTCGCCCTCGGCAATAATTGGGCCGATCTTGACGACCCCGGCCGCGCCGAGACCATGCTCCGCCGTGCCATCGAGGCGGCCCCGGGCCTCGCCGAGGCACATGCCAGCCTCGGCCACGTGCTGCAAATCCGCGCCGATCTCGCCGGCGCCACCGCCGCCTGCGACCAGGCGATCGCGCTGCGGCCGGATTTCGCCCGCGCGCATTGGAACCGCGCCACCGCCCTGCTGCTCGCCGGTGACCTCCCTTCCGGCTTCGCCGCCTATGAATGGCGCCGGCGCGACCCGCTCTTCGCCGCTGACTTCCATCCCCCCACCAGCCCGGAATGGCGCGGCGAGGCGCTCGCCGGGCGGCGGCTGCTGGTGATCGCCGAACAGGGCTTCGGCGACGCCATCCAATTCGCGCGCTTTATCCCCCAACTCACCGCGCGCGGTGCCCAGGTGATCCTCCGCTGCCCCCCCACCTTGGCCAGGTTGTTCGCCGGGCTCGCCACCATCGCGCCGACCGACGGGCCAGTGCCGCCACATGACCTGCACGTCTTCCAGATGAGCCTGCCGCTGCTCCTTGGCACCAGGCTCGACAGCATTCCCGCCGCCGCCGGCTACCTGCCGGGCCGCAAATCGGCGGAACCGGGGCCAGAGCGCCGCATCGGCCTCGCCTGGGCCGGCAACCCGGCCCACCGCAATGACCGCCGCCGCTCGCTGCCCATCGAGGCGCTGGCACCACTCGCCCGCCTCGGCGGCATCGAATGGGTGAACCTGCAACTCGATGCCCGCGGCACCGAACTGGCCCTCATGCACAAACTGCCGCCCCCTCCCCGCCGCATCGCCGATTTCGCCGATACCGCTGCCCTGCTCGGCACACTCGATCTGGTGATCACCGCCGATACCGCGGTGGCCCATCTCGCCGGCGCGATGGGGGTCCCGGCCTGGATCATGCTGCCGCACGCACCGGATTGGCGCTGGATGCTCGGCCGCGCGGATTCGCCTTGGTACACCTCCGCCCGCCTGTTCCGTCAGGACCAGCCGGGCGATTGGGCCGGCGTGATCGGCCGCATCGCCGCGGCGCTGGGCGAGGGGGAGACGGCCGAGTAGTCTGCCCCCGCAGCAACGCGGGGGCATCATGGGGCAGGAGCGAGATAGGCTGCGTGCGGTGCTGGCAGTCCTGGCGGTCGCGATGATGCTGGCCTGGCCGGCGATGCTGAATGGGTATGCCATCGTCTTCAGCGACACCTACGCGTTCATCGACCAGGCGAGCCGGCCGCTCATGGTGTGGGACAAGCCCTGGACCTACGGCCCCTTCCTCCTCGCGCTGCATGGCCGCACCACGCTATGGCTGCCGGTGGCGGGGCAGGCGCTGATCCTCTCGCACCTTCTCTCGCTCCTGGCAGCCAGCCGTGGCGCGGCGACACCGCTGCGGCATCTCCTGCTCGGCGCCCTGCTCGCCATCGGCAGCGCCGCGCCGTGGTTCGCTGGCCTGCTGATGCCCGATATTTTCGCGCCGATCGCGGCCATCGCTCTGTATCTGCTGGCATTTCCGGGAGCGCTTGGGCCATGGCAGCGCCGCTGGCTCGCAGTGCTGGCCACCATGGCGATCGCCTTCCACCTCGCCCACCTCGTGCTCGCCGCCGGTTGCCTGGTAGTGATCCTGCTGCTCACACCCCGCGCCCTGCCACGCACCGCGCTGCCGCTCGGCCTTGCGCTGGCGATCCTGGCGATCACCAATCTCGCCGGCCACGGGCGGCTGGCGATCTCGCCCTATGGCAGCGTGCATGCTCTGGCCCGCATGGTCGGGGACGGCAATGTCACGCCGGTGCTGGCGCGGGCGTGCCCGGCGGTGGGCTGGCATCTCTGTGCCTGGAAGGATCGCCTACCCAATGACAGCGACACCTTCCTGTGGTCGCCCGACGGCCCGGTCGCCAGCCATCCCGGCCATGCGATCGGCGCCATCGGCTTCGCCCCGGAGGCCGCGGTGATTGTCGGACACGTGTTGCGCGAGGAACCGCTCGGCGTGCTGCGGGCCGCGCTCGCCAATACCGGCCGCCAACTCCTGCGGACTGGCCTCGGCGACACGCTGGGGTCAGACTGGCTCGACGTCACCGTGCAGACGGCGCTCCGGGCCTATTTTCCGCCGGAAGAACAAGCGCGATTCCTCGCGGCGCTTCAAATCAACCGCACCCTGCCCGCCCTCGCCACGCCGTTCGCCCCGCTGCACACCACACTTCTGCTGCTCGGCACGGCGTCCGGCGCGGCGCTCTTGCTGCGCCGCGCCGACCGAAACTTCGCCCTGCTCGTGCTCGCCGCCCTGCTGGCCAACGCCTTCGCCACCGGCACGCTCTCCGGCCCGCATGACCGCTACCAGGCGCGGATCGCCTGGCTGGTCCTGCTGCCGGGAGCGCTCGCGGTGCTCAGATCGGTGCCAGCACCTCGACCTCGGCCGGAGACTTCCGAACCAACTGCTCGTAGTCGTTCAGCAGAGTCTCGGTGATGGTGCTCGGGGTGAAGTTATAGGGCCCGATCTGGCGCACCGGGGTCACCTCGGCCGCGGTGCCGGCGAGGAAGACCTCGGAGACCTTCGCCATCTCCTCGGGCATGATCACCCGCTCCACCACCTTCATCTGGTGGCGCTTGGCGATCGACATCACCGTGCGGCGCGTAATGCCATCGAGGAAGCAATCCGGCGTCGGCGTATGGATTTCGCCATCCATCACGAAGAACGCATTGGCGCCGGTGGCCTCGGAGATCTGGCCACGCCAGTCCAGCATCAGCGCGTCATTGAAGCCCTTGGCTTCGGCGGCGTGCTTGGAGAGGGTGCCGATCATATAGAGCCCGGTCGCCTTGGAGGCGGTGGGCGCCGTCTGCGGGTGGGGGCGCCGCCACTCCGCGATATCCAGCCGGATGCCGGCCATCTTGTCGGCGCCGAAATAGGCGCCCCAAGGCCAGGTGGCGATCGCCAGATGGATCTTGGTCTGCTGGGCCGAAACTGCCAGCATCTCGCTGCCGCGCCAGGCGATCGGGCGGATATAGGCATCCTCCTGCCCATTGGCCTTCAGCACCTGGATACAGGCGGCGTCGATTTCGTCGGCCGTCCAGGGGATCTCGAAGCCGAGAATCGCAGCCGAATTGATGAGCCGGTTGGTATGGGCGCGCAGCTTGAAGATATTGCCGCTATAGGCTCTCTCGCCTTCAAACACGCCGCTGGCATAGTGCAACCCATGGGTCAGCACATGCAGCTTGGCATCACGCCAGGGGACCATGGCACCATCGTACCAGATGTAGCCATCACGGTCGTCGAAAGGAACAAGCGCCATTGTGGCTTTCCTCGCAAGATTGTTGCTCTATGGGGCGTAGTGGTAAAATGCTGCACCGTCTACGTCAACAACACTGTCTTAATTTCCCGTCATGTCTGCCATACCCGAATGCGCTAGGATGCGCCCGACCAGCATGAACACGACTCCAGCGCCGAAAGCCGCCTGACCATGTCCGAACCAAAACCGACCGGCCCAGCCGGCGCCAATCTGCTGTTTCTGCGCGAGGGCGAGATCCGCGCCGCGCAGGATATGCTGTTCTTCGCCTACCGCGATTTCACCAACGCCGCCGATGTCATCCTCGAGGAACTCGGCCTCGGCCGTGCGCATCACCGAGTTCTGCATTTCGTCGGACGCAATGCCGGCATGTCGGTCGGCGAACTGCTCTCCATCCTCAACATCACCAAGCAGAGCCTCGCCCGCGTGCTCGGCGCGCTGATCGATGATGGCTACATCGCCCAGGCGCAAGGCCGCGCCGATCGCCGCCAGCGCCTGCTCACCCTCACCGCCAAAGGCCAGGACCTCGAGCGCCGCCTGTTCGAGCGCCAGCGGGAGCGGCTGGTGAAATCCTACCGCGAGGCCGGCAGCACCGCCGTCGAGGGATTCCGCCGGGTAATGCGCGGCATCATGAACGAGGAGGCCCGCCTCTATATCGACCGCGCCGAGGCGCGCACCCAGGCCGATCGCGCCGAGGCCCGGCGCGATCCAACGCGGGAGGGGTAGCCGCCATGGCCGAGGATGCGATGATCCTGGTCGTCGAGGACGATCCCCGCCTGCGCGCCCTGCTGCAGCGCTACCTCGGCGAAAACGGCTTCCGGGTCAGCACCGCCGAACACGCGGCCGAAGCGCGGGACCGGCTGCGCTATCTGCAGCCCGACCTCATGGTGCTCGACGTGATGATGCCCGGCGAAACCGGCCTCTCCCTCACCGAATCGCTGCGTCGCGAGAAATCCGATATCCCGATCCTGCTGCTCACCGCCCGCGGCGCCCCGGAAGACCGCATCGCCGGCTTCGAGGCCGGCGCCGATGACTATCTGCCCAAGCCCTTCGACGCCAAGGAACTCCTGCTGCGCATCCGCGCTTTGCTCCGTCGCGCCGCCGCCCCGGCCCCAGCCGCCCTGCCCGCCGAGGCCGGCCCGGTGCAACTCGGCGAGCTCTCCTTCGATGCCGCCCGCGGCGAACTCCGCGGCCCCGCCGGCGTGGTGCGGCTCACCGGCGGTGAGGCCGCCCTGCTCGCCGCCCTCGCCCGCCGCCCCAACGAAATCCTCACCCGCGAGGATATCGCCGAAGCGCTCGACATGGACGATTCCGGCGAACGCGCCATCGACGTGCAGGTCACCCGCCTGCGCCGCAAGGTCGAGGTCGATCCGCGTGAGCCGCGCTTCCTGCACACCGCGCGCGGCAAGGGCTACATCCTCAAGCCCGGCACATGATCCCGCCTCGCCTCATCAAGCGCCTGCTGCCACGCACCCTGCTCGGCCGCACCCTGCTGATCGTGCTCGTCCCACTGCTGGTGGTGCAGGCCGTGGCGTTCCAGATCTTCTACGGCGTCCACCTCAACCTGGTCTCCCGCCGCCTCTCGGCCGCAGTGGTCGGCGAAATCGCCACCACCGTCGCCCTCATCGAACAATCACCCGACGCCGCCGCCCGCGACTGGGCCCTGCGCAACGCCTGGGACCAGTTCGAGATGCGGATGGAATTGCAGCCCCGCGGCCCCCTGCCCCCCTGGGTGCGCCCCGGCGCCCTCAGCCCGCGCAACAGCGGCTTCGCGGTCGGCCTGCGCGACAAGCTGCAACTGCCCTACGCCATCGACTGGGAGAGTGACACACAATCCGTCCTGGTCACCATCAAGCTCGCCGACGCCAATTTACGCATCGAGGCCCCCCGCAAGCGCCTCTTCGCCGCCACGCTCGAAGTCTTCATGATGTGGCTGATCGGCTCCGCCCTGTTGATGTTCGGCCTCGCCGCGCTCTTCGTGCGCAACCAGGTGCGCTCCATCCGCAAACTCGCCGAAGCCGCCGAAGCCTTCGGGCTCGGCCGTGATGTAGGCACCATCAAGCCCGAAGGCGCCGCCGAAGTGCGCCGCGCCGCCGTCGCCTTCAACCGCATGCAGGAACGCATCACCCGCTTCCTCCAGCAACGCACCGAAATGCTCGCCGGCGTCTCGCATGACCTGCGCACCCCCCTCACCCGCCTGCGCCTGGCGCTCGCCATGATGCCCGCCGACGAAGCCGTGCAACGCGACGTCGCCGACATGACCGGCGATGTTGCGGAAATGGAGCGCCTCATCGAAGCCTACCTCGCCTTCGCCCGCGGCGAAGGCCACGAACAGGCCCAACTCATCGATCTCGCCGGCCTCCTCGGCGATGTCGCCACCGCCGCCCGCCGCAGCGGCACCGACATCACGCTCGACGCCAAGAACGACCTCGTCATCAAACTCCGGCAGGACGCCATCCGCCGCGCCATCACCAACCTCGTCGACAACGCCGCCCGTCACGGCAAACACGTCGCCATCGCCGCCGCCCGCCACGACGAGCGCACGGTCCATATCACCATCGATGACGACGGCCCCGGCATCCCCACCGACCAGCGCGAAGCCGTGTTCAAACCCTTCGAATCCCAGGCCGAAGGCGGCACCGGCCTCGGCCTCGCCATCGCCCGCGACATCGTCCGCGCCCACGGCGGCGACATCACCCTCACCACCAGCCCCCTCGGCGGCCTCCAAGCCCGCATCCACCTGCCGGTGTAGTGCCCGGGGCCGTTCGCAGAGAGTTCATGGCGGGAAGGAAGACCAGGGGCGCTGCCCCTGGACCCCGCTGGGGGCTGGAGCCCCCAGACCCGCATCCGTTGTAACCCGACACTGGAAACCGGAAATTCGGGATTGGGTTGGAGGTGGTGGGAATTGGTGGGAGTTTCCGGGGGTTAGGGGAAAAATTGGCGGCGCGGTGGAATGCGGAAACGGGGCGGGGATCGGGGCCATTCGTCACCGGAAATCGGAAATCGGCGGCGCGGTGGGGCGGCGGCGGCGCGGGGTCTAAACGGGCTCTTAGGGGCACTCTTGCGGCCTCTTAAGCGGGGCTTGGCGTGCAGTAGATGTTGATGATGACCCGGCTGGGTTGCTGCGCGGCGGGGGGTGGCGGAGGGGCGGTGGTGGCCGGCGGCGCGGGGCGGCGGGGGGCGTTGCGCAGCTCGGGCGGGTCACCGGCCCAGCCGACTTCGTCGAGGATTTGCTCGATAATCTGGCGGCTGAACATGCGGCTCATCGGGT
>CAIPLM010000301.1 GCA_903865895.1 uncultured Rhodospirillales bacterium | reverse complement strand
TCGGAGTTCGATTGATGGCACTCGATGGTGTAGCCGCGCGCCTCGGCCTTGGCTTGGCACATCGCCTCGACCTCGGCGAGCGTGGTGTGGCCGTAGATATGCGGCTCGCGCTTGCCGAGGCGGTTGAGGTTGGGGCCGTTGAGGAGAAGGATGTGCTTGCTCATGGAACTGCCTCGTTTTGCAGGAATTGACGGGTGGAGCTGACCAGCAGCGCGAGGCGCTGGGCCGCGTTGAGATCGGGCCTTGCGCCCGCGAGCGGCACCTCGACGCCGAGCGGCGTGCCGGGCGGCAAGGCGGCGATCTGCTCACGCAGCGCGATGCCGCCCTGGCCCGCCAGCAGGCGGCGGGTGCGCGCCTCGATCACCAACTGGTCGAAGGCGAGCGGTGCGGCGGGGGCGTCGCAGATCTGATAGGTGCCGATGGCCGACGGCGGGATGGTCGCAAGCTGCGCCGCGGTGCTGCCGGAGCGGTGCATGTGCAGCGCATCGACCATGATATGCGCGTTGGCCGCCCCGGTGCGGCGCACGACCTCGGCCGCGTCCATCAGGGTCGCGACCTTGCGGTAGGGCATGAACTCGATATCGACTTCGATGCCGAGCGGCGCGGCCATGGCGCAGGTCTCGGCGAATTGGGCGGCGACCAGGCCGAAATCGGCACTTTCGCCGGAAACGCCGAGGCGGGTGGCGCCGATCGCCGCACCCAGTTCGAGGGTGCGTCGGGTGAAGCCCGCGTCATAGTCCGGGCCGAGATTGATCATCTCAATATAGAGCACGGAGCAGCCGTTATCGGCGATCACCGCCCGGATCTCCGCCCGTTCGGCCGCCGTCTCCAGCGCGTAGACGATGCCGCCCGGGCTCGCCGGCGCGACCCGCAGGCCGACCGAGTCGAACCCGGCGGCGCCGGCTGCACGCAGCCGCGGCACCGGGGGGGTGTCCAACTCGCTCAGATGGGCGAGCGAGAGCTTGGTATCCGGCGGATAGCGATGGGCCATGGCTCAGACCAGCTTCAGGCTGAAGGGGGCGAAATTGCCCATCCGCACCACCAGCGTCTGCCCCCTGCGAACCGGCGTCGGCAGGGTGGAGGAGCCGGTGAGGAACACGCAGCCGGCCGCGACGTCGATGCCACGGCCATGCAGGTCCGCGATGGTTTCGCCGAGGATGACGAAAGGGTCCCGCCGATAGGCGCCGCCATAGGCCTGGATGGAAGGGCTGCCATCGAGATGCGCATCGATTTCAAGGGTTTCGAAGGGGATGCTACCCCAATCCGTCACCGCCGGCCCGATCACCGCGGCGCCGCCGGTGCCGTTATCGGCGATGCCGTCGAAGGTGGTGGAGGCGCGGTTGCCGGTGCCCGGGGCGTAGCGGGTGGCGGCGATCTCGACGGCGGGATGGAACACCGCGGCCGCCCGCAGCGCCGCCGGATCGACCGGCGAGCCCGCCGGGAAATCGGCGGTGACGCGGAAGGCCAGTTCGCATTCGGCCTTCATGCCGTGCATGGCGGCGGCGGGCACCTCAGCCGGGGCATCGCCGCTCGCACTGAACAGCCGGTCGGCGAAGACGCGGCCGGGGAGCGGGCCGTCATGCCCCTCGAACACCTGCACGGCGCGCACGGTGGCGCCGACTTTCCAGCCGGCGACCGGCTTGGCGATCAGCGCGGCCATGCGGTCCTGCACCTGATATGCCTCGGCGCGGCTGGCGACGCCCTGGCCGGCCTGCGGCAGCGGGATGGTGGTGCCGTCGCGCCAGGCGGCGGCGAGTGCGCTCGCCAGGGCTTCCAATCGTGCGTCCAT
>CAIPLM010000300.1 GCA_903865895.1 uncultured Rhodospirillales bacterium | reverse complement strand
GGCTGTTCGAGCATAGCGTTGTAGCGGTCTTCAGCTTCCGCCGGCGGGATATTGCCGATAGGCTCGAGCAGGCGACGATGGTTGAACCAGTCCACCCATTCGAGGGTCGCGAATTCGACGGCCTCGAAGGACCGCCATGGCCCGCGCCGATGGATGACCTCGGCCTTGTAGAGGCCGTTGATGGTCTCGGCCAATGCATTGTCGTAGCTGTCGCCGACGCTGCCGACGGATGGCTCGATACCGGCGTCGGCCAGGCGCTCGGTGTATTTTATGGACAGGTATTGGCTCCCTCTGTCGCTGTGATGCACCAGTCCGGCGCGACGGGCCGGCTGGCGTTCGTGCAGGGCTTGCTCGAGAGCATCGAGCACGAAGCCAGTATGGGCCGTCCGTGACACGCGCCAGCCGACGATGCGCCGGGCGTAAACATCGATGATAAAGGCGACGTAGACGAACCCCGCCCAGGTCGCCACATAAGTGAAGTCCGAGACCCACAGCGCATTCGGGCGCGGCGCCTTGAACTGGCGGTTAACGTGGTCCCTCGGGCACGGCAATGCCTTGTCGCTGATCGTGGTCTTCACGGGTTTGCCACGAATAACGCCTTGTAAACCCATGCTTTGCATGAGGCGTTCGACCGTGCAGCGGGCGACGTGCTGGCCTTCGCGCTGCAACTGCCGCCAGACCTTCCGAGCGCCGTAGACCTCGAAGTTCTCCTCGAACACGCGCGCGATCTGAGGCATCAGAGCGGCATCGCGCTTGACCTGCGCAGGCAGAAGCAACGGGTCCGCCCGCCTGGCGGCATGGTTGTGATAGGTGGATGGGGCGATCGGCAACACCGCGCAGATCGGCTCGACCCCATGCTCCTCCCGATGATCGTCGATAAATGCGATCATGGCTTGTGTCGGCGGTCGAGGTCCCCCTGCCAGGCAGGCGAACGCCTTCGTTCGCCGAGAGGGGCCAGGGCAAAATATGCCGACGCCTTACGCAGTATATCGTTAGCCTGCCGAAGTTCCCGGTTCTCTCGTTCCAGTGCCTTCAGCCGGGCCGCCACCTCCGTCGTCATACCGGGCGCACGGCCGATGTCGCGCTCGGCCTTCTTGAGCCACTCATTGAGGGTCTGCCCGGTGCAGCCGATCTTGGCCGCGATCGAGACGATCGCCGCCCAGCGTGACGAATGCTCACGCTCGTGATCCAGCACCATCCGAACCGCACGATCGCGCACCTCAGGGGAAAACTTGTTCGTTGTCTTGCTTGTCATCGCTCCACCTTCTCAGGAGTTGGAGCCTCCGACAAACCCGGGGCGGTTCAGACCGCTACAACGCTATGCTCGAACAGCCAGATATGGCAGCGTGACTCAAGCCAAACAGTCTCCGGGAAATCCGGGGCGGTTCAGCGGCGACTGGCAAGCCGCTGGAGATATGGTTCCAGGATGAAGCCCGCATCGGCCAGAAGGGTTCGATCGCCTACGTCTGGGCGCCGGTCGGCTCTCGGCCGCCCATGCTGCGCGACAACCGCCATGACTCCGTGCATCTGTTCGGTGCCATCTGCCCCGCTCGCGGCGTCGGTGCCGCCATCATCATGCCCGCTGTCAACATCGACGCCATGAACGAGCAACTCAGCGAGATCAACACGCAGGTCGTGCCAGGTGCCCATGCCGGGCTGATCTGTGACGGGGCCGGATGGCATCAATCGGGTGGCGCGTTGCGTGTCCCCAAAAACATCACCCTGCTCAGATTGCCGCCCTACGCGCCGGAACTGAACACCATGGAGAACGTCTGGGATTACCTGCACGCCAACAAGCTCAGCCGACTCGTCTGGGATAGCTACGACGCTATCGTCGCAGCTTGCGCCGACGCATGGAAATTCCTCGTCAATGAACCAACCCGCATAACATCAATAGGCCATCGTCACTGGACATGTGTCAATGTTTAGGGCCGTTGGTATGACAAACCACGGTTCTCCAAACGCCCCGCTGCAGAGCGGGGCGTCTCTTCTCCATGGTACGCGTTGACGATGCTCAAACGACGGCGCGGCAACTGGTACCATGCGAAGGGCCGCTCAGAGATATTCAGCGATATCATCGCGCTATTCGCGGACCGAGACCGTCTCTCAGGACCGGTATTTAGGATCATCGCCGCAATGAGTGCGTCGTTTCCGAGGCTTGCAAGGCACTCGACCCAGAGAAAATATCAAGCAAAATCAACAGATTAGTTGTTGGCGGAGAGGGTGGGATTCGAACCCACGGTACGCTTGCACGTACAACGGTTTTCGAGACCGTCACAATCGGCCACTCTGTCACCTCTCCGAGTAGCGCGGCGGGTTATAGGTAAAGCTGAGGGGCGCCGCAATGGGGAGGGCCGGAGAATGTCACCGGTGTTACCAGCCGTTGATCCGGCGCCACACGGCGATCACCTCGTCCGAGCCGTCCACCACGAAGTAGCGGTCATGCGCGGCGGAGGTCATGCAGACGTGGTTGGGGGCGATGCGGAGCTTGTCGCCAATGCGGAAGCCGGGGTCGGGCAACGTGGGGTCGAGGTCGATGATGCCGTGTTCCTGGTTGGCGCGTTTCACCAGGGCGTGGCCGAGGGTCGGTTCGCCCATGATGTCTCGCGCGTGGCCGAACCCCCAGTCATGCGGGGCGGACTCGGTGCTGCGGTCTTTCGAGAGGGCGATGCCGCCGGCGTCCACCACGATCCGCCGCTCGGCTGGCCGCCGGCCGATCACGCTGGTGAGCACGGTGACCGCGATATCGGCGGGGCCGTGGGTGCCGATTTCGGCCTGGAACAGGTCTCCCAGCATGTAGACGCCAGCGCGCACCTCGGTAATGCCGGCCAGGCTGCCGGCGTAGAGCGCGGTGGGGGAGCTGCCCATCGAGACGATGGGGCAGGCATGGCCGGCGGCGCGCAGGCGCTCGGCGGCGATGATGGCGCCCTGGCGTTCGGTCTCGGCGATGGCGGCCATGTCGGCGATCGAGCGGCCGGAGTAGGAGTGGCCGGCATGCGTCATGATGCCGGCGAGCCGCGGGCCGAGGCGCGACGCGATCTCCAGCACGGCCGGGCTGTCAGGGCCGATGCCGCCGCGCCCCTCGCCGCAGTCGATCTCGATCAGCGTACGCGCGCCGGCCGGGTGGGCGGCGATGGCGGTGGCGACGTCGGGGTCGTCGGTGATGATCTTGATGTCGCCTGCGGTGCCGTTCAGCTCCGCCACCCGCTCCAGCTTCTGCGGCGTGATGCCGACGGCGTAGAGCTGGTCGGTGATGCCGTGCGACAGGAAGTATTCCGCCTCCGCCAGGGTGGAGACCGTGATCCCCGCGGTTTGCGCCAGGGGCGTGCCGAGTGCCATCCGCGCCACGTCGATCGACTTGGCCGTCTTCATGTGCGGGCGCAGCGCCGTGCTGTGGCGGGCGACGGCGCGGGCCATGGTATCGAGGTTGCGGGCGAGAATGCCGCGATCGAGCACCAGGCAGGGCGTGGGGAGTGCCGAGAGTTTCATGGTGTGGCCCCCGTCCAGGTGGTGTGGCCGTCGATCGGCATCACCGGGCGCGGCAGATGGCGCCAGGCGAAATGGGCGAGCATCGGCGAGGTGAGGCCGGGCGTGTCCACCTCGATCACCTGCGCATGTTTGAAGAACTCGTCGAAGCCGCCGCGGAAATGGCCGCGGGATTTCACGTGCACCACCTTGGCCGCGCCGATATCGAGCCAGAAGGATTCGAAAAACGCGGGGTCGGCGCATTGCACGCGCTGTGAGATCACCACCACGGTGATCCCGTCGAGATCGATCGCCGCGGAGGGGCCGAGATCGACGATGGAGCCGGCGAAAATGCCGCGGCGGCATTGCACGGGGCCGGGATGCAGGCGGCGCACCACGGCGGGGGCGGCGAAGGGCTTGGAGAAGTCGGAATCGGCCGCGCGGTTGAAATGCGCGGTGAAATGGGCGCCCTCGCCCAGGCGATGCGCCTCGGCGGCGAGGGTGGGGTCGAAGATCACGCCGCACAGCGCGCCGCTGATGCCGGCGGCGTGGAAGGCTTCCAGGATGAACATCGTGTTCCCCCGGCCGCCGCCGCCGGGGTTATCGGCGACATCGGCGAATACCAGGGCCGGCTTACCGTTGTGCCCGGCGTGGCGGGCGAGTTCCACCGCCTCGGCGAGGCTGGTGAGCCGGGGGTGGAACTGCGCCCGGCGCGCCCAGCCGGCGGTGGCGATCTCCATCGCCACCGCCTCCGCGGCGTCCTGGTCGGTGGCCGTCACCACGGCGGTGAGGCCGTTGAACGCGGTATCGGCGAAGGCGAAGCCGCCCATGACGGAGACGTTGAGCACGCGCCCGGCGTAGGGCGGCTCGGCCATGCGCTGCTGGCCGAGATCGATCAGCTCGCCATAGGGGCGGTTCGGCGCGTCCTTGCCGGTCAGCATCGTCACCGTCGGCGGCACGATCGGCAGGCGGACCTTGGCGATATGGGTTTTCGTGCCGTCCAGCAGCCGGCGCAGCAGGTGCGCCGATTCGATGCCGCATTCCCGCATGTCCATATGCGGGTTGGTGCGGTAGCCGACGAAGCCGTTGATGGTGGCGATGTCAGCGTCCGAGATATTGCCGTGCAGGTCGTAGCTGGCGACCACCGGGACATCCGGGCCGACGATGGATCGCACCATGGTCTGGATGGTGCCCTCGGGGTCGTCGTCATGCTCCACCAGCCCGGCGCCATGCATCACGCAATAGACGCCATCGAGACGCCCGGCCGCGCGCAGGCCGGCCTCCATCTCCGCCAGCAAGGCGCGGAAGAAGCCGCTTTCGGTCGGGCCGTTGGGCTCGGCCATGGCGATCACCAGGGGCACCGGCTCCCAGGGGCCGGCCGCATCCATGTCGGCGACGAAGCCTGGCAGTTCGGCGAGCATGCGGGGGGCCGCGGCGCGGGCCTCGGCGAGCATGGCGGGGCCGCGGAACAGCGTCTTCTCCGCGAAGTCCTTTTCGTGCGCCACGGGGGCGAAGCGGTTGCACTCGATGGAGAAGCCCAGCAGGGCGATGCGCCGGCTCACAGCGCGACTCCCAGCAGCTCGGCGATGCGCGGGGTGGATTTGAGACCGCTGCCGGTGAGCACGATCACCGTGGTCTGCTCCGGCGTGATGGCGCCCGATTCCAGCAGCCGGGCGAAGGCGGCGGCGGCCTGGCAGCTCGTCGGCTCGGCGTAGATGCCCATGCCGGCCAGTTCCAGTGTGGCGGCGGCGATCTCGGCCTCGGACAGCAGCACCGCCCCGCCCCCGGTCTCGCGCAGCACGCCCAGGCATTCGCGCAGCCGCAGCGGCTGGGCGATCGCGGTGCCCTCGGCCATGGTCGGCAGCACCGGGCGGTCCGGCATGGTGTCGATCCCCTCCAGGAAAGCGGCGGCGATGGGGCCGCAATTGGCGGGCTGGGCGGCGAAGATGCGCGGCATGGCGTCGATCTCGCCGGCGCGCAGCAGCTCGGCGAAACCGATTTCGCAGCCCAGCACGTTGGAGCCGGCGCCGCAGGGCACGATCACATTGTCCGGCGCGCGGAAGCCGAGATCCTCCCACAGCTCATAGGCCAGCGTCTTGGTGCCTTGCAGGAAGAAGGGCTGCCAGTTGTGGCTGGCGTAGAACACCTCCGCCGAGCGCGCCACCGCGGCGTCCGACGCCGCCTGGCGGGAGCCCGGGATGAGTTCGACGGTGGCGCCATGGGCGCGCATCTGCACCGTCTTGGCCGGGCTGGTGGAGGAGGGCGCCATGATGGTCGCACGCATGCCGCCGGCCGCCGCGTAGCATGAGACGGCGGCGCCGCCATTGCCGGAGCTGTCCTCCAGCACCTCGGAGATGCCCTGCTGGCGCAGGATGGAGAGCATCACGCTCGCCCCGCGATCCTTGAAGGAGCCGGTGGGCATGAACCATTCGCACTTGATCAGCGCCTCGGCGCCGGCGATGCGCCGCGCCACCAGCGGCGTGCAGCCCTCGCCCATGGTGATGGGATCGACGACCTGCACCGGAAAACTCGCCCGATAGCGCCACAGGCTGCGGGTGCTCCTGTCGATCTGATCGCGGGTGATGCCTCGCATCGGCGTCAGCAACAGCGGCGCATGGCCGTCGCCGCACCAGCGCGGTGCGTCGATGGCGAAGGTTGCACCGCTGCGCGGGTCGAGATAGGCGACGTCCATTGCTCAGCTCTCCTGTTGCCGTCAGGCTGCCGCCGCCCGTCCACGAGGTCAACCGATGCCATCCGAATTGCATGCCCTGGCCAGCGCCCTGGTCGCCATCGACAGCCGCAGCTTCGTCTCCAACGTGCCGCTCGCCGAGCGCATCGAGCACGAGCTGGCGGGCTTCGAGATCGAGCGGCTGGACTATCTCGACGACAATCTGGTGCCCAAGCGCGCCCTCGTCGCCCATCGCGGCGGCACCAGTTTTCAAAAAGGGGGCGGCATCGCTTTTTCCGGCCATATGGACACCGTGCCCGATACCGGCTGGAGCGAGGACCCCTGGTCCGGCCGCATCGCCGATGGCTTCCTGCACGGCCTGGGCAGCACCGACATGAAGGGCCCCGTCGCCGCCTGCATCGTCGCCGCGCGCTCCCTGCCGGCCGATATGCCGGTGACGCTGCTGCTCACCACCGACGAGGAGACCACCAAAGCCGGCGCCCGCATCATCGCCGCCCGCTCCGACCTCGCGCGGCGGGCGAAACCGGCGGCGATCATCGTGGCCGAGCCGACGCGGCTGCGCCCGGTGCGCGGCCATCGCGCCCATATCGCCTTCACCGCGGTCGCCACCGGCATCCAGGCCCACAGCAGCACCGGCAAAGGCCGCAACGCCAATTGGGACCTCGTGGAATTCCTCGCCGAGATGAAGGCGGTCTACCTCCGCCTGCGCACCGACCCCACCCTGCATGACGCCGACTACGACCCGCCGTTCAGCGACTTCAACCTCACCATCGACAATCACGGCGCGGCGGTGAACGTCACCGTCCCGAAATCCACCGTGCGCATCAAATTCCGCTACAGCGCCAGGCTGGACCCCACCCCCGTGCTTGATGCGGTGCGGGGCGCTGCCGCACGGGCTGGGCTGGCGCTGGCCGAGGCGCGCGAGGGGTTTCCGCCGGAGTTGCCCGCCAGCCATCCGCTGATCGCGCTCTGCGCCGCGCAAACCAACCAGGCGCCGCTCACCGCACCCTATGGCACCGATGCTTCGGAACTGCAGGCGCTCGCCCCCTGCGTCATCATGGGGCCGGGCGATATCGGCGAGGCGCATACCCCGCAGGAGAAGCTGCGCATCGCCGATCTCGATGCCGCCGTGCCGCTGTTCCGCCGCATGGCGGAGATCGTCGCGGCGCGCGGGATCGGCTGATCCCGCGGCGGCTCAGCGCGCCTGCTGGATCGCGCTGAGCACCCAGCGGCCGCCGGGAACCCGCAGGAAGGTCCAGAACTCGGTCGCCATGCTGCGGCGCACCGGGTCGCCATCGACCACGCGGCCTGCGCCATCGCGGGTGACGTCGATCATCGAGAAGCGCATCGCCACCGTGGCGTATTCGCGCCCGCCCTCGGCCCAGGCCTCGGAGAGGTCGCCCTGCTCAAGATGCACGTCGGTGACGGTGTTCACCACGCCGGCGCTGCGTTGCTCGGTCATCTGCTCGGCGAAGTAGCTGGCCATTTCCGGCGAGGCGAGCTGGCGCATCGCCCCGAGGTCATGCGCGGACCAGGCGGCCTGCACGCCGTGCAGCACCTCCTCGAAGCCGTGGTAGTCGGCCGGGGTGATTGCCACCGGCGGCGCGCCGCCAGCGCTGCCGCCGGCCATGCCCTGGGCGGTCCGCTCATACCCCTGCGGGCCGCCGGCCATCGCCGGCTGCATGCGGCGCGAGCGGAAGAAGCTCCAGATCAGCCGGCCGACGATCACCACCAGGAAGATCTGGATGAGGAAGCCGAAGAACCCGGCGAAACCATGCATGCCGTGGAACATGCCGCCGCCGAACAGCAGCCCGCCGATCCCGGCGCCGAGCAGGCCGCCCATCAGGCCGGACATGAACGGCGAGCGCCCGCCGAGCGTGGCGCCGAAGGGGGCGGCGGCCGGCGCGCCGGCGAAGGACTGCGAGGGTGCCGATTGCGGCGTCATGCTGCGCTGCATCGGCGCGGCCGAACTCGCCGTGCCGGTCGAGGGGGGCGCGGTGTAGGTGCGCGTTCCACGGCTGCCCGAGGACGTGCCGGCACCGGCGCGGGCGAGGGCGTCACCCGGCGCGATGGCCATGGCGAACACCAATGCGGCGGCGGTGAGGAAGGCGAAACGGCGGAACATGGTCTGCAATCCCTGTGAATGGGGTCTCGTCAGCGAAACATATAGGGTGAGCATAGCCGGATTTGAGGGGGGTCGCATCAGGACAAACACCGATGCCCCAACTCCGACCGCAACAGCGCCCGGGCCAGCATCGCCGAGGCCAGGCTGGCCAGCGCGGCGCCGGCCAAGGCGAGCGGCAAGGAATGCGCGGCCAGCATGCCGCCAAGCGCCGAGCCGATCGGCAGGCCGCACATGTTGAAGCTCATCGACACCGCGATCACCCGGCCCAGCATCGCCGGCTCGGTGCGGCGCTGGCGCAGCGTCAGCACCGCGACGTCCACCGGCCCGGCGGCGAAATTCATCAGCAGCATCCCGGCCAGCAGCCCGGGGAGGCCGAAGCCGGCGAGCGGGAACAGCGCAATCGCGGTGGCGAGCCCGCCGAGCGCGATCACCGCCCCCTCGCGGCCGATGATACCGAACCGCCCGGCGCTCAACGCCCCCACGATCCCCGCCGCGCCGGCGACCGCCCATAGCCCCCCGGTCAGGCTCTCCGCCGCCGGGCCAGCCCCAATCGCCGCGGCGACCGCGACCGGCACGATCACCAGCATCATCCCCCAACTCACCATTTGCAGCCCGTAGGAGAGCGCCACCCCGCGCAGCACCCGATGCGCCGCCACCAGCCGCACGCCCGCCAACGCCTGTGCAAACAGCCCGGCCGATACGGCCACGCCGGCCGGCACGTCGCGCGACAGCACCCGAAGCCCCGCCAGCGCGGCGACGGCGTAGAGCAGCGCGATCAGCCCGAAGGCGGCGGGGGCACCCAGCAACCCCAGCGCCGGCCCGGCGATCAGCGGCCCGGCGAGATCCACGGCGGCATTCACCGTGGTATCCAGCGCGTTGACCGCGTCGCGCGCCGCCTCCGGCACCAGCCGCGGCAGGATCGCCCGCACCCCGGCGGTGCTGAGCGGCGTCGTCACCCCGTAGAGCGCGGCGAGGGCCAGCAGCAGCGGCGCCGTCATCGCGCCCTTGGCCTCGGCCGCCGCCAGCACGGCGAGCCACAGGGCGGAAATCACGAGGTCGGCGATGATCATCCGCCCGGCGCCCAGCCGATCGAGCAGCGCGCCGGCCAGGGGGCTGGCGACGAGGCCGGGGATCAGCGCTGCGAAGCCGGCCCAGCCCGCCACCTCCGCATCGCCGAAGCGCGCGAGGGCGTAGAGCACCAGCACCACCAGGAACATCCGCCCGGCCAGCCGTGCCAGCGTCGCCGCCACCAGCAGGGGGGCCACGCCGGGCAGCGCGAGCACGGCGCGATAGAGGCTCATGGTGGCGGCGCCGGCTTCGCATGCGGCTTCGCGGATTTCTTGGCGGGCGCCTTCCCGCTGGACTTCGCGGCGGACGCGCCGAGCGCCTTGGCGGCGTCGGCCACCAGCGCCTCGCGCCCCATGCCGGGCCGCAACGCCTTGCCGTACATCACCCGCAGCATGCGGTCATCGTCACGCGAGAGCCGCGCCGCGCCCTGGGGAGCGAAGGCACTGGCCGGCAGGTAGGCGCCCGGCCCCAGCAGCCCGATGCCGCCGCCCAGCGCCCGCAGGATGCAGGCCTTGCTCTCCACCCGCGGCCGCCGTGCGTCCACCCCGATCACCGCGGCCTTCAGCACCACCCGATCCGGCCCGGTCCACACCGGCAACACCCAGCACGGTGAGGTCTCGACCACCCCGGCAATGAACCCGTCCACCGCCGCCTCGTCATCGAGGAACGCGTTGCGCAGCATATCGCGCAGCGGCCCGCGGAAGGCAGCGGCCAGCTTCTCGTCCGCGACCAGGAAGGCATTGGGCGGCGTCCGCGCCACCTCCTTCTCGCTGACCTGGCGCATCGACAACCCGCTCGGCCGCGCCAGCGCCCGCAGCGCCTCGCCGGCATCCGCGCGATCCTCGGCGCGGCCGAACACGAACAGGCGCAGCGGGCCTGACCACCGCGAGAACACGCCGCGGGCTGGGACCGCCCATTGCGGATTGGCGTCAAAGGCGAGCATGGCAAGCTGCTCGGCAATATCGGCGGGCTTGGCCGCCGGCACAGTCGCCGCCGGCGCGGCCGGCTTCTTCGCCGCCGGCGGGGGGGCGGCGGCGGCGAGCAGCAGAAGGAGAAGGGCGCCGAGCCGCCTCACGCCGCGAGGGAGGCGACGTAGGCGGCGGCGATCTGCTCGCACAGCGCCTGCTCCGCGGCGCCGAAGCGGCCGAAGCGCGGGCTGTCGATATCGAGCACCCCGATCACCTGGCCGCCCCGGATCAGCGGCACCACGATCTCGGAGTTGGAGGCAGAATCGCAGGCGATATGGCCCTGGAAGGCGTGCACATCCGCCACCACCTGCGTCATCCCGCTGGCCGCCGCCGTGCCGCAGACGCCCTGGCCGAGCGGAATGCGCACGCAGGCCGGCTTGCCCTGGAACGGCCCAAGCACCAGCGTCTCGCCCTGGCGCAGGTAGAACCCCGCCCAGTTGATCTCCGCCATGTGCTGCCAAATGGCGGCCGCGACATTGGCGGCATTGGCGATCGGATCATGCTCGCCGGCCAGCAGCCCGAGCACGTCGCTCAGCAAATCGTCATGGCTCACATGCATCGCGCTATCTCCAAGGGCGGAACAGGTTTAGCCCAGCCGCACCACCCGTTGGAAGGCCGCCGCGCGTACACACGCCATCGCCGCCGGAAGCCCCCCTCCGCCGCCGCCCTGCAAGCACCATCCTGCTCCCTCTCCCCCCAATGGGAGGAGAGGGCCGGGGTGAGGGGGGCAGCCGCGAGCCAACCCGCAACGCCGCCCAACCCCCACAAGCCCGTACATCGGCCACCCCAATCGCCATACGCCACCCCCCGCGCGCACCCGCGCAGCCGCCGCACCCGCAACGGCCAGATCATCCGCCGCACCCACGCCCGCCGACCGGCATCGCCCACCACGCGCGCCACCTCCGCCGCCTTCCCCGCCGTCCGCGGGTCCGCCCAGAAGTCCGGATCGGCCAGCAGCGCCGCATGACGCTCCGCCCGCGCCAATTCCCGCGCCAACCGCCCCCGCACCCGCGCCGACACGGCAGATTCCACCATCAGGATCAGGCGCAGCACGAGCCGGCGCAAAATCTCCTGGGGTGAAAACGGGGCGGGCGGCATGCGACACTCCTTGAACCATTGATCGCTCGAACATAAAGCGAACAAGGATCAAAGTCAAGCGCGCCGACTAAATTTTTTCCTAAAAATCGCGATGCCGCCTCACCCACCAAACGTCCGCGCCCGCGGCGGCTGCCGCCCCCGCGCGCTGATCGCGTACACCGCCGCCGGCTGCACCGCCTGGGCCAACTCGTCATAACTCGCCGGCCGCGGCGGCAGCACAAACCCGTAGGCGGCATATTCATTCACGCCAAGCTGGTTCACCGGCGGATACCACACCCGCACCACCGACCAGTCATTCCTCTCCGACACATCCACCACCAACTGATCGCGATCCAACTCATTGGGCACCCAATTGGCCTGGAACACCTGAACCTGCCGCGGCGTCAAAATCCGCGAAACCACCGCCACATGCCCCGAAGGCAACCGCGAAGACCGCCGGAACACCAGCACCCCCCCCACCACCGGCTTGCTGCCGCGCTTGTACTGACCGTTCGCACTATCCCACCAGGTCGCCGCATCGCCATACAACGCAATGCCCGACAACTCCCGCGCAAACGGCGCACAGGTCAGCCCAGGATGACGACTCCCCGCCGGCGCCGAAGCGGCGGCCGGAGTAGGGGCGCTACGGCTAGCCCCGCAAGCTGCCAGCCCGCACACCACCAGCAGCGGGAGGAACCGGCGCAATATCATGGGCATCACGGACATGGCGCGACTCATACATCAAGCTGGCCGCGCAAGCATCAGAAAAGGTTGACGGAAAGATGATAGGAAGGGGTTCTTTTTGAAAAAAAGAACCAAAAAACTACTATCCGTTGGGTCACAGCCTCGCGGAAACTGGGGAGCAGTTGATTCCCGATCCATATGGAGAACTCCCTCTCCCGCCCTCGCGGGAGAGGGTCGGGGTGAGGGTAGTCCTGTCGCCTCGCAGTCTCCCGCCGGTCGACATTCCGGCGCCTGCCAAAAGTGACCTATAGCAGGCTGCGGAAAAGAGAATTTCGTAACGCCACGACGTAATTTTAGCTCGCGATGCCGATAAGTTGCGCATCATTGATTCGCATTGGCCGAGGCGCCGCTTCTATTCGTTCAACTGTTGCGAACTCGGTGGATTTTTT
>CAIPLM010000299.1 GCA_903865895.1 uncultured Rhodospirillales bacterium | reverse complement strand
TCGTCGAGGCCGGGCGCGGCCGCCACCGTGAGCCCGGTGCGCGCCGCCACCAGGGCGCCGGCCACGGCCGAGCCCGCCCAGCCCAGCGCGAAGCCGAGCAGGCACCCCGCGGCGATCAAACCGGTCGTGCCGAGCCACACCACCAGCAGCACATAGCTGGCCGGCGCGCCCAGCGCCCGCAGCACGGCATAACGCCGGCGCCGCAGCCCGATCAGCACGACGACCAGCAGCAGCACGGAGAGGAACAACAACCCGTCATTCAACGCCGAGGCGATGACCAGCACGGCGCGGACATCGCCGAGATTGCGATAAAGCGAGACCAGCACCTCCGCTGGAAACAGCGCCATCGTGCCGCCCTGGCGATATTGCCCGCGCAGCGCATAGGCATCCGCCACCCCCACCGGCTTCACCACGATCGCCGGCACGCCCGGCATTGTCTTGGCGTCGAACGGCAGGCCGAGTGGCGCCGGATCGCTGGCGTGCCCGTTGCCGAGCCCATGGGTTTCCCACACGCTTTCCACGGGGATCAGGATCGCCCGGTCCCACGGCGTGCCGGTGGGCGGCAGGCGCCCGACCACCTTGTAGACCACCCCCTCATGCTTGTGCCCGGCCTCGTCGGGATCGGCCTCGCCGGGATGCCCGCCGACGCCGTGGGCGGGCGTGATGTCGGCGCCCATGGCCAGGCGTACGTCGCTCCCCAGCACCGCCTCGTCCTCGTCGGCGAACACCCTGCCTTCCGCCGGGGCGAGGCGCCCCCAGCGGGTGACGAAGTTCGCCGTCGTGCCGATGACGGGATAGCCGTTCACCACGTCGCCGAACGCGATCGGCGCCACGGCGGCGACCCGCTTATCCGCCGCCAGCCGGTTCAGCACGGCGCCATCGATCAGCGGCAGCGCCTCGAGTTGCAGATACACGCTCGTCAGCACCAGGTTGGTCTGGCTGCCCGGGGCGCCGATCAGCAGGGCGAAGTCATCGGAGGCGCGGGCGCTCGCCTGGCGCAATGCGCGCTCCTGGGCCCCCACCGCGACGCCGATCGCCACCGCCAGCGCCACCAGCAGGATGCAGCCGAAGGCGGTACCGCGCATAGCCCGCCAATCCGCCAGCACCATCGGGAAGGGGTTCATGTCAGCCGTCCTTCCCGCAAGGTGTGGACCTCATCCATTTCCGCCAGCAGCGCATGATCGTGGCTCACCACCAACAACGCCGCCCCGGTGCGCCGCGCCGCGCCGATCAGCAATGCCCCGACCATCCTGCCGGTTGCCGCATCGAGGCTCGCGGTTGGCTCATCGGCGAGGATCATCGAGGGTGCGTTTAGTACGGCACGGACAATCGCGACGCGCTGCTGCTCGCCGCGCGAAAGCACCCCGGCGCGGCGATCGGGATGCGCGATCCCCATATCCGCTAGCAATACCCGGCCACGCCCGGCCGCTTCGCCGGCCCAGAACGCCGCGAACCGCAGGGGAAGGAGCACATTGGCCAGCGCTGACAACTCCGGCACCAGGCAGAAATCCTGAAATACAAAGCCCGCCGTCTCGCGCCGCCAGCGTACCGGATCGCGCGGCACCGCTCCCTGCCATGTGACGGACCCCTCGCTCGGCCGCAGCAGCATGCCGGCGGCGTGCAGCAGCGTCGTCTTCCCCGAGCCCGAAGGGCCGGAGATGCCGATGCAGCGGCCTGGCGGAACGGCGAGGGAGATGGCATCCAGCACCGTGAGGTCACCGACGCGGACACACACGTTGTGCAGAGTCAGCATCGTCTCACCCCGCGCGGAACGTCGCGTCGACGATCCGCAACTGGCTGACGAACCCGCTCTCGGGGTCGGTCCAGGATCCCGCCTCGAGCCGGCCGGTCACGCTGATTCTGGTGCCCGCGTCAACCAATGGCGCCACCCGCCTCAGATAGACCACGACAATATCGAGCGGCCAGTCGGCGTCGCTCTGACAGAACGGACAAAGCGCAAGGGGCTCGCGGGTCAACACGAAGAAGCTGCTTTCGGCTTTCAGTGGCGGGGCCATGAAGCCGGTCATCGCGACCGGCTTGCCGGAGAGCCCCACCACCTCATCCGCGAACACCAGGCCGCGAATGCCGAAACTCTTGTAGAGCGCCTCGAAGCGGAGGGGCCGCGGCCCCTCCGCCCGGGCGGAGGAGCTCGCGATCAATCCGCCGAGAAGCGCGCGGCGCCTCAACGCGTGCCCAGGCCCAGCGCGTTGACCATGACGCGGAACACGCGGGTGTTGTCGAGGCGGCCGTGGAAGGCGTCGGAGCCCGGGCCCATGGCGGTCAGCAGCACGTCATCGCCCGAATGGGTTTCGCTCGAAGCATCCTTCGGCAGATTCCCCTCGATCCGCACGGCGCCCGGCCGGCTGCAGTTCTGCTCATTGGCGACGTAGGTGCCCTTTTCCTTGCCGGCAACCGCCGGGTTGTTCTCCCCGTCGAGATAGGGCTTGGCGTTGAAGCAGTTGTCAGGGAAGGCGGCAAACCCGAGGGCGACGCGGCGCGAGACGTCCATGCTCGGCGGATAGCCCTGCGCGTTGGCCGGGGCATAGTTCGGCGGCAGCGCTTCGGCATAGACCCCGAGCTTGTCGCGCGGCGCGGTGCCGGGCCGGCTGTCGTCATAGGTGCCGATGACCGAGATCGGGTGAGCATGGTCGGCCACCACGATCACCAGCGTGTCGTTGCGTACGGCGGCGAAGGTCTTGGCGAGCTTGACCGCGTTGTCGAGCATGATCGTGTCGAAGATCGCCCGCTCCGGGTCCATCGAGTGGGAATACTTGTCGATGCGGCCGCTCTCCACCATCAGCAGGAAGCCCTTGTCGCTGCGCGACAGCACGTCAAGCGACACCTTCACCTGGTCGGCCAGATCGGGCTGGTCGGGGAAGCGCGCCACGGTGCCCTTCTTGAGGACCATGCGATCGAGCGCGCCATCGATGTTGGAGGTGTTGAAAAGGCCCAGCATGCGGCGGGTCTGCGGCTTGGCGGCCGCGGCCTTCATCGCCGTGTCGGTCTCGGTGACGGCATAGCCCGCCTCCTCGAACTTCTTGAGATAGTCGATCTCATCGGTGCGGCGCGAACCATTAGTGGATTTGGCCAGGAACCAGGGCGATCCGCCGCCCATGATCACCTCGGGCTTCACCTTGTAGAACATCTCGACGATATCGTTGTAGTCGGAGCGGCGGCGCGTATGCGCGACCATGCCGGCCGGCGTCGCGTCCTCGATTTCGGTATTGGTGATCACGCCAACGGCCATGCCGAGGCGGCGCTTCACCAGCTCCGAGATGGTCTCGACCTTGGGGTGATCGAGCGTGCCCTTGTTCTTGGCGCAATAGACGCCCAGCGCGTTGACGCAGGATTTGTGGCCGGTCGTGTAGGCGCTCATCGAGTTGGCGCTGTCGGTGACGATGCTGTCGGTGCCGGCGGTGGAGATCAGCGCCATGTTGGGCATGGTGTCGATCGCCAGTTCGCCGCCGTAGCGGCCCTCGGAGATGCCCTTGCTGACGATGCGCGCCGCGGTGCGGTGGGCGATTGACAGGCCGTCGCCGATGAACAGGATCACGTTGCGCGCCACCCGCGGGCGCGTCGCGAACACTTCCCAGGTCACCTTCGAACTCTTGCCCTCGGCGGTCGCCTCGACGGTGTAGCGGCCGGCCTTGAGGCTGGCGTCGCGGATCCAGTAGGCGGTATGGCCCAGTCCGTCCTCATTCGGGACGATCTTGGCGGCGGTGCCGATCACTTCGGCCGCATCACGCCCGTTGATCGTCACCTTACTGGCGGACGGCGCGCCGGGGAATTCCACCTTGAGATCGAACTTCGCGCCGGCAAGGATCTCGGCGCGGGTGAGCGGGTAGATCGTTTGCGCCATCGCCATGGGGGAAGCCAGCAGCGCGGCGGTCAGGGCCACACGAAACAGCATTTCGTCATCTCCGGTTGGGTTGCGCGATGTATATCCCGCCCCCCGAACGCGGGCAGCGCGTCAATCGAGACAGTTTGATGAACAAGCGTTGCGCCGCGCGTCCGTCACCGGGTGATCGCGATGATCAGTTCAACGAAAATCAGCAGCAGGATCGCCGCTTCCATCAGCTCGGTGCGCGCGCTCGAGGCCTCGTCGTAGAGCGCCGTGTAGGTATCGCGGATGATGGCGAGCTTGCGATGCACCGCGGCGCTGACCAGCCCGACGCGGAACAGGTCGAGCGCCGCGCCATAGACCCGCGCGAGGTAGACGTCCTCGGTCACCTGCAAGGCGTTGTCGACTTTTTCGGTCAGTTCGGTCACGTCGGCGACCAGCGTGTAGAGCTTGCGGGCGAGCCCGGCATAGCGGCGCGATGCCAGCACGTTGAGCCCGCCACGCGCGGTCTCCACCAAATCGTTCATCCGTGGCAGCTCGTCATCGAGCAACTCGTCATAGTAGCGCATTTCGAGCAGCTGCACGTTGGCGACCTCGAGGACATCCGCCACGTCCGAATCACCGCGCGGCTCGTAGACGAAGGCGCGGTCCCAGGTCAGCACGACGAGATCATCCTCGTAGTACGAGAATTGCCGCCGCAGCAGGTCATTGCGCGCGGCATCCGAGAGCCGGCGGGTCTCGCCGGACAGCAGCGGCACGAGATCGGCGCGCGCCAGCACCTGTGCCGCCGTCAGCGGCGTATCGAAGCCATGCACCACGGCGATCAGGTAATCCTCCGTGAGGTCCGAGGCCGCCGGGCGCTCCAGCGCCGCGGCGACGACGCTCCGCACGGCGCCCACCGCCTTGTCCCACACCGCCGCGCCGTCGGGGCCGGCCAGGCAGCGCTCGGCCGCGTTCACCCGCTCGGCGAAGGCGCGCCATGGCAGCCCATCCGCCCGCACCCGCAATGCGAGGGTAACGGCGCCGAAATCATACAACCGCGCGGTGATGCTGGCCGCCATCGCGACCCCGTCGATCGTGAGCATGAGCGGATCGAGCACGATGCTGAGCGGCGGCACCCCGAATGCCATAGCCTTGGGCGGCGTGACCGCGAGGCGCGCCCGGCTGGCCCCGCCGGCGGTATGGCGGGTCCACAGCGCCTCGGCGGCGGTGAGGTCGATCGCGTAGGCGACGTCGAACAACCGCAGCGCCATGATCTGGCCACTCGCCACGATCGGCTCGGCGGTTTGCACCTCGATGGACCCAGACATTATCGCTCCTCCATGCGGACGCAGCACGACCATGGCCTTCCCGCGCCCGCTGGCAAGGCAAATCTTCATCCAGCCGTATTTGCCAGACCGCATCGGCGGCCCCTAAATCGCGCGCTGCTTCACCCGCACCGCCAGCAGGAGCGACCAATGGCCGGTATTCCCACCTTCGCGACGGCGCCCGGCTTCTTCGGCCTGCCCATTTCCTGCCGACCCGCCGCCTTTTCGGTCGCCGGCGTGCCCCTCGATATCGGCACAACCAACCGGGCCGGCACCCGCGAAGGCCCGGCCGCCATCCGCCGCGCCAGCAGGATGCTGCTCGACGGCGCCCATCCCGGCTTCTGGGTCGATCCC
>CAIPLM010000298.1 GCA_903865895.1 uncultured Rhodospirillales bacterium | reverse complement strand
GCCTTCTCGGCGATGCCGGAAACGCCCTCGCGGCGCAGCAGCTCGGCCCAGACGTCCTCCGGCTTGATCCCGGCATCCACCCACAGCACCAGCAGGTGATAGAGCACGTCGGCGCTCTCGGCCACCACGCCCGCGGGATTGCCGAGCGTCGCCTCGATCACGCACTCCACCGCCTCCTCACCGAACTTCTGCGCCACTTTCGCGGTGCCACGGGAAAGCAGCCGGGCGGAGTGGCTCACCTCCGGGTTCGCCCCTCTACGGCCGTCGATGACACTCCACAGTCGGTCGAGCACGCCAGAGGACGCGCCAAGCGCGCGCGGCGGCGGCGGCGCGATGGGTTCAATCACAGGCGCCACCAACGCAGCCTCCCGGACGGCCACTTTCCTGGCAGCCGCCTTCTTCACCGCCGCCTTGTTCGCCGGGGCCTTCTTCGGGGATGCCTTCTTGGTGCTTTTCGCCATCTCGTATCTCCTCAGGCCGCCTGCCGGCCGCCGCGCGGCAGCCGCACCGGCAGCCCCGCGTCATCCAGCGCCGCCTTGACTTGCGATATCGTGAACGTGCCGAAGTGGAACACGCTGGCCGCCAGCAGCCCGGTCGCCCCAGCCCGCGCCCCCTCGACGAAGTGGGCGAGCGTGCCGACGCCACCCGAGGCGATCACCGGCACCCGCACCGCCGCGCACACGGCCTGGAGCAGTTCGAGATCGAACCCCGCGCCGGTTCCGTCACGGTCCATGCTCGTCAGCAGGATTTCACCGGCCCCGAGTTCCACCACCCGGCGGCACCAGCCCACCACGTCAATCCCGGTGTCGCGCCGTCCGCCATGGGTAAACACGCTCCACTGCCCGGGCCCAACCCGCTTGGCATCCACCGCCACCACCACGCATTGGCTGCCGAATTTCAGCGCCGCCTCACCCACGAACTCCGGCCGCGCCACGGCGGCCGAGTTCAGCGAACACTTATCGGCGCCGGCCAGCAGCAGGCGGCGCATATCCTCCACCGTGCGAATGCCGCCACCCACGGTGAGCGGCAGGAACACGCGGGCCGCCGTACGGCTCACCACGTCGAGAATGGTATCGCGGTTCTCGTGGCTGGCGGTGATATCCAGGAAGGTCAGCTCATCGGCGCCGGCCGCATCGTACACCGCGGCCTGCTCCACCGGATCCCCGGCGTCGCGCAGCGAGACGAAGTTGACGCCTTTGACGACGCGGCCGTCCTTGACGTCGAGACAGGGGATGACACGGAGTTTCAACACGGTGGAACGCCCGATCGGAACAGGGATGGGAGCGCGCGTTTTGCGGCCTGCCGGCGTGTCCGGGCAAGCGAAGATCGCGATACCAACATCACCTATGCGTACAAGCCGCAAAAGATACGGATGATACGTGGAGTGATCCGGTCAGGCCCGCCGGATGGCGCACCGCACTCCGCGAATGCGTCGCATTTTGCGATGCACACCGCCGCTCCCCCGCCGTCAGCCCGCGTTCAGGTTCAATCAGGTTACGTTCAGAAACCTCACTCGCCCAAAAGTTGTGGCACGGCGGTTGCGCTGTCTCGCCGTGTTGGCCAGGCCGTGGGGGAACACTGCGGACGCGTCGACGATCACCCTCATGCCTCAAATCAGGACCGACCCCATGATCCGCATTCTCTACGCTATCGCCGCCCTCGCCGCCATGAGCCCGACACTCGCCAGCGCGGCGCCAGTACAAGCCGGCGCCTTCGACAGCGGCGCCTTGGCTTCGGCCCGCAACGTGTCCGATGATGAAAATGAAGTCGAGGGCGCCAAACCGGCGCCACTGCCGCTCGCCGGCATCCCCGCGCTGATCGCCCTCGCTGGCGGCGCGGGCGCCATCAAACTCCGCCGCCGCCGCGCCTAAGCCAAGCGGAAACCGGCGCGGCTCAACTCGCCAACAGAGCGAGCGCCGCCGCCGGTTCCACCCGCCCGTCATACAGGGCGCGGCCGACAATCACCCCGTCGATCACCCCACGGGCGCCGGCCGCCTGCTCCTTCAACTCGGCGAGATCAGCCAACCGCCCAACGCCGCCCGAGGCGATCACGGGGGTGGAGATCTGGAAAGCGAGATCGAGCGTCGCCTCCACGTTCAGCCCGCCCAGCATGCCGTCCCGGGCAATGTCGGTGTAGATGATCGCCGCCACCCCAGCATCCTCGAAGCGCAACGCGAGCTCGATCGCCTTCAGCTCCGAGGTCTCGGCCCAGCCCTCGACGGCCACGTAGCCCTCCCGCGCGTCGATCCCCACCGCCACGCGGCCGGGGAAGCGCTTGCAGGCCGCGCGCACCAGGCCCGGATTCTTCGCCGCCGCGCTGCCGAGGATCACCCGGCGCACGCCCGCGGCGAGCCAGCGCTCGATGCCCGCCATGTCCCGAATGCCGCCGCCGAGCTGCACGGGGATCGTGGCATTGGCCAGAATGGCCGCCACCGCCTCCGCATTCACGCTCTGCCCGGCGAAAGCGCCGTTGAGATCCACCACATGCAGCCAGGCGAACCCGGCCGCCTGCCAGGCGCGCGCCTGGGCGCCGGGATCGTCGGAATAGACGGTGGCATCCGCCATCTCGCCCCGGCGCAGCCGCACGCAGGCGCCGTCCTTGAGGTCGATCGCGGGGTAGAGGGTCAGCCGTCCGGTCATGGCGCGATCCGCCCGCCGGGCTGCAGCAGCTTGTAGTAATGCACGCCCTGGATGGTCTTGCCCGCCACCCGCGCATAGGCCGGATGCACGCCCCAGCGGATATAGCCGAGCCCCTCATAGAGCCGGATCGCCGCGCCCTGGGTCTCGCGCACGTCGAGGTTCAGCACGTGATAGCCGAGCGCCCGCGCGCCATCCTCGATGCGCAGCGTGAGCAGCCG